>DHDL01000032.1:25724-29916 GCA_002399345.1 Thermoanaerobacterales bacterium UBA4877
CGGATACTCCATTAACCGATGTGATAAACACGTTGATCAAAAGCGATCTCTTAGCAATCTCATTAAAATCCGTTGATAAATGGCCTGCGGGATTAATCACGGTATTGTTCTCCGACAAAAGCTTAGGAAGGTCCATCGATGAGATAGTTTCAGAATCGCCAAATCCGACTGTTACTCCGCTTATCGTACCGGTAATGTATTCAGCGGCCTCGGCAGGTGTTTCAAAATAAGAAACCTTGTAGCCCTTATGCTTTAATGAATGAATCAATTTTTCATATTTCATTATTAAGACACCCCTTTTGTCAGTTTTGAAATCCTCTCTATCTATAATGTTATCAAACCTGTTTTTGAAAAACAATTGACGATTTTAACGTCTTACACATAATATCCCTAAAGTGATATCATAAAGATATAGATTACATAAGATAAGGAGTGCTGATCAGTATGAAAATAATTATGTGTTATGGCGATTCAAATACGTGGGGATTTAATTATAAGACACAAGACAGATTTCCCTACGAAGTACGCTGGCCGAATGTCATGCAAAAGAAATTAGGCAGCAGCTTTCGTGTGATTGAAGAAGGGCTAAACGGTAGAACAACGGCATTGGATGATCCGGACGATGTATACCCGCAGGCAAAGAACGGACTCAAATATTTAAATCCTTGTTTGCGTTCCCACTATCCTCTGGATCTGATTATATTCATGCTCGGTACAAACGATCTGAAAATTAGGTTCTTCACATCCGTTAGTGACATTGCAAAAAATACCGGAGAACTGATCAAACATGCGCGGGGAGATCTTAGCTACCTGCAAGGTTATGGACCTAAAATCTTGCTCATTGCACCGACTGTAATCGGGAATACAATCGATACATCCATGTTTGGCCCGGCATTTCCAGGTAAAAAATCAGTTTCATACTCTATGAAATTGGCGGATAAACTTCGGGAAACAGCCGGCAGGCTTTCATGTAATTTTCTAAATGCCGCAGATATTGTTAAGCCGAATGATGTGGATGCTATTCATTTAACACCGCAGGGACACAGAGTGCTTGGGGAAGCAGCCGCTCGCAAGGTAGAAGAAATATATATGTAGGCATTTCCAGGGCAATCACATTTTATATAGGGCATAGGCTCATTAAAAAGAACGTAAAAAAAGGACCTTTCGGTCCTTAATATTACTAAAGGTTTCTAGTCATATCATGGTAAGCATGGATCAATTTATCGGTAATTTCTCCTGTTTTACCTGTGCCAACTTTCTTGCCGTCTATTTCTACTATTGGTGTTACCTCTGAAGTCGTGCCGGTTATAAATACCTCACTAGCAGCCATGAGGTCTTCTTTATAGAAAATCTCATTCCTGTATGGTATCTTATTCTTTCCAGCCAGTTCAATGACATGCTTCCTGGTAATTCCAGAAAGAATCCTGTTATCAGCCGGACGAGATTTAAGTATACCGTCTCTTACTATAAACAGGTTGGATGAACCGCCCTCTGTTACCTCGCCGTTTCCCCTGATAAATAGTGCTTCACGGCAGCCGGCATCCTTAGCCTTCTGCTTAGCAAGAACGTTATACAGCAGGCTGACTGTCTTGGCCTGGCATATATCCCATCTGCCGTCATGTGCCGTCACAGCCTTAAAACCTCTTTCATAAAACTCTATCGGTTTGTCCTCCATGGGTTTTGAAAACATAAAGAAAATAGGCTTAAGATCTCTGCTGTATGTATGGCTTCTTGATGTCGCACCGCGGGTAATCTGGACATACACTGCAGCCTCAGGATTATTGCTTTGTTTATAAAAATCAGTTATTATCTTGCGAATTTCTTCTTTACTGTATGGCAAATTCATATCAATTAACGATGCGCTTTTGAACAACCTCTCTACATGGTCATCCAAAGCAAAAAATTTACCGTCATAACATCTTATAACCTCATAAATTCCATCTCCAAAGTTATATCCCCTGTCTTGGGATGATACCTTTGGCTCTTCTTCACTTACTTTACCATTCAGATAATAAAGTACACCCATGTAATGCCTCCCATATTCTGTTTCTGCTTATATCATCATATAAAAGTAAAATCGATTTTACGATCTTTAACCAACCTTGAGATTGTTATATGGCATCGAGGAAAAATCCTCGGAATCTCTATGTTTATTATAACATTATTTCACTTTAATTAAAGTATACTTGATATGATATTTCTTCTACAATCAATCATTATTATGATTGTCAATATAATTTTGCAGCATCAATTTTACTACCCCTATATAATAATCATAATCCGCATCCTGCACATTGATATTTTTTATCTTATCCTGACAATTATTACAAATTCTCTGATCTAAGAGTATATTCTCATCCTCTGTTTCTTTACCACATACAAAGCACCTGTTCATTGAATGACCTCCTTTGAGGCAATTATTCCCATAAAGGAGGATTTTAATTCTTCTTTATTATATCTTCCGCTAACTTTAGTATATCTTCCTCATTATTTAAACTGTTGTCCTTGAGTATTCTGTCAAATATTGCATCCTTTATTTTTTTAATCTCTTCTTTGGGATGCTTACCTTTGACTTTATTATATATTTCAATAATCCCGATACCCAGGTCCTTGCAATTCAATTCGTTTACGTTATATGGAAAATCTTCATTCAAGAGCTGCATATACTTTCCTGCAAACCAATCCTCATCAACATTATCCTTGCCCTTGGCTCCACCGTCAGCTTTATATAAATATATAAACTTTGACGCATCATTTCTACCTATGCCCACCATTATCTTCTTTACGTCATATTCAGTGGCCGGCCTGTATTTAATCACATCCATATGATGCCTTACTAAATTCAGCACGGATTTTTTAGTATCATTATCAAACCTCAATCCATTTAAAAAATCCTGTCCAATTTTTGCAGAAAATATCTCATGCCCTATAAACTTAACATCAGTTTTATCAATAATTTTATCTATATCTACTTTTGATACCTTTATATGTTTTACAATCAATCTGTTCTCCGGATGATTGTATTGATGATGGCCATTCACAATGACCCTTTTATTTAAGTATTTGGCAAACTTCCTGCCGGACAGCATGTACTCTTCATCTGAATGCAGATATATCTTATCATCTTTTTTATACACCACACCGCTTAACGTTATAAGATATGACTTTGTACAAGCCTTGCCCAAATCATGCAACAGTGCCGCTACTCTCAGTATCTTATCTTCCGGTACCCCGGACACTGCTCTTTTTATATGTTCATAAACCGTGAACTCATGATATTTATTTTGTTTCATTCCAACGGTCTGTTCAATCTCAGGCAATATCACATGAAATACACCTGTATCTAAAAAAAGGTCCATAGCCTTTGCAGGGTTTTTGGAGGTGATAGCCTTAACAAACTCCACCTGTACCCTCTCAGCTGAAATGTCACCTAATTTATATGATAACTGCTTCATCGCGCCGTATGTATTTTCTTCTATATCAAACCCCAGAACTGCAGCCAGTCTTATGCCTCTCATTATTCTTAATGCATCCTCATTAAATCTCTCAGACGGATCATCCACACATCTCAAGATGTGCATTTTCACATCATCCACACCGCCAAAAGGATCAATTATATTGCCGTCTAATGATTTTGCAATGGCATTTACCGTAAAATCCCGGCGCGAAAGATCGGAGTATATATCCCGGGCAAAGGAAACCTCATCAGGATGCCGCGAATCACTATAACCTTCTTCCTGTCTGAAGGTGGTCATCTCATAGCCCACTCCGCCGTCTACTACAGTAACGGTGCCATATTTCATACCCGTAGGAACAACCTTAAAGCCCGACTTTTCAAATATGTCCATTGTATCCTCAGGCTGTGCAGATACTGCAAAATCTATATCGTCACTTTCTCGTCCCATAAGCTCATCTCTAACGGAACCACCGACAAAATAGGCATCTATACCATTTCTTTTAAAAACATCCGTCACTCTGTCCAGAGACATAAAAACACCTCATCTAAATTCTTCCCACACATAGATATAAAAATTCCCCTGCTTATCGCAAGGGCATCTAGTAATTTAGAATCCATATGATGGAATTTAATTCCGTTTTACATGGTGGGCCTGGATGGATTCGAACCATCGACCTCACGCTTATCAGGCGTGCGCTCTAACAGGCTGAGCTATAAGCCCATTTCTTGTGATTT
>DHDL01000030.1:0-2624 GCA_002399345.1 Thermoanaerobacterales bacterium UBA4877
GCCTTCCGTGACCGCGGCCTGATCCAACTGCTCAAGCAGCACGGAAAGCTATAAGGCCGGGCCGGGATATTATCCCACACCTGTTTACTGTTAAGATATATCTTGAACATAGCCTTCTTTTGTGATAGTATAACCATGTAATGCGTGCGCCTGTAGCTCAGTGGATAGAGCGTCTGACTCCGGATCAGAAGGCCGCAGGTTCGACTCCTGTTAGGCGCACCACTTTTAACAGAAAAGCAGCAGATAGGATATATAGCGCCTATCTGCTTTTTTACTCTTAATCATACTCCTGATTATTTCCACATCTTCCTTGGAACTTCTTCTATCTTAGGCTATGCTAATTTCATATTTTGTTTTCAAATCGTTAAAGTGATCATAATTTACCCGGCCGTCTTTCTGCAATCTTCCTAATACAATGCCTGGATGAATATTTTGCTTCTTAGCAAACCTAATAATACTTTCTTTGCTAAAATCGCTATTATTGATAAACTTATTATATTCAACCGAGGGTATTAAAGTCTCCGATGCGAATTTATCCGCCTCTTTTTCAAGCTTATCATCTAATTCGCTAATAAGTCCTTTAGAATCGCTGGATATTATCACAATTTTAATTTTCTGTTGAAGAACATGACATATCTCATGAAATAAAGAGAGCCAAAATATATCAGCATATTTCATCCTGTCGTTCATAGCTAATATTACTTTATTCTTATTGACCCATTTTACTGCACCATTAATTCCGGAATTTTTAAGATGCGGAAGTATTACAAAAGAGACTCCGCATTCAGCAAATATTTCCTTCAATCTGGGATAGGACTCAGCTGAATCTTTTGTTGTCATATCTCTTATTTCACTATACAAACATCCCTGGATTTATAGTATAATCTTTTTATCAAAATAAAGCCTAACATGTGGCTAATTCATACAGTATACCGCCGGTTTATGTGGAATTTATATTAATTCTACCGTTAGTCGATTGCCTTATACGGCGTTGTTGCGTTATCCTAAGGGAAGGGAAGGAGGCATGAGACCATGGAGAAAAACGATAACAATGAGTTCGGGAAATTCCTATTGCAGTTAAGGAAGGAAAAGGGATGGACCCAAAGAGAGCTTGCGCAAAAGCTTTACATCTCGGATAAGGCCGTCAGCAAGTGGGAACGTGGGCTGAGTATGCCCGACATAGCGCTGCTCATGCCGCTGTCCCAAATCCTTGGGGTGACGGCGACGGAGTTATTGAGCGGAAAAAGGATCGAAGAGGACAGGGAATTGAGCGTGCCAGAAGTAGAATCCCTCATGAACCGGACGATCCGTTTATCGGCGGAGGAAAAAGAACAACAGAGCAAAAATAGGCAGAGCTGTATAATGATCTTCTTTTCGTGTGTTTTTATTGTCGGCTTAGAATTGCTATTGATGCATTCATTAGGATATACGGTCAATGATTTTTCCGAGAATTTATTGACCGTTGAATTGCTCATGCTGATCTTCGGCATATATCTTACATTCTTTTTAAAGGAAACGCTGCCCATCTATTATGATGAGAATGACATCCGTTTTTATAGTGACGGATTTTTCAGAATGAATATTCCCGGAATCCATTTTAACAACAGCAATTGGAAACATATTGTTTATGCGGCGCACCTATCGGTAATGAGCATTTTTACTCTGTTTCCGCTGCTGTATTTGGCAATTTCCCGGATCTCTCCGACCCTCTGGGAGAAAGGTGAGTTAATATTTACTCTCGGCTCGGTTCTAAGTATGTTTATTCCTATCTTTGTGACTGGCAAAAAATATGCCTAAACATCACAGGATGCATCCTGAGCGCCTGTGTTTCTCAGTGAAACTCAGACGCTTTTTTGTTATCATCACTCCTGCTCCTTCATACCGCGTATATATTGTGAACGCCTTACACACAACTTTCTTGTACTGCGGCAAGTTCTGCAAAAATCTTGGGAATATTGCAATATCACCTATGGAAATTTTTCCAGAATAGCATTATAATGATCATATAAGAGGACATTCACACATCATTTCACTTTTTCGCATACCTGCCGGAGATTTGTAAAATAATATGTAAAGCTGTGTCTTGCTATAGCCTTTCAGATAAAATCGCCAAAAATTCGGCTAGAAGGTGACTAAGCAGGGGCACCAAAACAATTCCTGCAAATATTCATAAGAGGAAGTGTCAAAATGTCTAAATGTTATCAAAAGTTATTCGAACCCATCACCATCGGAAAGCTGACCATAAAGAACAGATTTTCCATGGCTCCTCTCGGTATGGTCGCTATGTCCGACCCATACGGAGGCTTTACTCAAAAGGCACAGGATTACTATGTTGAGCGGGCGAGAGGCGGCACCGGCCTTATCATTACCGGCGTTACCAACGTCAACTACAACGAGGTACATCCCTTCGCCATGCCGTGTGCTTCCTACAATCCAGTCTGGTTTATGAAGACAACGGCGCCGATGAACGAGCGCATACACGCCTACGATTCCCGCATCTTTCTGCAGCTCACCGGCGGTTTCGGCCGGGTAGCCATGCCCCTTGTGATGAAGGATGCGATTGCTCCGTCTCCTCAGGAAAACCGTTGGGACCCCTCCATAAAGCACAGGGAAATGACGCGTGA
>DHDL01000030.1:2858-9052 GCA_002399345.1 Thermoanaerobacterales bacterium UBA4877
CTTTACAATAAGCGCACCGACGAATACGGCGGCGATCTGCGAGGACGGCTGAAGGTAGCCACAGATATTGTAAAGGGCATCAAGGCTGCCTGCGGCAATGATTTCACCGTTTCTCTGCGGTACAGCCTCAAGAGCTTTGTCAAGGGCATACGCCACGGCGCTCTGCCGGGAGAAAAATTCACCGAGCAAGGTAAGGATATTGAGGAGGGCATCGAGGCAGCCAAAATACTTGTGGAGGCGGGATACGATATCCTAAATGTGGACGCAGGCACCTATGACTCCTGGTATTGGAACCATCCGCCTATGTATTTTGAAAAGGGCATGTATCGTGAATTTGGCAAGATCCTCAAGAAAGAGGTCGACGTGCCCATCATACTGGCCGGACGTATGGACGACCCGGATATGGCTGTCGAAGCGTTGGGCACATGTTGTGACATTATAGGCCTGGGGCGTCCGCTGCTTGCCGATTCCGAGCTGCCCATGAAGATACAGGCGGGAAAGCTTGATGAGATCCGGCCGTGCATCTCCTGCCAGCAGGGCTGTCTCGCGCGTTTATCCCAAGGGCTGCCACTTTCCTGCGCAGTCAATCCGTCCTGCGGCCGGGAGGAGGAGACTAAGCTTACACCGGCGCTGTGCAAAAAGAACGTCCTGATCATAGGGGGAGGCCTGGCCGGTATGGAGGCGGCACGGGTATGTGCTCTCCGCGGACACAAGGTGACCCTTCTTGAAAAGAGCGCCTACCTCGGCGGAAATGTACGGCCGGGCAGTGTCCCGGATTTTAAAGAGGACGACCGTCATCTGATCGAGTGGTACAAGACCCAGCTCGGCAAACTGCCGATAAAGATCAAGCTCAACTGCAGTGCAGACCGTGAAACCGCAGAGCGTTCCAATGCCGACGCCGTCATAGTCGCCACTGGGTCCAATCCGATAAAGCTGGACTTCGGGAATAAAAACCATATTTATGCTGCCGAAGAACTGCTGCTCTGCCCTGAAAATGCAGGCAAGGACGTTGTGGTCATAGGAGGCGGCCTAGTCGGCTGCGAGACCGGCCTCTGGCTGAAGCGCATGGGCAAAAACGTCACGATCGTCGAGGCGACCCCGCAGATACTGGGCGGAGGAGCGGATATGTGCTTTGCTAACTACGACATGCTCAAGGATCTGCTTGCCTTTGAGAATATACCCGTACTCTGCTCCACAAAGGTCACCGCAGTCGATGATAATTCCGTCACGGTACAATCGGAGAAGGGTGAGGATAAGATAAATGCGGACACGGTGATGCTGGCCGTGGGTTACCGCCCCAATGCAGCCCTTTATGACGAGCTGCGCGGCTGTGGGAAGGAAATATACAACATAGGCGATTCCCGTCATGTGCACAACATCATGAGCGCTATTTGGGATGCCTTCCAGGTGGCCCGCGAACTGTAATAAGACTGCATTGCAAAACGCCGTTTGGAATTCCAAACGGCGTTTTTTATAAATCTCCATATCTATTTTGTACGCGCTATCATAGTTTCATATAACCGCTCGGGTTCTTTACCAATGACCTGCAGCTCTCCCTTTGATATAAGTACGCGAATGCGCTGTGCGATCAGCCGGTCGTTTATTCCGAGCCGGTGTTTCACAATCACGCTGCCGATCAACTTTGCGACTTTGCATGTATCCTCGGGATACTCCTGCCGTATGATGCCGTCATAGTAGTCTTCGCCGGCACTCATTACAGTTTTATCCTCTATCACCCGCAGCGGCGCATTTTCATTCCGCAGTTTCCTCCACCGATCCGAAAGTGAAACGCGGCATTCATCGGAAAGCACGACGGCATCATCAGCGAATGCGCCGAAAAGCTCTGCATCCACATCTCCCCACCAGTCATACTCCTTTATGATCCCATCGGGACGTTTATACTGCTTGGGCGGCAAGACGACCGTGATGCGGCAGGGCACACCTTCAAGCAGGTTTGCGGTGAAGAGCAGTCCGCAGGCGGCAGACGGCGTTGCATCTGCCCATATGCGCACGTCTTCCCCCGCGGAGGCACACGTTTTTAGCCTATCCAAGTCAGACATGCTGTCGCGCCAGGATTTTTCTGCCTCATCCCACATGTCGGCAGGCTCTCTCCAAGGGTCGTCGGTAAGCCATTGAAAGATAATATCCCTTCTCGGGCAGTCTTCCGCATCCAGCGGTGCCGCTATATCCCCATATGAGAGATCGAATGACAACCCAACAACGTCCTCCCATGATCCTCCCAGTGGAACAGCCAGTTTTTCTAGCTCACGCATCTCGGCCCTGGCCCTTTTTAAGGCCTTTAACCGCTGCCACCAACTAATTTTGCCTGCGCCGATAACGCCTACGGACGCTGCTCTGCCCGAGCTGTTGCCGCAGTGCTGGGCATAGTGCAGCGAGCCCTTCATTGAATCACTAAAACAAACATCCAGCATGATTTCCTCCCGAATCTTGTGTTATCCAATACATTATTGAGTGCAATCCTTTATATCAAAATAATAACACAATAGGCAGGTCAAGTCCATGCTATTTCAGCGTCGCCAGTCCCCGACATTTTTACTAAGCCAATCCGTCCACGCATCAAATCCTTCTCCCGTATTGGCCGATACCGGAAATATCTCTGCCTTAGGGTTACGCAGTCTGATATTTGAGACAGCTTTTTTCATATCAAAATCAAACACACTTATCGTATCTATCTTGTTTATGAGCACGGCATCGCAGACGGTAAACATCAGCGGATATTTTAAGGGTTTATCATCGCCCTCGGGCACCGAGAGGATCATGGCGTTTTTGGCCGCTCCCGTATCGAATTCTGCTGGACACACCAGATTGCCGACGTTTTCCAGCACCACCAGGTCGAGGTCCTGCGTTTCGAATTCATCCAGCCCCTGGCGGGTCATCTCGGCATCGAGATGGCACATGCCTCCCGTATGCAGTTGTATCACCCTCGCCCCGGATGAAGATATCGTTTCGGCATCTACCGCGGAGTCTATATCCGCTTCCATTACCCCGATATGCATACCGCCCTTCAGCATGTCTATCGTGCGCATGAGCGTGGTCGTTTTTCCCGCCCCCGGTGAAGACATAAGATTAAGCAGGAACGTCCCCTGCTTTTTCAGTTCTTCACGTACCTTCTCCGCCTGCTTGTCGTTGTTTTCAAACACGCTTTCCTTTATTTCGATCACCTTATACTTTTCCATAATATCGTCTTGCCCCCCTCTGCAGTTATTCCACCAAGATTTCCTTTATACTGATATCCCGGCCGGAAATAAGGTTCCAGCCTTTATAGCCGCATTCCGGACAGCCTGCATCGCTTCGACCAGGCCTGAACTCCGCCCCGCATTTTCGGCACTTTGCCTTGCACGGTATCTCGTTTATTTCGAGAGCGGCGTTTTGCAGATGGTATGACTGCCCCACGGCCGGGTCCCAGCATGACCGGAAGAAAAACGGCACAACACTGGAGGCCTCTCCTATATCGACAACGACCACCTTTATGTCCGGGATGT
Organism: Thermoanaerobacterales bacterium UBA4877; assembly: GCA_002399345.1. GTDB lineage: Bacteria > Bacillota > Thermoanaerobacteria > Thermoanaerobacterales > UBA4877 > UBA4877. Next base: position 6,362 of record DHDL01000030.1, read on the forward strand.
GGTTTTTCTGAGCATAGACATCCATCGAACGCACCACATTCAAAACAATCGGCATTTCATGCATTATTTATATATACCGCCTTTCTACTTGGAAGCAGCCGCCTGCTTCTCCGCGATCTTCCGGTTTCTCTGCATAGCATACTGCTGAGCTATGGATACGTACTCCTCCGGAGTCGCCGCAGGTCCCACTTCACGGACCTTCTTCAGCTTGATGGCGTCAAACTCACACTTTGTGGTGCAGACACCACAGCCGATGCACATCCACGGGTCCACTATGGTTACGCCGCAGCCAAGGCAGCGCTTGGCCTCTCTCTGGATTTGCTCTTCAGTAAGATTGGTGCGCAGGTCCTTGAACGTCCCCTTGGACGCCTTATGATTGACGCTTGCCGGCCGCTGGCGAGGCATACTATCAAAACCGCTGTAATCGGCATTGTCCTGGTCAAAGGGCTTGTATTCACGTTCACGGCGCATGGTAAGGCTCCTGCTGCGCAGAAAACGATGGATTGATATAGCCCCGGATTTGCCGGACGCTATGGCGTCAATGGCAAATCTCGGGCCGGTAACAGCATCGCCACCCGCGAAGACATCCACCTCGCCGGTCTGGTATGTGATGTCTGCAACTTTCAGGGTTTTTCGTACCGTCAGGGCAGCCTTGCTGCCTGCCAGAAGCCTGCCCCATTCTATGGCCTGGCCTATTGAAACCAGTACATTAGAGCATTCTACGATTATGGTATCATTCTCATCATACTTTGGCGCAAACCGTTTATTTTCATCGAACACAGACAGGCAGCGCATGAACTCAACACCCGTTACCCTGCCGTTCTCACCCAGTACGCGTTTCGGCCCCCATGAATTGTTTATAACAATGCCCTCACCAGTAGCCTCCTCCTTTTCTTCATCCAGTGCAGGCATCTCCGCATCACTTTCCAAGCAGAACATCTGCGTTGACTGTGAACCGAGACGGACAGCAGACCGAGCCACGTCGATGGCAACATTGCCGCCGCCTATTACGACTGTCTTGCCCTCCAGACTATCTGTCTTGCCTAGGTTGACTTCTCGCAGAAAATCCACACCCGATACAACACCGGCTAGGTTTTCGCCCTCCACATTAAGAGCACGGCCGCCCTGTGCACCTACGGCTATATAGAAGGCTTTGTAGCCCTCCGCACGCAGGCTGCTTATGGTTCCGTTTCTGCCCACCTCGACACCAGTCTTAAATTCCACTCCTAGCTCACGGAGTACGTCTATTTCAGCATCAATGATCTCCTTTTCCAAACGGAAAGAAGGAATACCTAGTGTAAGCATACCGCCAAGCCTGTCCTGCTTCTCAAATACCGTTACCGGGTAACCCTCTGCGGCAAGATAATATGCACAGCTTAAGCCCGCCGGGCCGGAACCGATCACGGCCACCTTATCCTGATAATGCTCATAAACGGGCGGTACATAACAGTTTTTGCTGTCAAGCTCCTTATCCGCAATAAACCTCTTTATATCGTCAATGGCAACCGACTCATCAATCTTGGCACGGGTACATTCCTCCTCACAGCTGCGCGGACAAATACGTCCGCAGACCGCGGGCAACGGGTTATCCCTCTTTATCACTTTCAGCGCCTCGTCATATTCGCCTTTGCCGGCCTTGCTGATGTAACCTTGCACAGAGATATGCGCCGGACACTTAGCCTTGCATGGGCTCGTTCCGTAGTCATTGACCATGACCTTCTTATTCCATTCGGGGTTAATATCCTCTTCCGTCCAGAAATTATCAGCAGGATATTTATCCATTTGCGGTGTCTGCTTCTCAATATCACAGAAAGTATTGCCGAGATGCAGTGCTCCCATATTACAGTACTCCACACATTCACCGCAGGCAACACAGTTATCTGGGTCTACTTCCGCAACAAAGTTACTGCGGCTGAAATCAGGCAGGCGGAAATTATTTTCGCTGCGCAGCCCCATACATGAACATCCGCAGCAGTTGCAGATGAATGAGGAGGTGTCCTCGCCCTCGTTATTGAAGATCTGATGCACTAAGCCCAGCCGCTCCGCTTTGAGCAGAAGATCCTCGGCCTCTTTCCGTGTGACCCTCCTCGCGCGGCCGGTACGGACATAGTATTTCGCCTCATCGCCTATCTGCAGACACATATCCCTCCATGGATGTTCGCAGGCATTTCCTACCAGATACTCGGCCTTACGGCAGGCGCAATCTGCCACAGAATAGTAATCGCTCTGATCAAGATATGTTTTGACCTGTTCATGGGACAATATATTTGACTCTGCCTCTACAGTTTTTCCGATAGGTATCGCCCTCAGAATACCTCGTCCCTCCGGAACATTCTGATACATCATCAAACCGCCTTCACCAATACTGCAAAAAAGCTGCGCCATCTTCTTTTCGTTAATATCGTGGTTCAGCAGGCAGTGCTCCGCTATGCCCGGCGCCCAGCCCGAAAGCTTGAAATAGTCGGTGCCATCCCGGTCGACAACAATCAGTACGCCCTTCTCCGCAGCCATATACAAGTCACCTAAAATACCATCCACTGACAGGCCTGCATCATCTGCAATCTGCCGCGCAGTTTGGTAGACAGGTTTACACAACATGGAAGCCTTTGCCCTGCGCTCGTCCACCATTTCCGCCAATATTTGCACCCAGGGGTCATCCCAATTCCTGCCCTTCTCCACATCGGGTGCCCT
>DHDL01000030.1:9299-39009 GCA_002399345.1 Thermoanaerobacterales bacterium UBA4877
ATTATAACTACAGGAAGGTATAAACTGTATATCACTTTTCCGCTATTTTTGATAATTATTGCAGATACAATAGTTTTTTAAGCCTTCTTCACTTCAAGGCTTTTCTTATTTTCAACACGATATTTTGCCGGGGTCACGCCGGTGTAATATTTAAATGTTTTTCCAAAATAACTCTGTGATGAAAATCCCAGTATAACAGATATATTAGAAATAGTGTAATCGGTATATTTCAGCAGGTCCTGCGCGGCATATACACGCTGCTGCCGGATATACTGATTAATAGTGACCCCCAGTTCTTTATGAAACAGCCGGGATAAATGATCCGTGCTCATGTTAAAAACCTTTGCAATGGACTGTTCTGTTAAATGACTGCAGACATTACTGCGTATGTATTCTTTAACCTGATTAATCCGGTTATCGCGGGCTGAGGTATGTGTGGAATCTCTTACAATATTGGCAAAGGTGATGGGGGCTTCATAATTCAAATTGTAATAATCCTGCAAATAAGTAACCTTAGAAAGCTTCTGCAAAAAGTAATCCTGAAGCACGTAGGCAGCCTGGACACATACGCCTCCTTCTATAGCCGCCCGGGCATATAAGGCAATGGAGGTGGCGCTGACATACTCAAAATTCTTATAGTAATCATCTGAAAAAGACCCGGCCTCTTTAAATGAATCGCCAAAGCCACTTAAAAAGAGCTGCTCTACCCTCTCCACATCTCCCTGGCTGATTCCTTTAAGCACGGCCTGCTCGGTATCATAGCAGCTATAAAGACCATCCTGTCCCGGCATACTTAACATGTAAATATTTGCATCCTGAAAAATAGTATCCTTGCATCTTGCTTTATGCTTCGCGGCAATCTCATCGTAGATTTTATCATCCACCATATGATTCACCTCTGTTTCACATACCTATTCCTAAATATTTCCGAACCCTTACCTTCACCGGTTCTTACAACACCTGCAAATCACCTATTGAAAACAGCCGCCGCTCTATCCGGTTTCGTAAAGAGAAAGACAGCAAAGCGGATAAAAGTATATAAGACCGCGATGGCAGCCACAGCCGTTTGAACAGGCACAATATAATTCAATGCGGGCAGAGTATGACCCAGCGCAGCAACACTGCCCATCAGCTGTTTGGAAGCGATGGCGCTTATGACAAACGGAAAAGTAAATGCCGCATCGCTTGGATAAAACGGCAATTTTAAATAGGTGATCGCTTTGATCAATGCAAAGACATAAAGTAAACAGGCAACAGCATACATAGCCAGCAGAAAATTATAGCTTACCGGCTTAAAAGACTGAATATAGCCGGCTATGCACAGACTCATCGGCGCCGCATAAATACAGATAAAGGGTTTGGTAGAGTCGGAAACTTCTTTATGTTTCACATACCTTGCCGTAACCAGCACAAGAAGAACGACAAAAGTACATAATCCAAACCAGAAAGCACCCTTTCCTATCCAGTTCTTTTCATAGGCAGGCGCCGTTATTGAGGCCACTACAATGCCGACGTATACGATAAAGTAACTCGCGTAGACATTGGTCATCTGCAGCTTAAAAATAAATTTCCATGTAAAATAAACAATAAGAGCGATATGTAAGACAATCGCCAGAAACCAGATATACATGGAGGCAGAGCCCAGCCATGGCTGGGCATAGACGGTGAGCTGCATCAAAGCCATGGAGAATGTTCCGGCTATGCTTGCCATTACCGGACTCTTCATATCATCCGATAATTTTTGAGGAAATAATATACACCTCAGGACAAACAGGAGCATGAGCATGCCGGCTGCAATACCGCACGCCATATAAATGCCCTCGGAAAAACTTTTGAGCAGATTGCCCAGAGACGCCACGCCTAACATCAATCCGCAGAGAGCCACCGGTGTTTTCTTAATGATATCCATTAAACTAATATCTTCCTCCCTACACAGTTTGCGTGCTTAAACTTTCTTTTCCATCCAAATTAGTGAGCCCCAATTCACGAACAACGATTTCCGCAACCTTGGCTGCAGTCATTCCTGTGAAGCGCACACATTGCTTAAAGTTTTCACCCTTGCTCATATCAAATTCTCTGGTAAGAACACGGCAGCAGGTAGAATTCTTTCCGGTCGCCTGCTTAAACCAATCATGCAGTTCATGAGTTAAAGCCATACATTTTACTACTTTGGGATCATCTTTCCCGCTTAGCTGCGAACGGCCGAAAAATATACCCAACGTTAATATACCCCCGTTTAATGCGCCGCACATACATCCGGAGCGTCCAGCCCCTACTGCCATTCCTGATGCCATACCTATAACCTCTCTTGGAATGTCAAGCTCAAAATTGTCCATGATCGATGCCACGACTGCCTCACAGCAAAAAAATCCGTTGCTAAAGTAATCTTCGGCATCCTTTTCCACTTTATTTACACTGACTTCCTGTTTTATATTCATTTCAGATCCCCCTTCTTAATATGTGATCAGTTAATACTGTGTTTATTATAGCAATCAAAAGAAATGGTGTAAAGTTCAAAATAATACATGTACAATTTATAAAATAAAAAGAGGCATGCTTTTTAGCTTACCTCTTCTTCCAATTTTTCTGTTTGATCCGCTATCGTGAGGGCATCGATCAATTCATCCAAATCACCGTCAAGTATTGCATTTAACTTATACAAAGTAAGATTTATCCTGTGATCGGATACCCGCCCCTGCGGATAGTTATATGTCCTTATCCTTTCACTCCTGTCTCCGGTACCTACCTGTAGTTTCCTATTCTCAGCCCTGCTCTCAGTTTGCTCTTCCCTGGCTATATCATAGAGTTTAGCTCTAAGGTATTTCATCGCCCTATCCTTGTTTTTAAGCTGAGACCTCTCGTCCTGGCATGTTATAACAATGCCGGTGGGCAGGTGGGTTATCCTTACAGCCGAGTCCGTCGTATTTACACTTTGACCACCATGTCCGCTTGAGCGGAAAACATCCACTTTAATATCATCCGGTTTTATCTCTATATCTACAGCCTTGGCTTCAGGAAGTACGGCAACCGTAGCCGTAGATGTGTGTATACGTCCGCCTGCCTCTGTTTCGGGAACCCTCTGTACCCTGTGCACACCGCTTTCATATTTCAGCCTGCTGTACGCTCCCTTGCCTTCCACGCTGAATACTATTTCTTTAAATCCTCCAAGATCGGTCTGGTTGGAGTTCATAACCTCAACCTTCCATCTCTTGGCTTCAGCATACATGGAATACATACGGTAAAGGTCCGCTGCAAAAAGAGCTGCCTCCTCACCTCCTGCTCCCCCTCTTATCTCTACAATGACGTTTTTTTCATCGTTGGGATCCTTGGGTATAAGAAGTACCTTTATATCTTCCTCCAGTTTAGTCTTTTTTCCTTCAAGCTCATTGATTTCAGACTCAACCATCTCTTTAAAATCACTATCCAGTTTTTCATTTAACATTGACTTGTCTTCGTCTATCACATCAAGTGTTTTTTTATATTCTTCATATTTTAAAACCACTTCTTCTATGGATGCATGTTCTTTAACCAGCTTCTGCCACAAATCACTGTCCGAAATAACCTCTGGGTCGGCAATTTTGTTTGTCAACTCATCATATCTATCTTTAATCGATTCCAGTTTGTCAAACATCAAATCACCTCTACACTTATTAACAAGATAATATTATATCATATATGGTAATCATGCGGTAGGGCCAGGCCGCACTAAATTAGCAATATTAAATACCATCTTAATATTAATATTCACTTTTTACTATAAAAAAATGAGGACTGCTCCTGCGCAGTCCCGTTCGTCTATTTTTATCTTTTAAAATATACATCGGCAGTATATCCCGGTTTAAGCAAATGCTGCGGATCATTGGGTTTGACTTGTACCTTTACTATCCGCCTTCCATCTTTTTCCACGGCGGCATCGGGAACCTGTACTACCTTGCCTGAGAGTGAAGCATCCGGCGAAGAGGCGAGGACTATTCTCACCGGCTCATTGATCTTTATACTGTCTATAAATTCCTCGTCAACCTCAGCGCACACAGTGAGTGAATCGGCATCTATTATCTGAAGCACCTTGGTCGGTGCACCCTGTATACCCAGATGTGAACCGTCAGTAACCGCTATATTCTGTACAATCCCATTTTTTATATTTGAAACGATCTTGTTACCCTTGATATAATCCTTTGATGTTTTAGCCGTCATGGTATCCAGGTCTATCTGGACGGATGATATCCCGCCCTGCTGCTTAGCAACATTGGCTGTATTTGCCAGCTTTGCCTGTGAAAGCTGGTCCTGTTTTGACTTAAGCAAGACATTCAGTTGGTCCAATTCATCTTTTAATGCAGTTTTTGTCTTTTGTATATTTAACTGTACGTCATTTACAGCTTTTTGGCGTTGAACCACCGCATCTTTATATTGGTTTAAAGTTACCTCGGGTATGGCACCAGAATGATAGAGGGCCTGGTACCTTGCAAGGTCACTCTTCGAAGTAGCAAGGTCGTGCTGGGCCAGGCCCAGAGAACTCTTAAGCAGCTTTAAGTCGGAGTTTGTCCCATAGTTATATTCTTTAGTCTTGCGTGCGATTTGATTTTGTGTTTCCGTAATATCGGACTCAAGGGCAGATATCTCCTGTTTTGCTGCCGGAAGCGCGGCATTCTCAGCTGCAAGCTGTTGTTTCAATTTCCTAATATTTCCATTATGCTCGGACAAGTCCAGGTTCACGAGGGACTGGCTGAGTGTAACCCGGTCTCCTTCCTTTACCTGCACACCTGTCACCACCGATGGAAAATCGATACTGATGTCTTCCATACGGGTATAATTCACCTCTCCCCATGCATCGATTTCACTTTCCTCGTGAGGAGAAATCTGTTTGGCTGCCGTTTTAGCTATTTCTTTTTTATGGTGGAAAAAGATACCCAGTAAAGCGGCAAGCACAATAAGTACGCATGCCCCCGCCAATACCTGTTTTTTGTGTGATATAAACCAGTTCTTCATAAAGGTACCCCCTATAATCACTCCACGCTTTTCAGCGCCTCGAGCATATCAATATGTTTTATCTTCTTTGCAACAATGTTATTGATGATCCACGCAAAACCCAGGGTCATTACAGCTGCAATGAGTACGTCAGGCAATGCGATATTCCCCTTAAGATCCAAACGCTCGTCCAAACTGCTGGCAATAAGCCACGAGATAAACCTTCCTATAGGGATGCCCACAAATGTTCCAAGCAGCGCTGTAAAATAATTCTCCAACAGCACAAGATTACGAATCTCACGGTTATGGAAACCAAGCACCTTAAGTGTTGCAAGATCCCGTATACGCTCAGAAAAGTTCAGTATGCTGATATTATATAATACTACAAAAGCCAGTGTCGTGCCCATGATAATCATTGCCACAACAGCAAAGTTTACAACCTGCATGCTGTCAGACAGACTGGAATTCTGGTTTTCCCGTGTTGCTGAATCCAATACTTTATCGCTCTTCAAAAAACCTTGATCGGGTTTACCGTTCCACTTAATAAGCAGTGCAGTCGGTGAAAATGTCTCACCAAAGGATTTCCAATAGCTGTCGGTTACGTAAATTCCCTGGCCGGAGGCCATATATGAAACCTCTGTAATAGGTACGGTAACATAACCCTTATTCGTTCGTTTGATTTGTATATTGTCGCCTTGCTGCACACCCAACGTCTCACATAGCTTGCGGCTCATAAGGATTCCCTTTTCAGGCAGAGAAATGGAACTCCCGTCGGTATCATGCATATGAATCAGTGGGCTTTTTCGGGTCGTTATTGTTATAGGCTCCATTTGCTGCATGCCGTCGGGACAGATCACCTCTACAGCGGATTCCTCTATCTGTTGTGTGACACCGTCCAGTCCTAAGTTTCCAAGGTAGTATGAATCCGTCTTTTGGGGATCAACGAGTACCTTCTGATCATAGGTAAAAGTATCGCCATACATCTGATCATTCAACCCCGCTACAGTGGTTCTTATAGTCAAGGCCGCAATAATCACACCAACACAACCCATCACCCCTATGATGCCCATGATGAAACGGCTCTTATTTTTCATTGTATTTCTCACAATCAGCTTACTGCTGAAGGTCAGCCTTTCCCAAAAAGAAGGGATAGCTTCAGCAAAAATATGCGTTCCCTTCTTGGGTTGTTTGTCACGAAGAAGCTCCGCGGGAGAATCCTCCAGCATTTTTTTGCAGGCATAAAGAGATACACCGCCAGTACACAGCAAGATCAAAAGGAATGCAAACAAAAAGTTCAAGTAATTGATGTGTATGCTGTAACTACTGAGCGTAAGCCTCAGCTGCGGAACCAAAACCCGTCCGAACAGATTAGGTCCGATAAGAAGGCCGGCAAACGAGCCCAGCACACCGGTAATCAATCCATAAGAGGTATAATGCCAAAGTATACTCTTCTTGCTGTAACCCAGGGCCTTGAGTATACCTATTTGTCCGCGCTGGTTGTCAATCATCCTCACCATTGTACTCTGAGTGATGAGTGCGGAAACAACAAAGAAAAGAAGCGGGAACACGGCAGACAGTGTTTTAAACTGCTGTATACGTCCGTTGACACTTAAGACACTGGTGTTGTCCTTCTGAAGGGTTATGCCGATAAGTCTCTTGCCTATCGCGGAATCCACCTGCTTAACTAATTTATCAGGATCGGTATCCGGCATGGTTTCTACACTGATTTGATTATAAATCTTGCGTCCATAAAATTTTTCCAATAAGCCGGTACGCATCACAACAAATCCGTATTCTTTGGAATTTGGCGCGATGGTCGCGGCATTCTTCACGGCATAAACCTGCTCGCTGTCCAAGGCCAGGCCGTCAATGGGTAGCCTCGCCCAAACATCGCCCATCTTAATGGTGATAAAATCACCGACCTTGATCCCGTGTGCCTTAGCAAATGTACTGTCTAAAACCACACCACTTCCGCGCCTTTTAAACCTTCCTCGTTGCATCTCGGGCTGGTCAAGTATGCTGCCTTCATCCAGTGCATAAACATGCAGTGTGGGCTTACCCGAAAGATCGGCATCAGCCTCCCCGGAAAAACGTCTCTCCACATGCGTAACACCGTCCAGCCGCCGTATGCCCCATAGATCCCTTTCCGTAGGATTAACTACGTTCACCCACAGATCGGAGAGGTTAGCTGCATTGTACATGGAATTCACGGTATGTTCAACTGTAAACCAAACACTATCCAGCCCCGTCATAATAGAAACAGCCAAAGTAACCATAATAAAAATTGAGATAAACTGCGCCTTTGACTCCTGCATATCACGCAGGGATTTTTTAAACAGAGCACCTCTTACCATACTATATCCTCCACATCCTTGGGATGAGCATGGCTCTTCGTCTCCGCAATCTCCCCGTCTTTCATATAAAGCACCGTCTGCGCCATATCAGCAATCGGCGCATTGTGCGTAACGATGATCACCGTCTTTCCCAATTCGCTTGATACATCACGGATTAAACGCAACACTTTGCGTCCGGTTTCAGAATCCAGTGCACCCGTTGGCTCATCACACAGCACAATCTTGGGGTTTTTCGCTAGCGCCCGTGCAATGGAGACACGCTGCTGCTCACCTCCGGACATCTGACTGGGGAAATTATCCATCCTTTTATCCAGCCCCACCCGCTGCATCATCTCACGAGCATCCAGCGGATTCGTGCATATTTCCTCGGCAAGCTGCACATTTTCCAGAGCAGTCAGGTTGGGTACCAGATTGTAAAACTGAAACACAAAACCGATCTGGATACGGCGGTATTCTGTGAGCTCATACTCCGACATATCCGAGACCTTTTCACCATTAACGGAGATGTGACCCGCCGTCGGTGAATCCATCCCTCCGATAAGATTCAGTAATGTGGTTTTACCCGCGCCGCTCTGCCCCAGGATAACATTGAATGACTTCTGTTCTAATTCAAAGCTAACGCCGTCCACCGCCTTTATGACGTTGTCGCCGACATGATATTCCCTCTCCACATTCTCAAATGTAATAAAGCTCATATGATCTCCCTTGTCAAATGATGATCTCTTATTGTAAGAACCTAATTCTTTCATAGATAGGATCCATATTCCACGAATACCGGCATATTCTAACAATTAATACCTATGCATTAGTATTATCTTGATATTCCATCAAGAATTAATTATAATGACACTGTGACTATTTTGCAACCATCAGATGTTTACAAGTTGTATTTTTTACAACAAAACCTCATGTAAATGTCTAGTTTGAAACAGAATCATAATAATTTGTATAAGATAGGGAGGCCGCTCCATGAGGAAAATGAAAGAAAGCCGGAAAACACGCTATACCCGCATGGTACTGCAGGACAGTCTGCTTGAACTGATGAAAAACAAGCCTATCTCTAAGATAACGATCAAAGAGCTATGTGAAAAAGCCGACATCAACCGCACGACTTTTTATGCACATTACAGAGACCAATACGACTTGTTACGTACGATCGAGGGCGAAACCCTATCCTGGGCAAAAGAAGTGATTACGGACCTCATAGGTAAAAGGGACAAAAAAGATGAAATGCTGAAGGTCCTTGAAGAGATCTTTCAATACTTCAACGGAAACAAAAAACACCTACAAATACTGATGAGCGAACAGGGTGATATCAATTTTCAAAAGCAGCTACTCACCTTGATTTACCAGGAGATGGGTGTATCATCATCATACGCACCGTATTCAGTTCTAAATGCCAAAGAGGATTATCTTATATTCATCGTGAACGGCAGCATCGGACTTATACAGAATTGGCTAAAGAATGGAATGAACAGATCAGCAAAGGATATGGCCGAAACCATTTATACGCTGACATGTCAGATCAAGTGACAATGTCCTCCACCTACGTTCAACAGTTCAGGTTCGATTTCGGCACATATCTCTGCCTATATGGTAACGGTTACCATACTGCTATATATCCGTCCGTACGCGGTTCCGTTCCCCCACATAATGTACCGTCATCACCCCTCCAAATGATTTCCCCCCGTCCGAAGCCGTTCACATCATGCATCACGGTAACCTCATGGCCCATTTCTTTTAAACCCTGCAGCACAGGCAAAGAAACAAACGGCTCGATCTCTATATTTTTACCTCCTACCCACTGCACCCTGGGTGCATCAAGAGCATCCTGAGGGTTCATATGAAAGTCCAGCGTATTCATTACAACCTGCACGTGGCCTTGCGGCTGCATAAAACATCCCATAACCCCAAAGGGCCCTACCGCCCTGCCGTTTTTCGTCATAAAGCCCGGTATAATCGTATGATAAGGCCTTTTGCGCGGGGCAAGGCAGTTGTCCTGAGCCTCATCCATGGAAAAATTATAACCGCGGTCTTGAAGGGCGATTCCTGTTCCGGGAACAACCAGGCCGGAACCAAATCCCAGATAGTTACTCTGTATCATTGATACCATATTGCCCTCAGAGTCTGCACAGCACAGGTAGACAGTGCCTCCGCTGTGTGGATCTCCCGCCGCCGGTAGCATGGCTGTCCTGCCTATGAGCCTCCTCCGCTCATCTGCATAAGCACTTGATAGAAGCTCGCTTACTCCTACATTCATATATCTCGGATCGGTTATATACTTTTGAGCATCTGCAAAAGCCAGCTTGAGCGCCTCTACTATGAGATGATATGTACGGGTGGTCTCCCTTTTTTCAAATTCATAACCTTTTAATATATTAAGCACCATCAAGGCAACAATCCCCTGGCCATTTGGCGGCAGCTCCCATATATCGTAACCCCTGTAATTTATGCTTATGGGATCCACCCATTCGCTGTTATACTCAGCCAGGTCACTCGCGTCCAGATATCCTCCATACCTCTTGGAGAACCCTACAATTCTCTTAGCAAGATCACCATGATAAAAACTCTGTGCCTGTGTCTCCGCTATCTCACGCAAGGTCTTCGCATGATCTTTAAGTATAACCGTCTCACCGGGTACAGGCGCCCTACCTGTGGGAGTAAAGGTCTCAAACCAATAATTAAATTCCTCACCCTTTAAAGTATGTGAAAACTCATCCAGGTCATTCTCCCAGTTAGATGCAGTAGTGGGCGCCACCGGATAACCCTTATCCGCATATTCTATTGCGGGGGCCAAAAGCTCTGCAAAAGGCAGTTTCCCAAACCTTTTTGAAAGCTGCGCCCAGCCTGCAGGAGCCCCCGGAACGGTCACAGGTATGAAGCCACGTTTTGGGATTTCCTTGTATCCTTTTTCCTTAAGTTTTTGAATAGATATAGCGGCAGGAGCATAACCACTGGAGTTTAAACCATAGAGTTTGTCTTTCATACTAACGATAGCAAAATTATCACTACCGATGCCGTTGGACGTCGGCTCCAACACGGTAAGCGCCGCAGCTGTAGCCACGGCCGCATCGACCGCATTTCCGCCCTTCTTCATTATGTCAAGGCCGGCTTGGGCCGCCAGCGGCTGTGATGTGGCTACCATACCTCTCTTTCCAAAAATAACATTTCTCCTTGATGGATAATTATATTTCAAAGCATCAATTTTCATTTTTAAATTCCACCCCCTTTAAAAATTTACAGTATACATTAAAAAGTCGACATAATATATTTATTATATCATTACGCCGGACATTTTTAATATATAAAATACTCTTTCTCTCGGCAAGTAACATATATCTTTCTGATAAGCGGTAACATTTTTTGCAAATAAAGACTATTTTAAAAAATTTATACTTATACTTACAAAGTGTCTAAATATATGTTATAATAGATATAGTGAACGCGGTGTGATGTTTTAACGAACGTAAATTCGGTTGTTAAAGCAGTCACGCTGTTTATTAATTTCTAGACTTGAAAAAATAATTACGGATGTTTAACCATTAGTAAATAACATCTGCAATTAGCCTTGGAGGTAAATGTTATGTATCAGATCGGTAGTTTTCTTATTCATGAAAATGCCGGAATATGCAAAGTAAAAGATATTTCGATGCACAGGTCACCGAAGGAAAAAGAGAGTCATCTTTACTACACTTTACAACCCCTGTACCAGCAATTCACAATTTATACTCCGGTGGATAACGGTAAAATATTCTTGCGGCCCGTTATCTCCAAAAAAGAGGCCGAGCATCTGATCGACAAAATTCCCTCTATTCAAGCGGAACCCTGTAACAGCAAAGCTACAAGTCAGCTTACTCAACATTACCAAGCATTGCTGAAAACACACAATTGTGAGGATTTGATAGAGCTCACCAAGTCCTTGCATACTAAAAAACAGGAAGTAGAGGATCAAAATCGCAAATTTGGCGCCATAGATGAAAAGTTCATGAAACGCGCGGAAGAGCTTTTATTCGGTGAATTATCCGTAGCACTGGGTATACCCAAAGACGATGTGCCGGAGTATATCACATCCAGGGTCGATGCTTTAGTTGAAGACAGGGTGGAAAATAATGGCGAGTAAAAATAACGGGTAAATATTTATTATAACCGCAAAATATATAAACTTATATAAAATTATGACGGGCTTAAATATAGCCCGTCATAATTTTTACCTCATAATATCAACTTTATTTATTCTGCAAGACCTCATTTAAAAAGCTGTTTCCACTTTCCGGCAAGTCTACTTTAAAATACTCCGCCACGGTAGCTCCTATATCCGATAGAGTTGGTCGCACCCCGAGATTTACCTTTTTGAGTTTCCTGCCGTACACCAGAAGTACAGTGCACTCTCTTGTATGATGACTGTGGCCTATAGTGGGGTCATTGCCGTGATCTCCGGTAATGATGAGTACATCTTCATCCTCCATATTTTCCAATATGTGAGGTAAAAAGGTATCCACTGTCTTAAGCCTGTCCGCATACCTTACGGGGTCCTGAGAATGCCCCGCCAGATCAGTTTCCTGTACGTTAGCCGCAATTAATCCGTTTCGCTGCTCTTTCATTCTGTCAAGTATCAATGAAAGTACCCCTTCGGTTGATACCATAGGAAGATACTTTGCTCCGCTACACTCTATGACATCTGCCATCTTGCCTATGAGGGATACATCGTAGCCGGCTTTCTTAAGTATAGTGGGAACCTGAACATCAGGGTTAACACCATAACCCAGATGTCGAACCATATAACCGGTACGGTATACGCCGGACTGCGGGGCATCTATACCTACGATGCCCCCTGCCTTTATCTGCTTCGCTTTCAATATATCTTCTATTGTTACCTCCCTACCACCAAAAACTATAACCCTTCCTACTTCCACATTCTGTCTTACAATATTTCCTATCTTAAGCTCATCCTCAAATGATATATAATCTAAAGGCGCGGTAAGGTTATAATTCTGGCCGGGATCGGCCTCCAGATTGTCTGCAACGGTAACCAAGCCGTTTATCAGGAGGAAAGGGTGCATGGGGTCCGGCCGCTTGACATCATAGCCGGCCCGCTTTAAGGCTGTCTCAACCTTATCTATATAATCTGCAAATGGCCTTATAACAGGCATCTTGGGCTTTGTGCCCATTATTTCTTGATGTCCCTGATAGGTATCTGCTCCAAAATGGGCCAGGTTACTACTGCCGATGCTGGCAATAGGGTTTTGCACTTTTTTTATCTTGTCAACGGTAGTAAGATATCCCACACCCATTTTCTCCAGATTGGGTATAACAAGATTGCTTTGCTCCGCTACATGCTTTAAAGTATCGGCACCTTTATCCTGCGGCCGCACCTCGGGAACATCATTCATTGCCCCCACACCCAGGCTGTCTAAAACCACAAGTATCACTCTTCTTATTTTATCTCATCTCCCTGCGAGGTAAAGATACCTACAATGTGCGGCCGACCTTTTTTTATACCGGAGATGACCGCCACCCTAGCCCTCGTGAAAAATATCTGTGTCCTGAATGCATATATCAGGACGTCACCTGTTTTTAAACACTCATTTCTGTCAAAAACACTGCCATAGTAATCTATGGAATCCGCCGGAGGCTGCTCGGCATCAAACCGTGCCTTAAGACGTGGGCTATATGCGTATTTCATATGCGAGCGAGGATAAAATCCTCCGCCGAACACATATGCCTGGTCGTCCATTCTGTGTGAAACCTCCGTTATATAAAGCATGGCCTGGCCTTCCGGCTGTCTGCCCTGAGCATGAAGCGGTGTAGTACCGGTCAAAGCATGGCCCGGTTCTCCATGGGTTACCCCCATTTTCTTTAACAGCGGAATAGAGGAAACACATGTCGCACTGGGGCCATTTACCTGTTTGACTTCAATACCCATACCATTCAAAACGTCTGCCGCTTTTCTTAATACATTCATGTTTTCAGTAGGTTCTATCCTGTTTCCTTCCCGTCTGTATAAAAAGCACGGAAAAGAGGTGATACCCGTAATCCTTACATTGCTCATTTCTTTTATTTTTTCTACGGCCTGGCCAAGGCTATCCAGCTTTATCCCTCCTTCCTGTCCGGGATATATATAACCTTTGTTCCCTATAGCCCGGAGAAGTATATCCTGCACCATACCTTTTTCATGTGCTGCCTCGTTTATCTCAGCAGCCTTCTCTGTACTAAAACATGTCATGACCTCTGGTCTCATATCCAGCGCCTCATTTATATCCCTGTGTGCAATCTGCACAAGGTGTCCCAGATGGCCAATCTTTATACCATTCTTATAAAGAACGCGTGCCTCATCCATATCCACAGCCACAGCACTTTCTATACCGCTTTCAACCACAGATCTGGAGATAACAGGGTTACGTCCAAATTGTTTACTCATAAAGTAAAGCTTAATGCCGTATCTCTTACCGGCCTGAACTAAAAGCGATGCATTTTTCTTAACCATGTCCATATCCACACAATATGTGTTAGGACCGATATCTCCTTTTTTGTAAAAGGAATATGCAGCATCTACAAGCTCCGGATTATTCTCTAATAATGCCTCTATAAACATGTCATCACCTAACCTTCTCCATAGCCTCCTTCAATATCCTCAAAACCGTTTCGCTTCCTGATCTCATGGGATTTATCCTTATGATATAATCCTTTATTTCAGGATTTTCCTTAATAAAGGTACCCGATGCCCGATAAAACATGGGTACAGCTTCATATCTGGATTCCGACCCTACGGGATGGGTCGCCGCTCCCAATTTACCTGCTTCTTTTATTACCCGGGCAGAAATAGGCTCTTCCAACTCCACAAGAATCGTCCTAGACTGAGCGTTAACTATATAAGCTGCTTTCGCTCCCTTAACCTCAGCAGAATTTATTGCATCTGTTACCTTTGCAGTCTCTTCAGCTTGTATTGCCTGCATAACAGGTACATACACCATGGACCTCATTACCTCCATGGCCTCGAATCCCTGTACCTGTCCTCCTCCGGAGTAATTCATCTCCCGTATCCTGCCAGCAATATCACTATCGCATATCACACAGCCTATACCTGCCGGGCCCAAGAGTTTAAAGCATGAAAAACAGGAAGCATTTGCACCCAGCTGCGTTCCGATATATCTTGTCTTCAATACCGTATAATTTTCGTCGGTAATAATAGGCACATCGGCAACCTTCCTTATTGCACGTATAAGCTCATACATATCATACCTGTCGGAGCTTTTCTGCCTGGAATGCTGTATATATACCAGTTTTATGTCATCCTTAAGTGCCTTAAGCAGTGCCTGCGTATCATTCATATCCACGCGGGCAAGATCAAGCCCCATACTTTCCATTGTAGTAGATGTTGTGGAGTATACAGGGGAGTCATGCACCAATACCCTGTCTCCTGGACGTAAAACAGCCTGAAGGGCAAACCTTATCGCTCCTGTGCCCGATCCTCTCACCAACACTGCATCCTGCGAGCCGAAAAACTCGGCCAGTATCTTTTCAACTTTTGTGGTAATAACAGGCCTGCCGTATCCGGGCACCACACCCAAATCACCCATACTCAAGAACTCTTGACCTGTAAGGTTGTGAGTGATGACATCGATCAATTTAAACTGTAGTTTCTTCGCTTCCTCTATTGTTAAACATTCTAAAGGAAATGTCTGCATATCCTTCACCCCAATTACTATGTTGTTATCCATGTACTTGCCACTCTCTTTTAAATCTGGCCTCCTAATAATACCTCAAGTTCCCCCGAGCCTGTAAGAATCTTAATCACACTTAACCTCTCCTTCTTTTAAAACTGAAAGATGCAAAAGAATATAGCCTTTTTCACATTCCGGCAGCTCGTAGTTTAACAATTCCTCTAGATATTCGATAAATTCACAGGCTAGGCCATAACCTTTACTGGATCTGACTTCGCCCATCATATCCTCCGGTAGAGCCACCACTTCCTCACCCTTGCCACACCTCTCCAGAGACATAGCAAGATGAGTAATAAACATCTGTCCGTTATCCGAATCTAAGTCCAGTTGTTTTTTGTTCAGCCAATCCATAGCTTTAAACACTATCCGCTTAACATTATCCGAAATAACCTTGCCTTGCCAAAGCATTTCTATCCTCTCTGCAGCATTCAATATTAGCACCCTCTATCCAATATACAGGACTTTGTATGTTAGCATAAAAATATTAATACGACGGCATTATCTCCCCTGATTGTACCTTGTTTTGAATACCAATTACAGATTCTTTATCAATTATACCTTTCAATATACCGTTTATACCCCAGTTAGACTTTTTTACAGCTATAGCTGCTATCGTATCTTTCTCATCCAAACTTTGAACCTTCGGGTTTTTAAGATCATAGTATTTTATATTAAGACCGCTATCAACCACCTCATCTATATTCCATACCGCCGCATCGATAATACCTTCGGTTAGGCTCTTCAATATCTGATTGTAGCTTAACTCCACAAAGTCAACATTCTTTCCCTCGCACTCATAGCATGTCAGTATGAAATGGTCTATAGAACTGGAGTCTAATCCCACCTTCATTCCATCTTCTATCTGTCTTTTAGCAGGATCGGAAAATAATACCTTGTGCCCCCCCACATAAGAATGTCTGCCAAAGTCCATAACTATTTCTATTTCATTGCCAGATTCTATATTAAGCTGCACCGCAAGCATCGACATGACAATAAAATCACATTTTCCTTGCTCCAGCGCCTCTTCCCTGCGGTAGCCTCCCCTCATGTAGGCCATATTAAATGGTATATCAGCATTCTCAAAGGCTTTATACATGCCAGTGGCCAGGCCTTCATATTTTCGGGAATACGGCAGAGGCATAACACCGGTTATGCTTCTTAAACCCGCTACCTCCCAAAGCTTTTTGTAGTCAATACCCTCTATATAAGTCCCAAGGTGTCCCCTCGCATCAAACCTTAAAGCACCTGAATCTTCGAGATATCTAAGTGCCGACTGTATCGTTCCCCTACCGAGGCACAGCTTGTCCGCATAATCTCCCACAGTCTCAATGCGCTGCCCCGGTTGCATTGAAATAAACTCCCGCGCCAGTCTCATTACAGCTATTCCGTTTTTAGTCAGCAATTGTTTATCTATCATTATCTCACCTGTACAATATACAATATTTTGTACTAAAATTATAGCATTATTTACTGCACAAATCAAGCTCACTCATACCTAGCGGAATTACAGTTGAAACGCTTCTTTGTAACGTTCACCGTTAAAATAGTAACGTGTAAAAACCTCTGGCAGAGTTACTTGATTCTCCAACATATGCGCCAAACTCAATGCATCCCTTGCACCTTGTGTACCATGCGGTGCACATATCACAAATCCGGCAGCAAGCTCCGTCCCCGGAACGACAACCCCTGTCATCCCACAAACATTAGCACATTTCACAGCGAATTTACCGTCATTTTCAGTAATCCTGTGTCCCGTCGAGCCTTTAAACATCTTGGGGATCGTCTCACCGTACCCGAAGACATCAATAGGCCCTTCATAAGTGAGAACAAGGTCTATGTACTTCATCGCCTTTTTGAGCTTCACCAGGCCGACATGCCTGTCCGAGATTCCCTCCAAATCACCGTTGACGAAAACAAATCTGTCGTCTCCGCCGAGAAATGGTTTCAGCTTTTCCTCCATGGGAACTCCATCAGGCAGTATACATGTCCCCTCTTCCGGTATCATAACGCGCAAACGCCTGTTACTCGCACTGAGCGACACCTCGGCAAGACAACTCATGACATCCTTAACCATCTTAAGGCTTTTTGAAATAACGCCGATGCTGCCTTGTATAGAAAGGTTATCAGTAGATTGACCTTTTCCCTGTACATATAATTCAAGCCCCGCTCCGATCATTGCCGTGAGCTGGCAGGCAAGTGCCGGAGCCAGAACGGAACCTCCTCCGTCTGTACCAACCGCAAAATCATTGATACCCTTGAGTATATTGACCGCTCCGCCACTGGAAGAACCGGTCATGCAGCGATAAGTCAACGGATTTATAAGATCGGTGTCGATGCTGCGACCTTTATCTGCCATTTTGTCGACTGTAAGCCATAGATAATGCGGATCGCGGCGAAGTTTTTCAAACACACCGTGCGGTATTTGTGAAGAGTTTTTGATGCCAAAGGTCAAAAAATCCTCCTTTTTTTCCGTCGATTCATTAATCGCGTCAGTATTTATAGATATGACAGACCTACTCAGTTCCTGCTGTGCAATTTTTATGGAAGAATGCAATTTATTTTTCAATCTTTGTACACCTCAATTACAGTAGATGACATATCGCAAATATATTAGCAAGAATTCCAACCAAAATGGCCCCCAACGGTCCAACAGCCATTTTTACAATTTTAGTCCCTGAGATGATATTTATCAAATACAAACCGGCCACCACAAAAAAGCCAAATGTCGGCGCAATTGCATTAGCTGCCGTCATACCACCTACTAATAAGGCAACTTCCAGTAGTTGAGTCATTGCTGTACGAATATAATCACCAGATGCACGAATTTCAGGATATTTATCCATAAATCTCGCAAGGTATCTAACACCGAAAACTTCCACACTCATCCCGGCGGCGCCGACAAATGGAGCTGCAAAAGGATTAACTAAATAGCCTAATCCAAACAGCCAGTCACAAATACCTCCCGAAGCCCAAACTCCGGATACCAATCCCGTTGTCACAACCAGTGGAATATAACCAATCACCTTAATGAATGCAATCATTGCAGCCTCAGCAATCTGACCCTTAGAAAGAAATGTGACATCCATGGGGCTTCCACCTATATAATGAAGACTTGCACCGAGGGAAATTAATGCACCCATAATTGCAAGCGGAATCACGTTTCTCCTAATGGCTTTTGCGTTATCTGAAAACAGTGCTTCTTCTTGCTGTTCACCTTCTTTTCTTCCTTTATTAGATTTCGCAACACAAAAACCTATAAGCAAAGCCATACCAACTGCTAGTGCGATACCATCTGCAGAAATATCTACAGATGAATCTCCAATAGTAATTGGATTAATGCGATTAATACCCAGTCGTGCTAATAATGATACTATCAGCGTAACTAATCCTTTTTTTGCTCCAAATTGATAAGCAACAGCCAAGGCCGGCAAAACAGAAAATGAAACGACAACAGGATCACCTATCATCTGAAGTCCATCCATAATATTGACAGGGAGTGCCTTGAAAAATGTGACAACTCCTCCAAGTCCTACAACAACGCCAATACCAAAAAGAAGGCCAACCAGCCCTGCAACATATTTATTAGGCGATGCAATGCCGATAAGGTCTGTTGCAAGTAGTATAGTATGAATTAAAATCACCTGCGTGGCAAGTGAAAATGGTATCCCAAATCCAACTATAAGACCAAAGCTCATAGCAAACGTAAGTGCTACAAATTCTTGTTTTTTCATCCTACCACTGGTGTATTCACCCATAATAGGGCGGAGACCATCATTATAAACAGCAATATTCTTATTGGCCAAAACAGATGCCCATAAACTAATCAACCCAATAACCACTATCTCTAACACCGAAAAATTGGCCATAATAATCCTCCTTTATTTCCCTAACTTATCTATTTCTTCAATCAACATGCGCACAGCATTTTCTGCACTGCCATCAGTAAAACCGAATGCCTTTTTACCCTCTTTTAATTTCTGTGTAATTTCTTCTCTTACTGGTACTTTACCAGGTAGAGAAATCGAAGCACAATTCGAATAACCCAATATTGCTATAGCACCTGCCAACGATCCACCTGCCCCTGTAGCACAACATCCAAAATAGTAATCTGCTTGTCCATTTTTCACCAACAAAGCGGCTTGGAAATCGCTCTCAGAAATAGGTGAATATTCACCATTCCCAAATTTCTTTATATACTCACAAATCTGTGGTTTAAGCATTTGTCCGCCAACAGCAATAACCTTCATTCATTACCCTCCTTTCTATAACAATTTTGATACAAACCAATTTATGTCATAGGCAACCACTCCCTTCCAAAAAATATATTTGACGCAGTATAAAACCAATATATTCTTATACACATTGCAACCGTAAAAATAAAAATATATGTGTATTCAGAAACTCGAAATTTGGTATTCGGCATTATCTGTTCAAAGGACCAATCCATTTCTAACGATGCAAAAAACATTCTGGTGTCTTTAATATCGCTTTATACACAACTTTACAATGGCTCTTAAATTTGCTCTTTCAATATTACTCAATAACTTATACACGTCTGTACAATATACAATATTTTGTACCAATAGTATATCATGTGCTTACATTTGATGCAAGCATAATTTTATTTCTTTATCAGCCAATACAGAGCGATGGCGGCGCCTGCCCCCAGCACAATATATGATATATGTGAGTAAACTGCTAGATAATCGGCTATCTTTCCCCATGACTCTCCGAGAAGTGAACCCACACTGACAAGGAGTGTATTCCATATCAATGTTCCGCCCGTCGTATACAACAAGAAAGCATCAAACCTCATCCCGGACATGCCCGCCGGAATAGATATTAGACTACGCACCAGCGGTACCATTCGGCAGAAAAAGACCGCCTTGTATCCGCGGCGTTTAAACCATTTATCTGCTCTTTTAACATCCGAGACATCAAGCATTAAATAGCGTCCGAAGCGGCTTACTAACCTTTCAAGCCTTTGAACATCCAGCAGATGCCCCAGCCCATAGAGTATTACGGCACCGACAACTGAACCTATTGTTGCATACCCGACCATACCGGCAACGTTAAGATATGTATATGTGGTCATAAAACCGCTAAAAGGAAGAATTATTTCAGAAGGTATAGGTGGAAACACATTCTCCAGTATTATAAGGAGGAATATACTCAAATACCCGTATTGACTCATAAAACTAATAATCCAATCAACCACCTGCAGCACTCCCTTATGCATACCCGATTATAAACTTCATAATATAATGCTATGAAAAAGGAAATGCATGTTATGCAGGTCCAATCTAAAAGAAAACCCCTGCTCATTATAAGCAAGGGTCAATATGTTTATTTCAATACAAAACGCACTCCCAAATCATTTCTGAGATACGGCAGATACTTAAGTGCATCTTTTTTTAGATGCCCTATAACATTAATCTTACCGTCAGGAGGCAGCGGAGTGCGTGCAATCTCTAGCTCTCCCTGATAGCGCTTATATTCCGAATTAGAAAATCTTATGTCCCCCACAGCGCTTTCAGTTTGCTGTGCCGGCTCAAGCAGGGCCTGGCCGGGTACACTCAAACTCCGTGATTCCACAGACCGGAAGATATAGTCGCTAAAATCACGCCGGTCATGATGGATCATTTCTGCAAGGTAATTGTATCTTGAATCCATCTCCACCGGAAGGCTGACAAATCCCGCGCTTATATCCGCCCATATAGTCCATGAATTTTCCGACAGGTCGATATCTCCTACTAAAACCATATCACAATCGGCATCCATAAAGAGCTCCAGTGCATTTTTCATGATATCACGGCTACGCCTGTGTTCTTCTATAGTAGGCAGCCCTTCATACAACGGTCCGCGAAGTGTTTCATCACCGGGCACGAAGGCCATGGTTTGAAATCCATGCATCTTAAGCCGCCTGTTTATCCTGGCGACATGCTCTAAGGAAAGTCCCGTCCAGGGCTTAGGATAATAGTTATGGCAGGCAGTAAAACGCGTAAGATCAGCTCCCGACTTTTCCCACAGGGCAATCTCACGGGCGGATACAGTAGAGGCATTAAATACGATATGGAAGGCATGGGAAAGCTCTGCAGCCTGCTGAGGAGAATAACCGTCATCCAGGCGTATATGTGTTACTCCCCAGTTTTCAAGATCATACAGTGAACTGCATCCAAGATCTTCTGCCATATCCGGCCCCACATCCAATATCAGTTCTAAACCGTATCTTTTGCATGTAGAAAGCAGGTTTCTTGCCGCATCATTTATATTCATCCGGCCTTCCTCAGGTATATGCAATGATGTAAATGCACACCGGATACCCGCATCAGCTGCGCGGGCGATTATCTCCTCATTCTTTTCTTCCGCGGTGCTTAAGTATAAGGAAATACCCGTATTCATTATAAAACCCCTTTATCCAGCATTATCTGGTACAACGATATAAATTCTTCCGCCAAAATGCCAAATGCCTCCGCACTCATCAATTGATCTTCCGCATGCATCAGAAGCATTACCCATGCATCACTTTTTAAAACCTGCTCATGCTCATCCGATGATACATCCCGCATAAGATCAGCATGAAAGCGGTGGCCCTTGTCAAATGCATCCTGCCCTTCCTTAAGCAGTTGATTGGCTTTATCCATATCTTTTCCCCGTGCAGCTTGAATAGCCTCTATATACAGGCTGCGGGCACTTCCCACACCGGCTATTATTTCAAATAACGTAGTTTCCAGTTCTTTTCCTTGCATATTTTTAACACCCCATGATCTCTCTAGCTTGTTTAAGAGCCTTTTCACCATCTACCATTCCGTATGTCTGTATATCAATGGCTTCAATTTTTTTATCCGGATATTCTTTTTTTAATTTTGAAAGCATATAACGGACCTGAGGTCCTAACAAAACGACATCTGCAGAAGGTATCACATTAGAAAGCTCAGATACGCCGTAAGCCGCTATTTCACATGGAAAGTCGGCTTTTTTTGCGGCTTTCTGCATCTTGGTTACAAGCAAGCTGGTGGACATACCCGCCACACACAGCAAAACAATCTTCTTCATAGTAAACCCTCTCTCATTAATATTATTTATTCGTTGTCAAGCAATGCAGCATGCATATAGGCCTTTGCATATCCATGTTCTCCCGCTTCAATGGAACGGATAACAGCCATGGAGTGATAATATTCATAGTATGGCATGTCGTTAACCTTGCCATTGAAGATGCTGTATTTTCTAAGCCCGGCAAACCACTTGTCCAGTTCACCTTGGGTCATGGAAAGGTATACGGTTGGAGTAAAACCGGCCAGGTCTTCACAGTTTTCACCGTAGAACAACCGAATCTTTTTTCCTTCCTTTCTCAGCACACGCACCGCTTCCGTCACGGTCTCATAGGTGTAATAGTGCCGGGGGTGCAAAGTTCCGCGCGCATGTGTGATAACACAGTCCGCCTTTTGTTCACGCAGGTAATCTGCAATAAGGGAAATAAATTTACTAGTTTCCGGCAGTTTGCTTGATATATAATCCATCGCATAGTAGTCACATCCAAGAGCTGAAGCTGCAGCAGCTATCTCATTATGAAGTGAGATATCATAATCCTCTTTCTGCTTTTCCGTTGCCGCCGGATCGGTCAGTCTTCCCTTTGTCACATGGACCAGCGTACAGTGAGCATGTCTTTTTGCATAACGCATAAGCATAGGCCCGCCCATAATCTCTGCATCCAGCGGATGTGCTCCAATGCATATAACCCTCTTATATTCGCCCATGTTTTATCATCTCCAAATCATATTTTCTTGCGGTAAAGCTGATAGGTGCGGTATACCTTCAGCCCGTGGCGCTCATAAAAGCGCATGGCATCCCCATGGGTCCAGAGGAAATACATATAATAAATACTTCTCTTTTTCATTTCCTCCATCTGTATGTCAATCAAAACCCCGCCTATCCCCTCGGATCGTAGGGACTCATCCACTCCGATCGGGCCAAAGCGGGCATCGTTCCCGTCTATTTTGCGCATGCAGTATCCGATGATATCATCCTGCTTGTCGGTTGCAATGAGTATGGTATCCTCTGCCTCACCCTTACGCAGTGCGATAAGAATATTGCGAACCCATCCGGCGCCGAACTCTTTATCCACAAATGCAAGCAACTTTTCCATATACTGCTTTGTAAACATATGGAAGGTGGTTCCCTTATTAGCCAATTCATATAAATGCTTTTTTGTATTTTCCGGTATAGTATAGGTGAAAAGGTCACGCTGCATGCTTACGGCATCAGTTCCACGTACATATCCATTAACGTCAAAGAAAGGAATACCTCCGGGGTACTTAAAATCAACACCCGGTGTGAAATAATTGGGACTGTATGCACAAAGCGTGATTTCCTTCACTCCCCTGGCCTTGAGCAGTGCCTCCTCTTTCTGCAAAAGTTTCTGTCCTATACCTTTACGCCGGTACTCCGGAATAATAAAGAAGGAGCTTATCCATCCCCGCCCCTCTTCCAGGCCGCGTGTTAAATAAGGGTACTTCCTTTTTATTCCCAAGCTGAAGCCGACCACATGCCCGCCTGATACGGCAACCAAGGCCAGGCCGGGATCAAAATTCTCATCAAGTAAAACCTCCTGAGTAAAGCGCTCATGTGTAATGGTATCATAAAAAAGCGAGGTATTCCATCCGGAGATAATCTCATTCATATATTCTTGTTTATAGGTCTTCAATTCTATATCAGACATTATCGCTATCATCCTTCCTAGTCATCTTTCTTTTCAGCCTCATTCTTCTTTTCAGCCGCCAGCTCCTGTTTCTCCATCACTCTAAAGAACGGTAAAAACATAAAGAAAATCAATACCATATTAATCAGAGTAATTATCAGCGCCTGCGGTTTAAATCCGCTGCCGATAAAAGATGCCAGTGGAGCGGGCATAGTCCAGACGACCATAGACACCATAGCCGGTGTAATTCCCAAAACTCCTAAAATAGCATTAAGTATAAACAACACACTAAACCCAAGTACCCACGGTACAAACATAAGCGGGTTGAGCACGATGGGCAGGCCATACATGACCGGCTCTGCAATATTAAAAATAGTACCCGGCAGTGAGAGCTTGCCTAAAACCTTGAAACGCTTAACCTTACTCATGCAGCAAAGCAACGCGACCGGGAACAAAGAACATCTCACATAAAAATTAATCCACGGTTCGGTAAACATATAAGGAATGGCTTTATGCGCCGCAAAAGCATTGATGTTATCCGTAATCATGGTTGTCCATACCGGTTGCATAACTGAAGATACTATGTTGGAACCGTGCAGGCCGACAAACCACAGGATACGGTCAATAAAGAAACCGGCAAACTGAGCAATCGGCCCACTCCCTCCCACAACAAGGTAAGCACTCCATTTATTGAGTAAAGCCAAGAAATCAAAGTGAGCAAATCCTTGTCCAATTATGGAGCATACAACGACAACTACAGATACCGGGATCATGCTGGTAAAAGCCGATGCAATCATCGGCGGAACGGATTCCGGCATTTTAATTGTAATATTCTTCCCAATTAAAAAGCGGTATATCTCAACGGCTAATATACTGATAAGTATACCACCAAAAAGGCTGGGAGAACCAAGAATATAAGCCGGCCAGTCAAAATTATCGCTGAGCTTGGTAAAATCAATAAAACATAGAAATGATACCAATGCCAAAACAGCTGATACGACAGGGGTTACATTTTTATCCTTTCTGTGATAATAATCCCCAAGAAAATACCCGTTCAGGGTGGATGTAATAACGGCCAACAGATTCATTGTTACAAACACAACCTGCGTCAGCCATGGCCGGCAGGGCTCTATAATCACATTCAGTACCTTTACAACACCCGGAAGGTTGAGTCCGCCATCCGGCCCGAACAAACCGCTTAAATTCAAAATCAGTGTCGCTGTCGCTCCTAAAATCATATAGGGCATCAGTGTAACAAAGGTGCGCTGAAGCGCTTCCAGATATCTGGTCTGCGAAAGTCTCAGCAATGGCGGCGCAATTTTCTCTTCGATGAAAGCCGTTATGCGGTCTAAAAATCTGGAATTATTTGTTTCGTCCATGTTTATATCCTCCTTTGTTTTTAATATACTTTAAGTTTGGAAAAATATTGTTTTCCCTTCCTAATAATATAATGTTATACACAGGAAATGCAAGTTAAAAGAACTAAAAAACTACATCCAAATATATTTATTAGATGTAGTTATTATAATTTTATTCATCAAAACATTATTTTCTATCAAATCTTTAAACCAATACGCACTTTTTTGGGAACCCTCATCATGTCTTTTAAGTCCAGCGATACAAAACTATACCTGTTTTTAAAAGCATTGAGTCATTCCGTTCTCCGCCATTCGATATTAAAGATAAGTAACTTCTCTCTATGGGCTTCTCCAATGTAGGATATACCTCATCCAATCTGTCCATCCCTTATCACCTTATACCATTCTTTAATTTATCAAGCTCAGACTGAGGATAAAAACCTCATACTCCGGGCACTCATATAAACACTATTCCCGGTTGATT
Source organism: Thermoanaerobacterales bacterium UBA4877 (assembly GCA_002399345.1). Lineage (GTDB taxonomy): Bacteria > Bacillota > Thermoanaerobacteria > Thermoanaerobacterales > UBA4877 > UBA4877. The sequence continues at coordinate 34,880 of DHDL01000030.1, forward strand.
TTCTTCATAGGTAGATTAGCATAATAAGTAAACGTTTGCAATCATTTACAAATTTCTGATAGGAATGGCGTTCCATGAAGATAATATGGATGTTTGTCACAGCATTTTATGTATCGGCATAACCTTATGATATAATAAACTATACTATATATTTGAAGAGGTGCGCATATGATTCCATTGAGAGATGAGCTTTACAGCAGGAGGAAACCTTACATCACCGTAACACTTATAGTTTTAAACACCTTGATATATCTCTACTCTGCACTCTCTCCCGCCGTACAGTTCAATGAGTTTATATACAGGTTTGGGCTTATACCGGCACAGTACGGTAAGATTTTTGCCGGAAAGGCTGCTTTTTCGCTGAGTGGGCTTTATCCTTTCGTCACAAGTATGTTCCTACATGGAGGGTTAACCCATTTGATAAGCAATATGTGGATACTGTGGCTGTTCGGTGACAATGTGGAAGACCGCATGGGGCATGGCAGGTTCCTGCTGTTCTACTTATTGAGTGGAATAATAGCGGGAATAATCCATTTTGCCTTCAATCTCATGTCTCCTTATCCCACAGTGGGCGCATCGGGAGCAATAGCCGGGGTGATGGGCGCATACTTCATGTATTATCCCCACGCTAGGATTTTGACCCTGGTACCCCCGATATTCTTTTTACCACTGATCGTCCACATACCAGCCGTCGTATATCTGCTAATCTGGTTTTTATCCCAGCTTTATTCAGGAGCCGGCCAGGCCTTAATCGGAGGGGGAGCCGTCTCCGGAGTGGCATGGTGGGCACATGTAGGCGGCTTTTTGTTTGGGGTGTTGTTCCGGAATGTGTTTGAGGACAAAAATTATTATTGGCGGGGTTATTAGCTTTTACACGTTAAATTTTTTATGGCTAAATTCAACACAGGCCCCGCCGGACGGTATATTATAAATCTTGACGTATCCGCCCAACTGTCCGGCCAGCTGCCTTGCTATATAAAGGCCGAGGCCGGAGTGTCCGCCACCGCTTGTACGGGACTGGTCACCCCGGTAAAATCTGCTTAAGGCTTTATCTAAATCTTTTTTGCTAAAACCACAGCCGGTATCACAAATTTTATAAACCGCCTCGTTCTCTTTTACTTCAAGCGAGATGTCTATCCTGCCGTCTGACGGGGTGTACTCGAGGCTGTTGGATACGATGTTATCCAGTATGCGTCCCAGCCTGCTCGCATCGACGATTAGCGAATTTTTTACATCCCCCTGTGTTTGCAATGTGATTTTTATGTTTTTCGGCTTGGCCTGGTCTTCATATTCATGCACCTTTTTTCTCAGAAACTCCCCCGGTTTAATCTCGGTAAGGATAAGCCTGGTATCCTGCCGCTCCTGGTCAGATGTATACTGCATCTGCTGCACAAGAAATGAGCTTCTCTCCGCATTCTCCTTTACCACAGCAAGATATCTATCCCTCTTTTCATCACTTATTGCATCATTATCAAGCAGCGCCTCCGAATATATCCTTATGACGGAGAGCGGCGATTTAAGGTCGTGAGCCAGCGCCTCCACCATTTCCACCCGTTCTTGTTCCATTTTCCACTGCGTAGAAAGCGACCTTGCAAGCTCATCCTTCATTTCGCGAAAAGCGCTGCATAGCCTGCCCAGTTCATTGTTTGAGTGATAATCTATATCAAAATCCAGGTCCCTTTGTTTTATTTTGCGCGAGGCCTCCGTAAGCATTGTGAGTGGTTTATTAATATTTTCTGCAAAGCTCTTAGAAAAAATATAAGTAAATCCTATAATATAGAAAAAAGGGGAAACCAATACGGTGATAGAAATAGCCTTTATCCATCCGCCGTTTCCATTAGGATAGGTAGGCTTCAATTGATATGAAAGAGTAACGGCTCCTCTAATATTACCGTTATCATCAATAACAGGAACGGTATATATATAATGGCCTTGTTTTCTTAATGTCTTATTGAGACTACTATATAGCTGCCTCTTACTGCTAAAGATTTTTTCTTTATTAGTGCCATAAAGCACATTGCCTTTACTGTCAAGCACCTGGTAGGGCATGCCCTCACCGCCCACGGCAGTCTTCAATCCCTTTTCACCCTCCCCTGAGAGCAGGCGGGTATTCTCCTTCCGGATACATCTTTCCACTTCGGGTATTCTGTTTTCGTAATAGTTTGCAGGATATATTCTTCTATATTCAAGGCTGTTAAACAAAATAGCGGTAAAAAAGTAGGTAGCAGCTGTGGCAAGGATGCTGATAGTGATTATCCTTATAAATGTAAGGCGAAACTGGGTTACCAGCGGGCGGTCTTCCATTTGTATCCAATCCCCCAGACTGTGGTTATATAATCAGCAGAAGACTCACAGGCTGCAAACTTCGCCCTGATCTTCTTTATATGTTCTACAACCGTTGAGGAATCCCCTTCCGAATCATATCCCCAGATATCCTCATATATCTGCTCCCGTGAAAACACCTGTCCCGCATGCAGTGCCAACAGCTCCACAATATCATACTCCCGCCTTGTAAGAGAAATATCTTCACCACCTATGCTTACAGTCCTTCCTTTTATGTCCAAACTTAGATTTCCGAAGTACAGCCGGGTGCGTTTGTGCTGAGCATTTATATATTGTGAACGCTTTTCCCGCCGCAGGTTTGCCTCTATCCGCGCCATGAGTTCTTTAAGGCCGAAGGGTTTGACGATATAATCGTCTCCCCCCATCGACAGGCCTTTTATTTTATCAGTCTCGGACTGCTTTGCGCTCAAAAAGATAATGGGACAAATCACATCGTCCCGAATAGCGCGGCAAACTTCAAAACCATCGGTCCTGGGCATCATGATGTCCAGTATAATGAGATCAGGCTGCTCTTTGGCAAGCTCAATTCCCTTCTTGCCGTCATATGCCGTGAATACCTTATGACCCCTCGCCTCCAGTTCATCCTTTAAAAGCATTACCAGATCCCTTTCATCATCAATTATCAGTATCCTGCTCAATATATCACCTCCATCGGGTATGAAACACTATTTATTCATAGTATCTTCTACCTTCCCAATGTTTAAACCAAATTATACCGCCTATCAAAACAGCCGCAAGGCATATGCCTGATGCCAAAAGGCCCATTGCGATCTGCCGGTTTATAAGCCCCGGCAAGATATCAGCCGGCGGCAGACTGGCACGGGCTAAAGGGACTCCGGGAAGCTCCGCCAGCCTCACCGGCCAGGCCCATGGTATAAACTGCCACACCTTGTCGCCCAGGCCTGTCGCCATCAAAGCGGCCAGCAGCAGTCCGCCAATGCTTATCCCTATGGATGCCCCCATTCCCCAGGCCCAGCTCACCCACATACAGATGGCTAATAGTGGAATGGTTGCTGTTATAGTTAGTATTGCAGACTTCAAATATATAGACCAAACAATAGAAAAACCAAGTATCAGTTTAAGTTCCGCGGCGAAAACAGTCACCGCAATTGCGGTACTGATCGTCATAAGTATAACCGAAAAAATAAACTTACCCAAATACAACTTATTCCGGCTGACCTTGCTGCTTAAAATGCCGTCAAAACTGCCTGCAAGCTCCTCCTGATGTATTAAAAACCCGGAGAGGATGCCCGTGCCTATAGGAACAACAGAGGTCGTCCAGGCTTCAAAGAACATGCGAAAGGCCAGTAACTGTGTGTTGTCACTTACTCCTCTGGATGAAATATACCATATAATAGCTGCATCAAATAACAGTGGAATAAAAAACACAATTCCTCTTATGGCGCTGCGCTTTGTCTTAAGCCATTCCGATGATAATACCCTCATCATCTTACCTCCCTCCTGCTAAACCAGTGTGCGGTCACCAATGTAATCACAATAAATGCTGCAAGCGACAAAATTAAACCTGCCAGCAGTACCGATGGGTTCCAAAGCGGGCTGGAATTCAAAAGCAGGGTACCGTTGGGATGCACACCGATGATGGGACACATCATCCTTGTGCCCCAGCTCCATGGGTCAACAAACCAATAGTACTTCTGCGCAGCAAACACACCCGACATCATACCCGCAAAACCAACCGCCATACTGGAAAACATGCCCTTCCATGTGGCTGCCCACAGCTGAATGGGTATAAGCGGCAGGGATGCCACCCACAATACAAGGCATGC
>DHDL01000033.1 GCA_002399345.1 Thermoanaerobacterales bacterium UBA4877
TTATTTTCCAAGACGTCTTTAAGCCGGCCGAGGTCTATGGCAAAATCAGTGGGCTCCCGCAATAACTCGGTTTTATCAAGGTTTACATAGCCCCTGAGGTCTCCTATAAAGTCCTCGTCGGAGGTGTATTCCAGCCGCACATAAAGTCTGGGATACTGACCTATCTTACTCCTGGTAGCCTGCAGCGGTATAGATTTTATTAATGCCTTGTCAAACATATTTATATCATCTTCGGTAAGGTCTGTTTTCTGCGCTCTTTTGCCGCTTACTATACCGTGAAATGCAATAAGAGAGTAATAGATCCTGTAGTCTTTTCCTATGGTTCCGTAGTCGCTCCCCTCTTTACCGCTAAACTCTGATGTTATACCATTACTTTCAACAAGGTCTACCTTATTCAAAGAGTATCCCCAGTTAAACTGAACAGGACCGGTAAGAGAAAGTGACGTACCTGCTCCCCTCTTCTCCCCTTTAATAGGCATTGTAGCTCCGAAAAGTCTTATATCTATAAGTTTTGATAATATCTCCGGTATGTCATCCCTTTTTGCTTCATGACCAAGCAACAATTTTAACCTTTTACCAGCATCCAAAGCCTTATCATCAATCTTTGTAACATAGATATCATTATCATTTCCCTTCATGTAATCCCTTATATATCTTTTCAGACGGACATCACTTACCAGATTTCTCTGTCTGTCATAGTCCATTCTCGGCCTGTTTTCATCATCAGGGTCACCATTGGGGTTGCACATTTTAGCATCGTAGATAAATAATAGCTCACTGTTGTTCATTTACATCTTCCTCCTCATTATTGTTTTCTTTGCTTTTATACATGATTTTGGCCGTTTCATAACCGTATCCCGAGAGTATATAATATATGTTTTTAATGTCACTCAGCGGCCACATTCCTTTGTTCATTGCCTTACCCATATCCAAAAGCCTCATACACTCCGCAAACTCGGATTCGTTACGGCTAAATACATCATACTGTCTCATTTTCTCTGTCAGCTCACCTACAAACCTCTGTATTTTATTCCAGCTCATTCCCTGGTAGTTGAGTTTATTAAGTATAGGTTTATTCTTCATATTGCGCCTCCATTGTTCAGACGCAACAGAACCAATTAGATTTCCCAACAAAAATAAAGCAGCCTTTGGTTCATCATAACCCATCTCTATAAAATAATTTTTAGTTCCTTTATCCACATTTAAAGAATCATAATCCATCTTTTTCCCTCCTTTTTTAAGTACACCCAGTCTCCTAAGCCCATCCATGAGCAAGTTCTCCTGGATCATTACATATGACAACGCTATATCCCAACTTGTACCATTTAGTAATTTAACGTTATACTGGCCAAATTCATCAAAGTAATAAACCCCACATAGCTGTACTGCTTGTTTTATCAAAAAGTCATAGGATACCATTTTCCCAGAGAATATTGAATCATATAACTCCAATAACTTTCTATATTCTAAAGACCTTTGGCTTTTCTTTAAGGGTATAAGGTAATATATATTTTCCAAATCGATATACCATCTCTTGTCTTGGCCCAGTATACCTCCCATGGCTCTTGCAGCATCACCAAAACATTTATCTATAATCTCCAACCGTGATGGTGGTACATCCTTAATGAGCTTTAATACTTTGAACTCAGCTTGATTTTTCTCGAAAAAGAGCAGATTTAAAATATAGCTGTTTTTATATTGTTCATGAGCAAGATATTGATTAAGACTCCTTTCGAATTTTTCCATGCCTTCCTTGGATACAGCAGAATTGAAGCTATCTTTTATATATATGGCCCATTCATCAATATTAAATAAACCCATATCCGGTTTAAATATCAAATCGGGTATTATATACAGACGTAATCCGCCTATGCTCGTCCTCATATGATTACTCAGATAGGCCTCACCTACTAATATCTTTGTATAACACTCCTTGCATATAGGGAAGTTCTTTATGAAATTACCTGAGATACCAGATGAAAATCCAATCTTATCAGTCATATAGTATTTCATTGTAAATTTGGTTGTGTCATCAGTCACCGAATTTTCTCTACCACATACGGAACACGTGCCTTTCTTTGCAGCTTCAAAAATGCTTCCTACTTTTTTCTTGGATACCAAATCCAAATATTTACTTTCACGGGTCAGCACTCTGCCGTCTATTAAAAGCGTATACAGGTAAATCTCATTTTCCGCATATGGCGTTTCTATTTTCATCCAATCTATGAACTTCTTTTTTACTTCCTTTACCATTTTCTTGGGATCTTTACCTACAGATTGATATGTGCTGTCCAGCCAACCACTATCTGCTATACCGAATTTTTCTAAATCAAGAACATACCTGTACCTATTCTTGATACCACTCTGTTCTCCCAAATCCACATAAAATTTATTTAGTATTTCTTTGAATTTGTCCTTGTAATCACCCTCATCGAGCATGTCAATATAGTTGGGTATGGTCTGGGAGAGTAGGTACTCTACTTTAGTCGTGGTAAAATACCACTGTGGGCTCATAGCACCATCGGCATTACCTATCCAGATATAGTCCGATTGTGTAGTCTCGTCTATCTCTTTACCCGTTAGAGATACAGATTCTCTCCGGCTGTCAAAGCTTATTTTCATTATGTGTTGCTGTTTTTTATTCCTCATCTTAGGTATAGCCTTATACAAAGAGCTTAAAAAATCATCAGGATTTTCTGACAAGGCCAGGCCGCCCAAATTCCTTATCGACTCAAGCACTCTTATCACCGCCTTCCAATATATCAAAACATCCAAATCCCATAGAGCTCTTACTCCCCAGCCCGCAGTCGTAGGCCACCTGCAAAAGCTCGGGATCTCCACTTATCTTGTAAATCCCCATGCACCCTTTTATAATAGTGCCTTCATAATCTAAAGTCTTTCTATACTTCATGTTCCTAGGTCCTATGGTCTTTATGGAAAAATCCTTTTCCTCTGCCCTTCTGCCTGTTATGGCCTTGTATTTATTAAGCAGATTCCCCCTCAATAGGCCGGGCATCTCCTCGTCCCACGGCGTATAATAATATGTAAGTTTTTTACTGTTAACGTCGACGGTACTGTACATTACAAGAGGAGACATCATCTTGATCTTGAGCTTATCCTCGGTTATCCTTTTATTTAACACATTGATGGACTCTATATTTACCCGCTGATCCAGCAGCCTCTGATCATCCCTTTTCAGGAGAGTCTCGCAGAAGTCATTGATGAAATCCTCCAATGCGGAAGAAACAACAAGCCTAAGTGGCGGCGCCATCAATATCTTTCCGGGGAAAATCTTAAACCTCCCTTCCAATCTTCCAAATGTAAATAGCTTAAAACACTTGCTGTCCACCTGATAACCCCTGTCGTGAAGAAAACTTGCATATGCCTTATCGGTAATATTTCTGTATATAAAACCCTGTAATATATGATTGTAGTTTACGGGCAGAACTATATCCCTGTCCGCATTAAAATTTATAACTACTCTGATGTTTACCATCCCCTTTGTTTTATTTTAGCATCAGGAGGTGTCACAGCATGTCCATAAACATAAAAAAAAATATTTTTATATTAATCACAATCTTTTATTCGACAAACTTCTTACAAATCCCTCTAAATTATGAAAAAATATATAGTTATTTACGATTGCTCATTCTAATATACATGTTATGAGAGGAGGCACACTATGCGGAAATCAAAAAATAAACGCCCGGAAAAAGATAACTCCTATATCTATAAAGGAAATATAAACACGGGCGGTCTTACAAACAGCGAGGCCGAGGCACGGCTAAAGCAGTTTGGATTAAACGAGCTGGAAAAGAAAAAGAAGCCGACGGCCATCAAAATATTTTTTAGTCAGTTTACGGACTTCATTGTACTTGTGCTCATAGCTGCCACCGTGATCTCGTTCTTTCTTGGTGAGGTAATCGATGCATCCGCCATATTAATTATCGTAATTTTAAACGCGATAATGGGATTTGTACAGGAATACAGGACGGAACGGTCTTTGGAGGCTTTAGAGGAAATGTCCGCCCCCATGGCTCACGTATTTAGGAATGGTACCTTGGCTGAGTTACCGTCAAATATGGTGGTTCCACAGGATATCATATATCTGGAAGCTGGGGACATCGTCCCTGCGGATGCAGTGCTCACGGAGGCCAACAACCTCTCGATGAATGAGTCACTACTTACCGGGGAATCTCTGCCTGTACAAAAAAATATGGCCGCAATATCCGATAACAAATTCACCAGTGTGACAAAAACCAACACGGTTTATATGGGCTGCCCGGTAGTAAGCGGCAATGGCAAGGCTTATGTGACAGCGACGGGTATGGACACAGAGATGGGAAAGATAGCAGACATGCTTCAGGATATCAGTGACGACACCACTCCTCTTCAAAAAAGGCTGGATAAGATAGGTAAACAGCTGGTGGGTATGAGCCTGATCATATGTTTGCTGATGGTAATTCTCGGCATACTTTACGGAAAATCCGCTTATGATATGTTCTTTGCGGGAATAAGCCTAGCGGTTGCAGCCATACCCGAAGGACTACCTGCAATCGTAACAGTGGCTCTGGCCATAGGCGTGCAGAATATGCTTAAGCGTAATGCTATGGTGAGAAAACTGCCGGCAGTAGAGACATTGGGCTGCGCCAACATGATATGCTCAGATAAGACAGGGACGCTTACTGAAAACATGATGACGGTTAAAAAGATGTATGTTGATGGTAAAATCGTCGATGTCTCGGGAACCGGCCTGGAATTTGCAGGGAATTTCTCTGCGTCCGGCAAAAAAATGAATATAAAAAGGCAGCCTTCAATGGATATGATGTTTAAGACAGCCGTATTGTGTAACAAAGCACAGCTGCAAGTTAAAAGAAGGACGGATGCGGAGGTTATCGGAGATCCTACTGAAATAGCGCTGCTGGTAGCAGCATACAAGGCGGGGTATACCCGTGAAAAACTGCTGTCTCATTTTAAACCGATAGGTGAAATACCCTTTGACTCCGACAGAAAATTGATGAGCATGGTATATCAGTCGGGAAACGGGTACTTTGTCTTCGTAAAGGGGGCACCGGACAGGCTGCTCAACCTCTGTTCAACTTATCAAAAAGGCAGTAATACGGCCAGTCTGGGCCAGGCCAATAAAAAGAAAATAAACAGCATGAATACGCAGCTGGCGGGCAACGCCATGAGGGTGCTCGGCCTGGCCTACAAAAAACTAAGCTCCAAACCAAACATGAAGAATCCCGGTGAGATAGAGTCCAAACTCACCTTTTTAGGCCTCACTGCAATGATTGACCCGCCCCGTGCAGGCGTCACCGAATCGGTAATGACGTGTAAACGTGCAGGAATAACGCCCGTTATGATAACGGGAGACCATAAGGTAACCGCCATGGCCATAGCCAAGGAAATAGGAATATGCGGTGAAAAGGATGAAGCAATAACAGGCGATGAGATGGATAAAATAAACGACAAAGAATTGGAAAAGCACTCACGTAGCATAAAGGTCTATGCCCGGGTGAACCCCGGCCACAAATTAAGGATTGTAAGAGCGCTCAAAAAGAATGGTTATGTGGTAGCCATGACCGGCGATGGCGTGAATGACGCTCCCGCATTAAAAGAAGCCGACATCGGCATCGCTATGGGAAAATCAGGGACAGAGGTCGCCAAGGAGGCCGCCAGCATGATACTGCTGGATGATAATTTCAACTCCATAGTCAAAGCGGTAGAAGAAGGAAGAATTATTTATGATAATATAAGGAAGTTCATAAGATATCTGCTCTCCTGCAATCTGGGAGAGATACTCATGATGTTTGTGGCAACAGCCATAAACATGACACTGCCCTTGGTTCCATTGCAAATATTATGGGTAAACTTAGTAACAGATGGCCTTCCCGCCCTGGCCTTGGGTGTGGATCCACCTGATCCTGACATAATGGAAAGACCGGCCCGGCCTACAGATGAAGGTATTTTCTCCAGAGGATTGGGCCCGCACATATTGTTTTCCGGATTAATCATAGGTGCAAGCAGCCTTGCATCATTTTCGCTGACCCAGTACCTATCCGGCGGCAATATAGACATGGCACGTACAGTAGCTTTTGCCACACTCATCGTTGCAGAACTATTAAATGCATTGGAGTGCCGTTCCGAGGTCCATACCGTCTTTGAGGTCGGCATATTTAAAAATAAGTACTTGATAATGGCCTGCCTGTCATCCTTTGTACTTCTGCTCGTGGTCTTATATGTACCGGCACTGGGCGCAATATTTCAAACGGCGCCGCTGGGCTTTGACTGCTGGGCCATCGTTATTGTTTTTTCCTCACTTGAATTTGCTCTTAATAATATATTCAGAAAATGGTAGTGGTAAATATAAAAATGAGGCGGAATTAACCGCCTCATTTTTATTATATTACCTCAATCAGCTCATAGTCCCTCGTCCCTAACCCCAATTCTTCCGCATAGGTCATTTGCATATAACCCTTGGTATCGGGATTTGCGGCTTCAAACTTATCCTGTCCTTCCTTATATTGTTCATCCAATACCGATCCTGCCGCAGCCTTGGATTTATTCACAAGATCCAGGCTGGCCTGGTCTATTGCTACCGGGTCTGTTGAAGCCAA
>DHDL01000019.1:0-21138 GCA_002399345.1 Thermoanaerobacterales bacterium UBA4877
TGTCCATGAAAGACGAATTAAAATGGATAATTGAGGAGAATAGGAGCAAATGTGATCTCTTATATTTAAAGTAAACGCTCTTAAAATGGCTTTAATGTATGATATTTTTTGAAGGAGGAAAATATGAACTATGATAAAAGCATTGCGTATAGATCATCGATTGATGCATGGACAAGTGGCCTTTTCCTGGGCTCACTATTTGGGCGTTGATCGGATTATCATCATCGATGATAAGGTGGCTAATGATGATTTTCAAAAGATGGTATTGAATATGGCAAAGCCCGCGGGCATAAAACTGAGTATTTTTTCTGTTGATGTTGCCAATGACAACATGGAGAAAATAAACCAATTAAACGATAGTATCTTTATTATTTTTGGTTGTGCTGAAAACGCTTCCAGATTTATATTATCGAATCCGCAGTTTAGTGAATTAAATCTAGGGGGAATTGCTAAAAAGGATGGATCAAGGAAATACTCGGAGGTAGTTTATTTGACAGACAGCGAGGAGGAAGACTTAAGAAAGGTTGAAAAATTGGGTGTTAAATTATGTATGCAACAATTGCCCACAAGTACAAAAGAGAATTTAACTTTAATATAAGGAGGTGAAAGAAATGCTGTTAAAATCTATTTTTATAGGTTTGGTTTCAGTATTTAGGATTTTGGATTCAAGGGTATTTGGACGTTTGAATTTTGAAAGACCGTTGATCACATGCACGATTGTAGGATTGATTCTGGGTGATGTAAAAACTGGTTTATTGGTTGGAGCCCAAATGGAAATGATCACATTGGGTATGGTGGAGGTGGGGGCATCAAGTATTAATATGAATATGGGTGCTATGACAGGATGCGCATTGGTTATAACGTCAGGAGCCAGTATTGAAACTGCATTGACCGTAGCTTTACCAATGACCTTGTTAGATAAATTATTGGATTCTGTAACAGCTATAATCTTAATTAATTTTTGCCATATATGTGATAGGTATGTAGATGAGGGGAATTATAGGGCCGCTAAAAGAATGAATATTTTATACGGGCCAATTATATACTCTATTCAAGCCTTTATACCGGTCTTTGCTGCCGTATATTTGGGTAACGATTTTATTAAAGGTATTCTTAGTATAATACCCGAGTATATAATATCCGGTATAAGCCTTGGTGCAAATATAATTTCATTTTTTGGCTTCGCAATGCTGCTTTCTACGATGGTTAACAAAAAGAATGTTGTATTTTTTTTACTGGGATTTTTTATAACGGCTTTTTCAAACATGAGCCTGACTAGAATCGCCATTATCTCTATTATTACAGCAGTCATTTTATATCAGCTGAAGTATTCTGATAACGGAATAACAGGGGAAGATGATGTTGATGAATTATCTGATCAAAAATTATAAAGAGAGGTGAGAATATGTCAGAAGAGGGTTTGGAGGTACAGCAAAGTTATCCATTAAATGAAAAACTTAAGGAGTTTTTTTGGGGCGGCTGGTGTATGCAGACAATGTGGAACTTTGAACGTCAGATGAATACTGCATTCATGTGGGGAATGTCCAATACGATTGACCGCATTTACAATACACCAGAGGAAGATGCAAAACGGAAGCAGGCCTATAAAAGACATCTTCAGTTTTTTAATATTACACCTCAATTTGGTTCGTTTGTATTGGGACTTAGTGCAGCAATGGAGGAAGAATATGCAACTGATCCTGATGGACTTGATCCTAAAATGATTAATGCTGTCAAAGTGGCTCTTATGGGACCGCTGTCGGGTATTGGTGATTCGCTATTCCAAGGGACAATTAGATTGATAGCAATGAGTATAGGTATTTCATTCGCACAACAGGGTTCAATATTAGGACCTGTTTTAGCCATGATTATATCCTTTGGCACAAGCTTTCCCATTACATGGTATGGTGGTAAATTGGGATATCTCAATGGACAAAAATATCTGCAGCAGATTTCAAAAAGCAATCTGATGGATAAGGTTATGTACGGATGCAGCATTGCCGGTCTGATGGTTATTGGGGGTATGGTTGCTAGTTTGGTTGATGTAACTACTCCCTTGGCATTTGGCAAGGCCTTTAAACTACAGGTAGTACTCGACGGGATTTTCCCCAAGATGATACCATTGGCGTTAACAGGGATTATGTTTTATTTCGTAAAAAAGGGTGCTAAACCGATGGTGGTTATTTTATCATGTTTTATAGTTGGGATCGTGTTAAATTACTTTAAGATTCTAGCGATATAGAGAGGGGATAATGATGGTTAATATACATGAGGTTATAGGAAATATTTATAAAGACAGGAGAATTAAGACGGTTAATTTTGTGGGATGCGGAGGCTCACTAGCTTGTTTTTATGCACCATATTACTACATTAAAAGAGAATCTGATACAATTTCAACTAGTTATACCACCTCAAATGAGTTTGTTCATGATACACCTAAGTTTATAAATGAACATAGTATAGTTGTGGTAGCTTCAAGAGGGGGCAATACACCTGAAACTATAGAAGCCGCTATGACAGCTAGAGAACTTGGAGCATTAGTAATTGGTTTGACCTATAAAGAAAACACAGAGTTGGAGAGAAATGTAGACTATATTGTACAATTTAATGGTGATGATGATGCAATCATTGAAGAAAATAAAGACGTATATGCTTTAAAGATAGCATATGAGGCATTGCATTTTGCAGGAAATAATGACACTTATGATCAAATGTGTGAGGCTACCAATAAACTTAATGATATAATTGTTAAAGCAAAGAAAGAGATCATACCTGAGGCAGTTAAATTCAGTATTGATTTTAATGATGATAATATTGTTTACACGATAGGCAGTGGGACAGCGTGGGCAATTGCTTATCAGGAAACAGTCTGTACTTTTCTAGAATCGCAATGGATAAATTCCGGTACCATTCATTCCGGAGAGTTTTTCCATGGACCCTTTGAAATCACCGATCCGGACACTGCATTTTTTATGATGATGTCGACAGGGGCGACAAGGGAACTGGATGAAAGGGCGATCAGATTCTTAAAGAAATATAACAAACACTTTGCCGTTATTGATGGAAAACAATACGGTATGGATGATTTGGGCAAAGTAAGTGGCTATTATGACGCCCTGTTCTGCAGTTCAGTGGTTGGTGTATATAATAAACTGTTGGCAGATATGCGGAACCATCCATTAAATAAACGTAAATATATGTGGAAGTTTGACTATTAAGGTTGTTGTTTTTTAACTAATCCTAATCTTAGAAGGAACAATAAGTTATAATACTTGTTCCTTCTATCTTATGATTTTGTTTAATATCTAGTTCGCATGTGTTTAAACAGTATGGCAAGCATAAGGATTAAAGTTAAAGAGTGCCAAGTGGCATTTGCTTTTTAGCGCACTTTTATTAGTTTGGTATGGTATAGGAATCATTTGTATGATCCAGATTAACATGTTTAAGTACATAAGGTAGGGTTTAATAGCTACAGCTAATGAAGAAGTATCATTGGCTGCTTTATTTTTTACTTACATGAATTTTATGTATTTTTATATTCAATTGGTAGAACAATGTATATGTACGCATGGATTAGTGCGTTGATGCAAGAGTATACTATTGATATTTAAAGTAAAATCAAGTATATAGCAGCAATTACCGCTTAATATCATAGAAACGGTTATAATCCGCTAGATTAAATGATATTTGTGATATTGATATGTTATATAAAACGTGTTATACTATCTTGCGTTCTAAAAATATAATTATTATAGAGGGATAGCATGTTCAATAAAATTAAGCGGATACTTATTGGTCCGCCACTTAAAAATGAGGCTATACAAGGCGAAAAATACGGTGTTCTATGGGGCCTTCCCATATTGGCCAGCGATGCTATTTCATCGGTAGCATATGCCATAGAAGAGATTCTTCTGGCGTTGATACCGGTTTTAGCATTTGCTTCATATCACTATATGCTTTTGATATGTGGGATGATTTTAAGTCTGCTTGTGATACTTGTTTTTTCTTATTCACAGACAATAGAAAAGTATCCAAACGGCGGTGGTGCTTTTGTAGTAGCTTCAGATAATCTGGGCAGAACCGCAGGGGTTACGGCAGGTGCCGCTCTTGCTGTCGACTACATATTAACTGTAGCCGTTAGTGTTTCTTCAGGTGTTGAACAATTAACATCGGCTTTCACGGTTTTAAAGCCGTATACGGTTCCGATATGTGTCGGACTGGTACTCTTACTTATGCTTGGAAATTTAAGAGGGTTAAGGGAATCCTCACGTATTTTCGGGATGCCTACCTATGCATTCATTTTAGGCATAATTGTCATGATATTTGCAGGTTTTATAAAAATTAAGTCGGGTTATGTTCCTGATACCCCATCTATAAAAGCTACTGGAACAGTCTCGATGTTTTTAATCTTGCGTGCTTTTTCTAACGGTTGTTCCGCATTAACGGGGGTAGAGGCGGTAAGTAATGCCGTACCTAACTTTAAGGAGCCTTCTGTAAAGAATGCAAAAAA
This sequence comes from Thermoanaerobacterales bacterium UBA4877, assembly GCA_002399345.1. Lineage (GTDB taxonomy): Bacteria > Bacillota > Thermoanaerobacteria > Thermoanaerobacterales > UBA4877 > UBA4877. The sequence goes on from DHDL01000019.1 coordinate 4,511, forward strand.
GGTTCTGTTCCTGCTTGGGATTTTTGTGGTGATTACATTCTCCGGGGTTGCGACTCTGGTCAGCATGTACCACATTGTTCCCGGTAATAGTGCCGTTATAATCCAGCTGGCAGAAAAGATATTCGGCAGGAATTTTGCATTTTATTATGTGACTGTGACTACATTTATTATATTAATAATAGCATCTAACACGGCGTATGCAGGTTTTCCACTGTTAATGTCTGTAATGGCTAAATCGGAATATGTGCCGCGCAGGCTGGGCATGAGAGGAGACCGGCTTAGCTATTCTAACGGTATAGTTACGCTTTCCGTAGTTGCTATCGCACTTATAGTGATCTTTAAGGCGAGGGTTAAATCTCTTATAGGGTTATATGCTATCGGAGTCTTTATATCGTTTACGCTTTCACAGACGGGAATGTTCAAGAAGTGGCATAAAGAGAAGGGCAAGAGCCGAAAGGCAAAGGCTGCTATTAATGGCATCGGTGCGATTGCTACGTTGGCGGTTGTTGTTATAATCAGTTTTACAAAATTCAGCGAGGGTGCATGGGCTGTTATAATAGTACTGCCGATTGCAGTATGGTTGATGTTGCAGATAAAGAAGCATTATGAGGCGGTGGCAGACCAACTAAGAATAAATGAAGAGGATATAGGAACAGATGAAATAAGGGGTAATTATAATAACATCAGGGTTATAGTGCCCATTGAAAGTGTTAATAGATCAAGTGTTCAGGCACTAAGATATGCGCAGTCCATATCCAAGAATGTAGTGGCTTTTAATGTTTCTATTGATGAAGAAGGGGCGGCAAAAGTAAAAAGAAAGTATGATATGTTAAATATAAGCATACCGTTGGTTGTGCAGTATTCACCCTACAGGCAGATTGTCGAGCCGCTGCTTAAATTTATAGATTCAGAGGAGTATAACTACAAAAAAGGTGAAATAATAACTGTGATATTACCTCAGTTTATAGTTACTAAGAACTGGCATCAGATACTCCATAACAGGACACGTGTGTTTGTTGAAAAGCAGCTTCTCAAATACAAACATATCGTTGTGGCAACAATGCCTTATCAATTAACAAGGTAACGGATTCTAGAGTTTGAATTATATACCAGGTATGGTATAACAGATATAAAGTGATTATGCATATGGGGGTATAGTTTATGGAAAGGATTAAGCTGGATGATTTTACACGTTTTAAATTTCTGTCTGATCTGAAGTACTCACCAGACGGCAGACATGCCGGATTTGTTGTTCATAGGTTGGATCTTGAGGATAATAAGTATCTATCCAATATATGGATATATAATGTGGATGGGGATGGATATTTTCAACTCACCTCGTTTGATGAGGAAAACGGGTATGAGTGGTTGAATGATGACACCATATTGTTCACCGGGAACAGGAACCCTAAGGATAAGAAGAGGCTGGAAAATGGAGAGCCTATAACGCGGTTATATGAGATAAGCATACATGGCGGTGAGGCCACGGAGATTTCGAGCATAAACATGAAGGTTACAGCCGTACTGCCGGCCCGCGAGAAACTCTATTTGTTTACCGCCCAATTCAGTCCTTATGAGAAAAACCTTGACGATTTGAGCGATGAAGACAAGAAAGACGAACTGAAGAAAAGGAAAGAAGAGAAGGATTACCAGATCTTAGACGAGATACCCTTTGTAGCCAATGGCGAAGGATATACAAATAAAGTGAGGAACAGGCTATATGTCTATAAGGACGGGGATATTTCACCTGTAACCGATGAATATACCAATGTAGAGGTAGTTAATTTAAATGAAGATAAGACCATGGCTGTGCTATGCACCCGGACTTATAAGGATAAGATGCCGCTTAAAAATGACGTTTATCTTTATGATATTGATTCAGGGAAACTAAAGAAACTAAACAGCGATAACGAGTTATCTCATGATTATGCGGAGTTTATCGATAACAGCAGCGTGATTGCCGTAGCGTCTGATATGAAGAGATTTGGTGTCAATGAAAATCATAAATTTTATTTGTATGACACGGGATCGGGAAGACGTACCCTTATGACACCGGATCTGGACATGAGCTTGTTCGACGAGGTGGGAAGTGACTGCAGGTACGGAGATAACGTGCCGTTTGCTGTAGATGACGGGTATCTTTACTTTACGGCCATGGACAGATTTAATTCTAATTTGTACAGGACTGATAAAGATGGCAACATAGAGAAAATAATAAATGCGGCGGGTTCACTGGACGGTTTTGACGTAAAGAACGGCAATATTATTTATATTGCATTCAGAGACCGCAAAATTGATGAGCTGTACAAACAGGATGAGGGCAGCGAGGTACAAATCACTAAGTTTAATGAGTGGCTGCCCAATGAAAGATATCTGCAAAAGCCGGAGCGATTGGAAGTAGAGACTAAGCCGGGAGTGACAATAGACGGATGGGTTATAAAGCCCGTAGACTTTGATGTAGGCAGTAAATATCCGGCTATACTGGATGTTCACGGCGGTCCCAAGACGGCGGACGGGGATATATATTTCCACGAGATGCAGTACTGGGCATCACACGGATATTTTGTTTTATTTTGCAATCCGCGTGGTAGCGACGGAAGAGGCAATGAATTTGCGGATATCAGAGGTAAGTACGGAACGATTGATTACGATGACTTGATGAAATTCACTGATAGTGTCTTGGAAAAGTACAATAATATAGATAAGAACAGGTTGGGTGTTACTGGGGGTTCTTACGGCGGGTTTATGACCAACTGGATTATAGGTCATACAGACAGGTTTAAAGCAGCGGCGTCGCAGCGCAGCATATCTAATTGGGTATCTGACTTTGGTACCACTGATATAGGTTTTTATTTTAATCCCAATGAGGTAGGCGGCAATCCCTGGAATAACATTGATAAGTATTGGGAGCATTCTCCGCTGAGGTATGCGGATAAGGTTAAGACGCCTACACTTTTCATTCATTCCGATGAGGATCACAGGTGCTGGATGGGTGAGGGACTGCAGATGTTTACGGCGCTGAAGTATTTTGGTGTGGAATCACGTCTGTGCCTGTTCCATGGTGAAAACCATGAGCTTTCGCGTAGCGGTAAACCTAAACACAGGATAAGAAGGTTAAAGGAAATAACCGAGTGGTTTGATTCGCATCTTAAATAAAAAATTTAATAGTCGGTGCCCTGCTGATTTGCACAGCAGGGCATTGACTTTATTTTGGGCTGCAATTATAATCAAATTTAGTATATTTTTGCAGATGCCTTTTCGTCGGTATGATTTCAGGGGGGTAATATATGATTAAGAAACTTATGAAGTACTACAAGCCGCATATGGGGCTTTTTATATTGGATCTTGTGTGTGCCGTTTTGATTGCGGCAGCAGATTTGGTATATCCCATGGTGTCCCGGGAACTTATAAACAAGGTGATACCCCAGGGGAATACATCGGTGATTTTTAGAATTGGCGGGATATTGTTCATAATATACTTCGTCAGGATGATACTACAATATATTGTGGGCTATTACGGCCATCTTATGGGTGTTATGATGGAGTATGATATGAGGAAAGAAGCATTTTCCCATATAATGGACTTATCTTTTGACTTCTTTGACAATACCCGAACAGGACATATCATGTCAAGAGTGGTAAATGATCTGAATGATATCACCGAAATGGCTCATCACGGGCCGGAGGATCTTATAATTTCCACTATAAAAATAATCGGTGCGTTTATTCTTCTATGCACCATAAACATAAAGCTTACTCTTATAATATTTGCTATCATGCCTCTGGTACTTTATTTTATGGTGATGTACAATTTCAAGTTGGAGCATTCTTTTCGTAAGTTTAGGGAGAAGCTGGCAGATGTAAATGCCGGCCTGGAAAGCTCAATATCGGGTATAAGAGTGGTAAAGTCATTCACCGCAGAGAACAGGGAACGGACTAAGTTCGATAAGGGAAATGAGACTTTTAAACAGGCCAGGGGGGAAACTGTTAAGTATATAGGTATATTTGATTCCGTGTCTGAATTCCTTTCCAATATGGTTATAGTGATAACAATAGTATCAGGTGGGTACTTTGTCTCAAACAGCATTATAAATGCCGGAGATTTTGTTGCGTACATCATTTACATAGGACAGTTTTTACAACCGCTCAATACCTTTGTACGTTTTACGGAGATGTATCAGCAGGGTATGGCGGGTTTTAAAAGATTTCAGGAGCTGCTGTCGGTGCAGCCGACAGTGGTGGATAAGCCGGACGCTAGGGAGCTGGGCAATGTAAAAGGTGATGTTGAGTTTGATGACGTATGCTTCAGTTATGATGAGGGTGAAAGTGTGCTCGCGGGAATAAATCTTAAGGTACGGGCAGGGGAGACGATAGCCATTGTGGGGCCGTCAGGTGCCGGCAAGACAACACTTTGCAGCTTAATGCCACGGTTTTATGATGTGGAAAGCGGCAGCGTCAAGATTGACGGCGCAGATATAAGGGATGTCACATTGAATTCATTAAGGAGTAGTATCGGTATTGTGCAGCAGGACGTGTTCTTGTTTCCCGGCAATATAAAGGATAACATAGCCTACGGATGTCCGGATGCCGGCGACGAGGATATCATAAAGGCGGCTAAGCTTGCTAATGCCCATGATTTTATTATGGAGATGCCAAATGGTTATAATACCTATATAGGCGAGAGGGGTGTTATGTTGTCCGGTGGCCAGAAACAGCGGATTTCCATAGCGCGTATGTTTTTAAAAAACCCCAGGATTTTGATACTGGACGAGGCGACCTCATCTCTTGATACGTTGAGTGAGGCCATAATACAGGAGTCACTGGAGCGGCTTGCCCAGAACAGGACGACCTTCATAATTGCGCATAGGCTTGCAACCATAAGGAAGGCCAAACGCATAATCGTGCTGACCGAGAACGGCATAGTAGAAGAGGGAAGCCATGAGGAGCTTATAGCTAACAAGGGACTTTACCATAAGCTTTATAATTCACAGTTTGAGTCACTGCTGACGCATTGATTAATTTACAGATTACATTTTTTGAATATCCACGGAGCGCCTAGGGTGAACCACAATCCAGATAGAAAGTACCTTACTGCATATCCTATATTTCCATATGGTAGGACGGCACGCAGCCCGAAGTATAACGGCAGGAATACCGCAATACCTATGAAATATTTAAGTATATTTTTATTAAATGTGTTTGGCTTGGGCTGATACCCTATAAAGTCCTCATCGGTGAAGAAGCCAATGAGTATGCCGGCCAACATCGGCATGTATTTAAAATTATCATGGTGTGGAAACAATATTAGTAATACTATAGGAATGAGCACGGAAGCGGCTATTTTTGCGGGGTAGTTGTGCAGCCTTAGATGGTTTACGCGTTCAGTAAAGGCCAGGCCGGCGTACGCTACGATCATACCGATGGCCGCGCCTCCCGCAACGTCGGCGGGCCAGTGTACCCCAAGATACAGTCGGGAAAGTGACACCAGCAGGATAGCGGCAAGGCTTGTCCAATAAAGCCAAGGCCTGCCGAAATATCCCATCAGATATCCCCATAGGGAAGCTGTGCTTTGGGCATGGCCGCTGGGGAATGAATAACCGCCTGCAGTGGCACGCGGCAGAGTCCTTATGCTGGGATAGTCGAATGGCCGCTTTATCTTTACAATCTCCTTTAACAGTACGTTTATATACATAGACAAAAGAACAGAGACGCCCAGGCCTAGACCCGCTTTTTTGTCCTTGCCCCAGTATATGGCTGGAATCACGATAAAAAAGAATGCCTCGCTGCCCATACTTGTCAAAGCTAGAAACAATGCATCCAGCACTGGATTATGTATAGACTGTATGAAATTTATTATTTCCATTTGAATCTCCACTGCATATACCTCCTTGCATTTTAGTATAACATATCTTTTTCTCATAAGAAAAAAGAAAGGGGGCAGTTGCCTGCCCCCTGTGACTAACTCAATCTATTTCGTATCTCTTGTTATACCAATTCTTCACCACCTGGGTTAAAGTAACATAGCCCAGCAAAATCAAAGCAAGGAATCCCCAATATGCCATAGGGAGCTTTACAAATCCAAAGGCGGAGCCTAGAGGCGAATAAGCTAAAACAGCGCCTAGGCACACAACTGCGATTGAAGTTATCATAAGCGGCCGGCTAGCCCTGCTTTGAATAAACGGGATCTTATTTGTCCTTATCACATGAATGATAAGCGTCTGCGTAAACAAAGACTCAACAAACCACCCCGCCTGAAACAGCGCGGGATTATTTCCCGCTGAAAATACAAACAACATAATGAAATAGGTTATATAATCAAATATTGAGCTGATCGGCCCTATATGCATGATATATCTTTTAATGTCATCTACCGCCCATTTCCTCGGCCGCTTAATCCATTCCTCATCTACAGAATCGGTAGGCAGAGCCGTCTGGGATATATCATATAGTAGGTTGTTTGCTAAAACCTGAATAGGGAGCATAGGCAAAAACGGCACAAAAATGCTCGCCCCGAGTAAACTGAATATATTACCAAAGTTGGAGCTGCCGGTCATCTTAATATATTTGATAATATTGCCGAATACCCTTCTGCCCTCCAGAATACCTTCTTCAAGTACGAGCAGGTTGTTCTCCAGCAGTATTATATCCGATGATTCCTTTGCTATATCGACTGCCGTATCAACGGATATCCCTACATCCGCTGTTTTTAGTGCGGGGGCATCGTTTATGCCGTCACCCATAAACCCGACCACATGGTCTTTACTCTGCAAAGCTTTTATTATCCTTTCCTTATCCATGGGCGATAGCTTCGCGAATATTGAAACCTCCTCGGCCGCTTCAGCCAGTTCTCCATCGCTCATTGCATCTATATCACTGCCAAGAAGTACCTTATCCGCCGGTAAATTAACCTTCTCGCATACCTTTTTAGCTACGATATCATTGTCGCCGGTTAGCACCTTAACCTCTACATTGTATTTGTGGGCCTTAGCAATAGCATCCGCCGCGGTATCCTTAGGCGGATCAAGAAAAGCCAGGAAACCAAGCAGAGTAAGGCCGCTCTCATCGTCTATAGAATATTCATTCCTGCTGTCATCGAATATCCGGTAAGCTACGGCAATGACCCTGAAGCCATCATCATGCAGGTTGTCTATAATACCGCTTATATTGCTGTCCATCTTGCCCAGGAATGGTTCCGTGCCTTCCTTTGTCTCATATTTATTGCAAAGGCCGAGGACCTCCTCAATAGCACCCTTGCATATCAGCACATGCTCATTTCTTTTATTTTTTACAACCACAGACATTCTCTTTCTCATAAAATCAAAGGGGATTTCATCTATCTTTAAGTATTTATGTTCAATGTTAGAATAATACTCCTCGTCATTTCTGTGGCTCAGTATGGCGCTGTCCATCACATTTCTTAAACCGGTCTGATAAAAACTATTTATAAATGCATATTTTAAAACCCTATCTGAATCAACTCCGTATATATTTAAATATTTCTCCAAAACAACTTTTCCGGCTGTTATGGTTCCTGTTTTATCAGTACACAAAACATCCATTGCTCCAAAATCCTGTATGGCATTAAGCTTTTTTACAATCACCTTTTTCTTTGCCATGGATAATGCTCCCTGCGAAAGGTTTACGGTCACTATCATGGGAAGCATCTCCGGTGTGAGTCCAACCGCTACGGCTATTGCAAATAAAAATGCATCAAACCAATTCCCTTTAGTAAATCCGTTGATAAGAAATACAACCGGTGCCATAATGAAGATCAGCTTTATCATGAGCCATGTATAGTCGTTTATACCTTTATCAAAACTAGTCATGGGCCTTTCACCGGTGGTTGTCTTTTTGGCTAACCGGCCGAAATAGGTATCTTTCCCTGTGGTGAGCGCAATAGCAATGGCTGTACCGCTCTCCACATTAGTACCCATAAAGCACATATTGGGGTTTTCCAAATCATTTTTCCACGTGCCCTCCGTTATGTTCTTTTCTACGGGAAGCGATTCACCGGTGAGGGCCGATTGGTTTACAAACAAATCCTTGGATGTGACCAGCTGCACATCCGCCGGAATCATATCACCCGAAGATAAATGAATGATATCACCGGGGACGATCATCTTTAATGGTATTTCCTTTTGTACCCCATTCCTTATGACGGTCGCCGTTGTGGTTATCATAGATTTTAGTTTTCCTGCGGATTCATCCGCCTTCATCTCCTGAACAAACTGTAATACTACGCCTAGCGCAACCATAATAACCATTACCACAGCTGCGCTTATATCGCCGGTGATATAAGAAATAACTGCGAGTACAATAAGAAGGAGGATCAAAGGGTTTTTAAAGTTTTCGAAAAGCCGTGCAAAGATTGATTTATTTACTTTCCCGCCGACCTCATTAAATCCATAATCATCAAGTCTTTTTTCTGCTTCTTCCTCTGTTAATCCGTCAAGTGAAGTGTTAAGCTTTTTTAATATAGGGTTAACTATATCAGAGTTTATATTATCCGTTAATTTTTTCAAAACCATAACAATACCTCCTCAGGTATTGTCATCCAAGCAGTGAAACCATGGAAGCGGACACCACTGTCGGGATGACAAATATTATTATTACCATGTAAGGTTGTTTGTATTTACTGCCTGCAGGTCCATCGTCCATAGTTTTCACCTCTCTTTTAAAATAAGTAATCGGCTATTTATTAATATGCCCACTAAAAAAGACCATAATAAATAAAAGGTTCATGTTTGTACTTTAACCTTTCCAAAACCTATTATTTAATATATAAATTTTGACCGGGGTAGTTTTGCATATAGCATTAATTTATGGGACCATGGGGAAATGATTTAAAGAAAGCATATATCACGCAGGCACAAGGAACAGAGCAGGGAAAAGTATGCCTTGTTATACATGTGATATATACACTTACCGCCACAGCCCTTATTACAGCCAGACTCCATTCCTGTCACCTCCGTAATATAATGAAAAGATAAAAAGCCCTCGTCAAACTTGAGTGTATGACGAAGGCATTATAATCAATACTTTCTCGTTCAAGTTTTGGCTCAGCAAGGCCATGAAATTGCATTAGATAAGGCCTTCTTTGTTCGGCCAAACCTGCTTGCCGGGTCAGGGTGTTTCCACTCTTTTTCGGTAGCAATCCGTATCCTTGCAGTAACCTCACCTACCGAGGTCTTATTAAGTTTATATTATTATATTATACTTAATATCCATTGTATGTCAACAGTTTTAAAAAAATTTATCCTCTGATTATATATTACAGTGTCTGGCCAATGTGCTCATCCAACTGTGCAGGCTGTCATAGTAGCTGCCATGGTCCGGCCCGCCGTAGCCCGCATCCGCAATGAACCTCGCGCATTTGTCGGCATCGGGGAGCGTGCTTTGGGCCTGGCAGTACTTGAGATAATCGATAAGAAGTGAGTAGCGGGGGTTTACGATAAAGAATTTGCCATATCCCTCGGCGTGTTTCATCATACCCTCGAATTTAGCCCATTTTCCTATGCCTTTACCGACGTTGCTGGGTGGATTTGATGGGTTGGTATATATGATGTTAGACCAGTTTTGATTGTTTCTTTGAAGTTTGCCTGATGCCCAGCCGGATTCTCCTCCCCATTGTGCTAATATCATATTGACTGGTAGGCCGTAACAGATAGAGGCGGCATAACTTGCCGCATATCCGAAACATTCAGCAAAGGCTTCGACATTGCCCTGACCTGCGGGGTTAGGGTTAATGTCAACATAGATATCGCCGCTGTTATCCCGGCATTTTATTGAAAGCTTAGGGATCGATTGTGCCATAAGATATAACCTCCTTTACAATATTTTGCTTATGGTCAGATAAATATATAGCCACGCATCGCGTATTATATCCTTTATATATAATATTTCGTTATGATAAATTTGATCCGCACTTTAGAATAGTTTCTTGCATGTAGTTATTTAAGGATATTCTATGTAGGAATTCTATAATTTGCTTGACTGGACAAAAGTATAATGTTAAGATAAAAGCGGCAGAAAAAGCAAAGCACTTATCAGATTTTGTCCAAATTATAAGAGAAAGGTCGATGTAAAATGATTAGTTTCTTCTTGTGTTTGGCTATTTTGATCGGTGGTTATTTCATGTATGGTAAGTTCATTGAGAAAACGTTTGCTCCCGATGACCGTGAAACACCTGCCGTTAAAATCAACGATGGCGTTGATTATGTGGTCATGCCGCAATGGAAACTGTTTTTGGTTCAGTTACTTAATATTGCGGGACTGGGACCGATTTTCGGTGCGATGCAGGGTGCACTCTGGGGTCCTGTGGTATTCCTGTGGATTACCTTTGGTACCGTGTTTGCCGGCGGTGTACATGATTATTTTTCCGGTATGCTGAGCGAACGCAACGACGGTGTTTCCGTATCTGAGGTAACCGGTATTTATCTTGGCGGTACCATGAAAAACGTAATGCGTGTATTCTCCGTGATACTTTTGGTAATGGTTGGCACCGTGTTTGCGGTGGGTCCGGCCGATCTGATTGTTACCTTATTTAAAAATGGTAATATCGGCGGCATATGGGCAAACAACACATTTTGGCTTATTGTTATTTTATCTTATTATTTCATAGCAACATTTCTTTCTATCGATAAAATCATTGGCAAGCTTTATCCTGTTTTTGGCTTTTGCTTGATAGTCATGGCAATAGGTGTAGGCATGGGCCTCTTTACACACCCAGCGTTTAACATCCCTGAAATATGGAGTCATTTTTATAATATGCATCCTGAGGGAACACCTGTTTGGAGTGTAATGTTTATTACGGTGGCCTGCGGAGCAATATCTGGTTTCCACTCCACACAGTCACCTCTAATGGCACGCTGTATGAAGAGTGAGAAGCAGGGACATTTTGTATTTTATGGTGCAATGGTAGCCGAAGGCATCATAGCACTCATATGGGCAGCAGCCGGCTGCTCGATTTATGCGGTCACAGGCGGCCTTAATACAGGCCTGGATGCGGCTTTGGCAAACGGCCAGTCCGCTGCGATCTATGATGTCTGCATTAAAACGATGGGCTCGGTCGGCGTTGTTCTGGCTATGCTCGGTGTCATCGCCTGTCCTATTACTTCTGGAGATACGGCGTTTCGTTCTGCCCGCCTTGTTATTGCAGATTGGTTTCATATTGACCAGAATGATGTTAAGAAACGTTTTGTCCTTTGTGTTCCGCTGCTTCTGGCAGGCGCGATTATCAGCAGGTTGGATTATGCGATTATCTGGCGTTACTTCAGCTGGTCAAACCAGACACTGGCTATGATCGTTTTATGGGCGGCGGCCATGTACCTCTTCTTTGAAAAGAAGAACTACTGGATTGCAGCATTGCCCGCAACATTTATGAGTGCTGTTTCCGCAACATATTTTGTCTATGCGAAAGAGTGCCTAAATCTTGGTACATCATTTGCTTATCCAATCGGTATTATTTTTGCCGCTTTATTACTTGGCATTTTCCTGTACACGATTAAAAAGCGTGATGTACACCCGGATTATAGTACACTAGCTAGGTAATGGCAGAAACTTAACAATTATGCATGCAAAACAGGGACCGCTGTGTTTTAGTGGTCCCTGATCTGTCATGGTATGCTTTCATATTTGAGGAGGAATAGCAAATGTTTTTTAAGCCAACCGGGCTTAGTAAGACAAAATTCAGCGATACTGCGTTAAAAGCGGATAAAAAAACCTGCAAGGCATACGATTCCTGTGGGATAGGGCAAAAAGCGATTTATTTGAGCAGCATTTTTTTAAGCCGCCGCTTTTATGTTCCTTTTTCTTCTGTAAAGCGTGTTTATAAAAAGGTTGCCATGAGCAAAGGAGGATTTACCGGCAAGGGAGCTTTCGGTTCAGTCTCGTATGTTGTAGTTGAATATGACAATAAAAAGATTGAGTGCAGCTTTAAATTTGAGAAGAATTTAGACATGATGCTTGCTGCCATTAAGCGGGAGCACCCGGAAATAAAGACTGTGTCTGCCGAAGCAGAAAAGAGAATAAAAAAAGCTGAGGCAAAGGAAAGGGCAAGATTTAAAAAGAATTTATCTCCACAGGCATCTCGTTCGGTGGATGAGTTAGAGCGGGCAAAGAATTACCTTGATAAGCGGCCGGAGCTTTCACAAAAACTTTCTGCTGCAAGCAAGGCGAAGCGTGTAAGCTCCAACACCTCTTTTACCTATAAATGGATCGCGGTTGCCATTACACTGGCCGGCATCGTCGCGGCAGTTTATGGGATATACCAAATGGTTACAAAGCAGGGATCTTTCGGGATATATTTCTTGCTTATCGGCCTGGCCGCTATATTTATGTTTGCAGGTATCTCCGTTCAGCCCACCGCCCGTCAAAACCGCAAAGAGGTTGATGCGGGGCTGGAAAAGGCGCGCATGGATATGGAAGATTATCTGGAGGATTACAAAGATTTCCCGCTGCCTGCTCGCTACGCACACCCGGCTGCTTTGGCAAGGATGATTCGCAGTATAAAGGAGGGGCGCAGCGAGACCATTTTGCAATCATATGAGGATCTGAAAGACGGACTTAAGGCATTGAACTCGGACGTACAGGTAAGCCGGGAGGAATATGATGAGGTGGTTGCAATAAAACCGATGTTCCTTATAGAAGATTATCAATAAAAACGTATTTGAAACGTTAGCAAAGAAGATCAAGGTGAGTATTTTGTATGAGTTCTTAAAAGAAGAGAATATAGATGATGGCATCTTAGATGACATCCGCTCATTTAGCGAGTCGCACCCGGTATCACCCGGGATTAAGAGCCGTATCCCGCACCCTCGGTATCCATATTACGGTAAGGAGATCTGGGAAGAAGCAATAACCGCACTGCTTTGTGGTGAGAACCTGCTACTTGTTGGCAGTAAGGCAACCGGCAAAAATGTTTTGGCGGAAAATCTGGCCATGGTATTTTCACGACCGTTATGGAGTGTTTCTTTTCATATAAATATGGATGCCGCTTCTCTCATAGGGACGGATACCTTTGAGGGAGGCACGGTCAAATTCCGCCCGGGTCCGATTTACCAATGTTCGCGCTACGGAGGGTTTGGTGTACTGGATGAAATAAATATGGCAAAAAATGAAGCACTGGCCGTAATGCATTCCGTTCTTGATTTCCGTCACATCATCGATGTACCCGGCTATGGCCGGATGGAGGCGGACTCTGCAACCCGCTTTATCGTCACTATGAATTACGGTTACGCCGGTACGCGTGAACTTAACGAGGCCTTGGCATCACGCTTTGTGGTTATTCAGATGCCGCCCATTTCATGTGAAAACCTGCAAAAACTTTTGCACAGGGAATTTCCCACATTAAAAGAAAAAGGAGTGCAGCAGTTCTCCGCGTTATTTCTGGACCTGCGGAAGAAGTGTGAGAATGCCGAAATTTCTTCAAAGGCCCTGGATCTTCGTGGACTGCTGGCGGCTGTGCGCATGATGCACTTTGGGCTGGATGTCGGTCGGGCGTTGGATATGGGCCTTACAAATAAAGTGTTCGACAGCTATGAACGTGGCCTGGTCCGCGATGTAATTTCGTCGCGCGTTCCGGCACATCTCAAGCGCAACCGTTTATTCTCGGACTGATGAAAATGCATATACAAAGTTATAATGGGGAGCAGAGGCGGGCGTGCAACCAGATATGGACCGCTGCCGGTGTATATGATTTTGATCCGCAGTTTATGGCATTTGATATGGATGGCGCACCTGATCTTTATATGAACTGTATTGTGGGATTGGCGCACAAATGGTATGGAGAAGAAATGCTTAAGACTTTGTTTTCTAAGTGGACGGGTGATGGCCGGCAAGCAATGTTTGATGACCTGGCCTGGCTGTCTTTAGAAAATGCTCTTTATGAGCGTGAACTTCCTGTGCGTCCCGTATTAGAGGAATTGCGGTTTTTACACGCCAAAGAATTTTTTGCTCAGGAATACCGGCTTTCCCGTCAGGAGTGGATGTCTAAAAACCAGCTTGTTTATACCTTACAGGCGGCTCGGTGGCAGCGTGTGTTGGGAAAGCCGCCTTTAGTACAGTCTGTAAGGGCAAAAAACTTAGATGCTGCCCTGGCCTTGAGCGGTACGTTGAATGGGCCGGACTTGTCTGCGGCCATACTTAGGGTTTTTCATGATTATTTTCATTTTAATGGAACACCCTGGGTGCGGCAGCCTTTCAAGCTGCACTTCAGTGAAAAGTGGGTGCCGTTTTTAACAAAGGTAATGCCAATAGAGATTCAACGTACTGATAATTTGTCTGTCAGAACTTTAAGAGAAACACAGCAGGATGGCAGGGCATCCCCGGCCGGTGCACTGCATGCAAAGCTTCATTTACAAGAGGAAGAGCAAACGGATCGCGAGTATATAGAAGATTGTTTTGGGAGGTCGTTGTATTCGCCGAAGGAACTAAATATGATGGAGCAGCAGCTTTGCACGGATAATCATTCCGGATGCCATCTTTGGTTTACAGACGGTGTTCCCACAAAGGGCGGCTGCCACAGCCGAGAATCTGAACACCTTGCCCAGCAGGCGGCAATGCAGGCGAGGCGAAATCGGGATATTTATGAAAAAAATTTGGAGATAAACCGCAGCGCTATTATTCGTTTGGCCGGGCAAATCCGCAATTGTATGCTTATCCAGCAGCAGCCGGAGGAGATACAGGCACGTAGCGGACGCTTGGATGTTGGCCGTGTTTGGCGTGAACCCTTGCTCGGGGACTCATGTGTATTTTTGTACCGGGATGTTGAGGAACATCCGGGCTTCTCAGTGGATCTTATGCTGGATGCATCCGCATCCCGCCTGCATTGCCAGGAGACGGTCGCGGCGCAGGGGTATATCTTAGCTGAGAGCCTCCGGCTTTGCGGCATTGCGGTCCAGGTGACCAGCTTTTGCAGCCTGCGCGGCTACACGGTTCTTCGGGTTTTAAAACCATATAGCTTAAAACATGCAAACCGGGAAATTTTCCGCTACTTTGCAGCCGGATGGAACCGCGATGGCCTGGCACTGCGGGCTGCCGGAGAACTGATGAAGGGCGGACCAAAGAAAAAACACCTTCTTCTGCTTTTGACAGATGCAAATCCAAACGACAGCCATAGGATTCCACCTGGGAATAAATATCCGTTTGGCCGGGACTATGGAGGTGAGCAGGGGGTTCAAGACACCGCTGCGGAAGTTCATGCACTGTGCAGAAGGGATATTCGTGCTGCAGCAGTTTTTATGGGTGAGAATAGCAGTGTGCCGGCAGCCAAAGATATCTTTGGCAAGGACCTGGTACGCATTCGTCGTATAGACCAGCTCGCAGCGGCGGCAGGCCGGCTTATCTGCACAGAAATCATGGAGCTTTCGGATGATTAATTAAATACAATCAAAAAAAAGACTCGGTTAAATGTTCCGAGTCTTTTCTTTTCAAATCATAGATTCAACATATTCATATTAATGTTGAATTTTCAACATAATTAATTTATTGTGTATTGTCTACAGGATGGTTATGTGAAATAATTAACATGGATACTAAAATAGATGGGAGGAGAAACGGATGATTAAATTAACACCGGAACAACAGTCTGTCTATGATGGCAGTAAAGGAGAGACCACGGCAAAGATCCTAAAAACCCTTATGCTGTACGGGGAGATTTATGGTGCCGACAAGATGGTTGATGTGACAAGTAAGTATGGTCATACGGTTTATAGCTATGGATTAAAGACCCTGGAGAGCGTACTGGATATCTTTGAAGAGTTAATTGAAGGGAACGTGGAGTTTAAACAGAAGTTTACGGCGGACCCCAGGCCATTGGATCCAAACGTGCCGGCGGATATAACGCAGCAGCTGGTTTTTACGCACTATATGTATTCGCTGCAGGACAGATGTGAGGCTTTATTAAAAGAAATGGGCATGAAGTCTGATGACGATTATACATGTGCATGCTATCTGCCACAGAATAATAACCGGCCTAAAAAGGGAGAGATTCTTTCATGGGCAGAATCCAGCGCGGTTGTGTATGCCAATAGCGTACTGGGTGCCAGATGTAACCGTAATTCCGGAATCATGGAGCTGTTTGGTTCAGCTGTGGGCTGGGTTCCGAACTTTGGATTGCTTACGGATGAAGGACGGAAGGCTAACTGGATTATCGAAGTAAAGACAACTAAAAAGCCGGAGGCCCAGGTCCTTGGAAGCGCTATAGGTATGAAGGTTGTGGAGGATGTACCTTATGTTAAGGGCTTGGATAAATGGCTGGGAACGGAACTTACTGCCGATGCCTGCGCTTATTTGAAAGATTTTGGAGCAGCTACGGCGTCTAACGGAGCAGTCGGACTGTATCACATTGATAAACTGACTCCCGAGGCGGTTGAGATAGGAGAGAGCTTGATAAAACCCAATGCAAAAGTTTACATTATTGATGATGAAGAGCTGGGCAGGGTAAAGAATAATTATCCCGTGCTCTGGACAAACCCGGATGCGAAGCCGGAACTGGCTTTTGTAGGTTGCCCACATCTGACAATGGGGCAATTAAAAGAATATGCGGATATTTTGATTGCAAATATGAAGCAGGCAAACAAGGCCAAGGTTGCAATTCCAACTGTCTTTACTACATCTCCTGCAGTTCT
>DHDL01000019.1:21337-23117 GCA_002399345.1 Thermoanaerobacterales bacterium UBA4877
TGTCCTCTTATGTATATGAACAATCCGTTGAGCAAGGCTCGCCCGGTTATTACCAATTCAAATAAACTGAGGACATATACGACCTGCCGTTATTATACAACGGATGAAGTTTTGAGCCTCATTAGCGGGAAGGAGGTAGAATAATGACTAAAAGAAAATTTAAGGGACGGATAATTGTGAACGGCCAGGCCACTGCCGAAGCTGTTGTGACCCATCAGGGATTTAATACACTGGCTAGTTTCAGCAGCCTGGGCGGTGCAGATTCCGGCAGAATAGTAAACTGCTCCGATGCGCAGAACAAGGAATTGTATGGAAAACAGATAACAGATATGGCATTGTGCCTCCCGCAGACGATCGGTTCAACTACAGGCGGTATGATTTTATTTAATTGCGGGCGCTTAAATCAGCTTCCTGCATGTATGCTTTTTACTAATACGATCGATTCTTTAGCTGCTTCCGGCGCGGTGCTTGTGAAGTATTGGACTGATGCTAAAATGCCTGTTATAGACCGGTTGGGGCAAGAATTCCTGGATTATGTTAAAGACGGCATGACGATCAAGATATATAAAGACGGGGTTGTTGAAGTGTCCGACGATGCGACCGAGGAAACCGCTGCACAGCCAGAGGCTGCTAGACCGGAGCTTAAAGAGGATGAAATGATCAAAGAACTGGTTAATACCTATGTTGACTGGGATGCTTTGGATTACGAGAATCATGCCCTGGGAACGGGAAGATTTACGGATAATTTTTATCCTTATAAGAAAATGTTTTCTCCTATACAGATAAACGGAATGACCATTAAAAACAGAACGGTCATGGCCCCTATGGGAAATTGTATGATGTGTGATTCCACCGGACGGCCAACCAATAAGATGATTCGCTATTTTGAAGAAAGAGCGGAAGGTGGCATAGGACTGATTACAACTGGGCTTGTACCGGTTAGCCAGGGAGTAGACCCCACTGTTTTATTTAATGACGGTACAGCACAGATGCCTAGAATTGATAGGGATGTAACCTTCTCGGGATGGAAGGACATGGCGGCAGGTGTGCATGCAAGAAACAGTCGTATATTCATACAGCTGACGCCGGGACTGGGACGCGTAGGCCCTCCGATGTGCGCCTTGGCCGGAACCCTTCCGGTATCGGCTTCAGAGAATCCGAATTTCTATATGCCTGCTGTTCCCAGCCGCGAGCTTACGGACGAGGAATGTGACAAGATCATTGCACAAACGGCACAATGTGCGTTTAATTCCAAGTTCGTGGGAATGGATGGCATTTATTTACACGGACATGAAGGCTATCTTCTTGATCAAATGACCAACCCTGCTTTTAATCGCAGGACGGAGGGCAAGTATGCAAATTACCAGGCATTCGGCCGGGCAATAGTGAGTGCAATCCGCCAGGCCGTGGGGCCGAAGTTCCCGATCATGTACAGGATCGATCTCTCCACGGCACTCAATGAGACATATGAAGACAGAATGGATACGGTGTCCTCACTGAAATTATTCAGGAACGGACGCACGATTGAGCAGAGTTTAAGTTTTATGGAGAACCTGGTAAAAGCCGGGGTGGACATGTTCGATGTGGACTTAGGGTGCTATGATAACTGGTGGCTTCCGCATCCGCCGGCAACCATGCCTGCGGGATGCTATGTAGATGTATCCAAAAAGGTAAAGGATTATTTTGCTGAGAAGGGAATCAAATCCAATGCTGGATATGAGGTTCCGGTGGTTGCCGTGGGTAAACTGGGCTACCCGGATATTGCAGAGCAGGCACTCCG
>DHDL01000019.1:23288-25450 GCA_002399345.1 Thermoanaerobacterales bacterium UBA4877
GAATGGGTCAATAAGGCATACAGAGGAGACATCAAGGATATCCGCCCGTGTATAGGTTGCCAGGAAGGCTGCATCAACGGGTTTGTGGAGACAGGGCATATCACCTGTGCGGTCAATGCACGCACCGGTTTTGAGGATGTATATCCCAAACAGGTGATGAAATCACATAAGTCAAAACGTATCGCCGTTGTGGGCGGCGGACCGGCAGGAATGAATTTCTCCATATATGCTGCTGGAAGAGGACACAAGATCGACTTGTATGAAGTAGACAGCAAGCTGGGCGGCGAGCTTATAGCGGCCGGTAAACCGACTATAAAGTTTGATGTTAAAAACTATAAAGACTGGCTGGTTAGACAGATAAAAAGATGTGAGGATATTACCGTGCATTTGAATACAAATATAACAAATGATATGCTTAAATGCAAAGATTATGATACCGTGGTTTATGCAAATGGTGCGAAAGAACGCATATCCGCACCTATCCCGGGATGGGGAGGAATTCCATCGCAGCTGGGAAGCAAGCTGCTTAAAAATCCTGAACTTCTACCCAAGGATGCCAAGAAAATTGTTGTGATAGGCGGAGGACAGGTTGGGTGCGAAAGCGCATGGTGGCTTAAATCCGAAATGGGCCGTGATGTTACGATAATAGAGATGCTTTCTCAGTTTATGTACGGAGCATGTACGGCAAACAGGGGATGGCTTATACATTCCATGGAAGAGCGCGGAATAAAGATGATGGCTTCAACGGTAGCTAAAGAGATAAAAGACGGTAGGCTTGTGGTTTCGGAGGACATGAATCCCAATCGTCCGGACGGTCTATGTACCTGGACCCCGATTGTCAAAAATCTACCGGCTGCGCCTCTGAAACAAATGCCGGAGGATAAGGTATTGGAGGCAGATTTCCTTGTCGTAGCCATGGGCGGAAAGGCGGAAGAATCTATGTTTTTAGAAGGGCAGAAAACAAGTGTCGCTCCCGAGATCTATAATATAGGTGATTCCTATAAAATGGGAAGAATTTTGGAAGCTAACAGCGCCGCATATGCTGCCGCGATGAATCTGTAATATGGTCTTCAGATGTGAGTCTATTTCTGGCTCACATCTTTACTTTTTTAAATAGGATTGTTAATATCTATACAGAGTAATAATTCTGTATAGGGGGTGCGTCCATGAATAAAAAAGGGGAGGCAAACCGCAGGGTCAGACAAACACGGATGCTGATTAAAAAAACGTTTTTGCAATTCATGGAAAGCAAACCATATGAGATGATTTCCGTTAAAGAAATAGTAAAAGCGTGTGACATCAACCGCGCAACATTTTATTATCACTATGACAATATTGATGATTTGCTAAATGAGATTGAGACGGAACTCATTGAGGAAACACTCAAGCCTATGCAAAAGATAAGTAAGGAAACCTATGTGGAAGGTGAACATCCATTTATTACAGAGGTTTATAAATCCTTTCAGGTAAATAAAAGGGTTTATAAAATTTTGCTTGGTGAAAACGGGGATATGAGATTTTTATGGAAACTGTTTGATGAGATGGCAAAATATTGCCGAAAGAAGTGGATTAAAACATATGAAGGGAAATGTCCTAAGAACCTGGATGCGTATAACTATTACATGATAGGCGGTGAACTGGCACTAATGCTATATCAACATGAGAAAGCGGATAAGATATCAACCGGGGAACTAGGATACATCTCGGGTGAATTTATGGCTGTTACCGATAAAATGTTAAGCAAGCTATTTAAAGAGAGCGTGACAGACTAACCGCCGGCAGTGATAATAAAAAGGGGATATAAATATCAGTCTGTATTACTGGGAAAGGAGGAGTAAGTATGAAGATTGCCGTAATAGGCGGAAGTGGAGTTTATACGCCCAATCTGATAAAAGAGATAATTAAATTTGACCTGCCAGTCAGCGAGGTTGTGCTAAACGGCAGAACGAAGGGGAAACTGGCTGTTGTTGCAAAATATTGTAAGGGATTGGTAAAAGATGCGGGCAAGGATTACCAGATATCAACAAATGTAGATAGGATCGAATCAATAAAAGAAGCCGACTTTGTTATATCACAGATAAGGGTAGGAGGCATGGCGGCCAGGGCATTCGACGAGAATTTTCCTCGGGAGATGGGACTTATAGGCGACGAGACGTATGGGA
>DHDL01000019.1:25659-27261 GCA_002399345.1 Thermoanaerobacterales bacterium UBA4877
CATTTCTCATTGACCTTACTAATCCGGCCGGTATGGTGATGAGGGTATCGCGGGATGCGGCGGATATAAGGATGGCGGCTGTTTGTGATTTGCCGGCGGTTACTATGGAAAAAATTGCCGGGATTTTGCACTGTGATGTACAGGATATGTTTGTAAGATATTACGGTTTGAATCATCTTGGCTTTTTTGACAGAATAATCGTAGACGGAAAAGACAAAACCGGCGAGGTGCTTACGAAGTGCGATGAGCTGGGCCTGGATATAGATCCGGATCTTATAAGGATGCTGGGTGTGATACCGCTTCCCACGCTGAGGATGTATTATAACCCGGAGGAGGTAATTAAGGGCCAGGCCGGCCCGACGCGCGGATCTGTTCTGGCTTCGGCAGAGGAGCAGATGATGGCCTGCCTTAAGGCGGGTGACTACGGAAGACTGGAGGAGTATTATGCCAAGAGGGACACTTCCTGGTATAAAATCATGGTGAAGCTCATAGGCGCATTGAGCGGAATACAGCCAGGATATTTCTTCCTGAATGGAATAAATAACGGCCTGCTGGATTTTCTCCCTGATGAGGCCATAGTAGAGGTAAACTGCTATGTAGATAAAAACGGGATTCATCCTATTCACATAGGCAAAGTCAATGATATGGTGAAGCCCCTTATAGCCGCCATAAACGAGTATGAGGAGAGGACGCAGAAAGCAATTCTGAATAAAGACAGGCAGGGAATGGTAAAAGCGCTTATGATTCATCCCGAGATTAGGGATTATGGCCTGGCCAAAAAAATAGTGCGGAAGGTGGCGCCCAAATAAACAGCTAAAATGTTTATTTACAGTTGGTGCCATGTATGCTATACTTACACTAATCAAATATGAATGAGGCTTTTTAAAGCCCCTCTATACTTTAATTTAGTCCTGTGAGGCTAAAAAGGAGGTAGTATTAATGGTGAAAATATATCCCTGAATAGGATAGATTTGCTTATAAAGCGGTCTATCCTATTTTTTTATAACAGGAGGGATAAATAATGAGGAACCTTTTAGGATTGAGAGATTTGTGCAGGACGGAGATTGAGGAAATATTGACCGAAGGGATGAGGCAATATGAGAACGTACTAACTGGAAATTACACAGCAGAGATTAAAGGCAGGACGATGGCGACACTTTTTTATGAACCTGGCAGCGAGACTAGGGAATCCTTCGAGGTTGCGGCGAAGAACATGGGTATGAGGGTGATATCTGTAGAGACCTCCATAAACAGTGTAAGTAGGGGTGGGTCCCTTACGGATATGATAAAGACATTAGAGAGCATGGGTACGGATTATATAGTACTCAGACACCCAATGACAGGTGCAGCACATCTGGCCGCTGGTTTTTGCAGGGCTTCTGTGATAAACGGTGGGGATGGCATAAACGAGAATCCAATCCGGGCGCTTTTGGATATGCTTACGATGGATAGGGAAAAGGGAAGGATAGCTGGGCTTAAGGTTGCCATAGTCGGAGATATACTGCACAGCAGGGTTGTGAGGTCTGATATATTCGGCCTTACAAAACTGGGGGCATGTGTGAATGTATCCGGGCCGCCCGCCATGATACCTGCCGGGATTGA
>DHDL01000012.1:0-13274 GCA_002399345.1 Thermoanaerobacterales bacterium UBA4877
GCGGAGATAGGACATACCATAGTGGAAAAGGACGGGCTTTTTTGTAATTGTGGAGGCAGGGGCTGCCTTGAGATGTATGCTTCTGCTACCGGGATAGTCCGCATGATGAAAAAGTATTTATCCGAAGGAAACTACTCGGATGTTTTGCAAGATATGCGAGGTGGTGAAAGCCTTACGGCAGCCGTGATAGCCAAGAGGGCGGCCGAAGGGGACAGACTTTCGCTGTACGTACTGCGAAGAGCTGCGAAATACCTTGGGGTTGCTCTTGTTAACTATGTAAATACATTTAACCCGGAGGTTATTGCCATAGGTGGCGGTGTGGCCAAGGCAGGCGATATCTTTCTTAATCCCGTGAGGGATTTCATAGCGGATAGGGCAATGGATGCCCAGGCCAAGGATGTCACCGTGGTACGGTCTTCTTTAGGAGACGATGCGGGAACCGTCGGGGCGGCTGCTGCGGCAATAGAAGGATTAAAAAAGGCAAATGACCGTTAGATCATTTGCCTTTTTTAATATTACACGCCTGCTATCATTTGTTCAATATACGAAGGGTTAATCATGGGGGATACGGTGAGGCTGCTGGATATGGCGACCGAAGCACAGGCCAGGCCGCATTCCGCTGATCTTTCCATGCTGTATCCGTTGTATATCCCGTAGACCATGCCCGCGAAGAGTGCATCTCCCGCTCCAGTGGTATCGACCACTTTAGCACCCAGGCTCTGTAGGAAGCCGCCTTTGTTGCCGGTGTACATGTATATGCCTCTTTTGCCCAGGGTTATGACTACGGTTCCTACCCCCCGGCTGTTTATAACCCGGGCAGCCTCTTCTATGTCGTCATCGTCCGTGATCTCCATTTCCGCAATGGCCGCTGCCTCCTGTATATTAGGAGTGATCAGGTCTATACCCTCAAGATGCCCCTTGAGGTATGCAGCCTTGGGCACGGATACTGGTTCTACACAGAAGGGTATGCTCTTCAGCTTGGCCTGGTGTTTGAGGTAGACAAAAGTATCTATGGGAATGTTGGTATCAGCCGCTATTACGGAGGCTGCATTAAAGACCTTCGCCCTTGACCTTATAAACTCGGGAGTCATCTCTTTGAAGATTTCCATATCCGAGAGGGATACGGCCATATCACCGTCGGAAGACGATATGGCTATGTATGTGCCCGAAGTCTTTTGAGGCATTTTATCGCAGGCGGAGATGTCTATACCCGACTGTACGGCATCTTTTAGCAGCATGTCCCCGTACATATCATCACCCACCAGGGTGACCAGCCGTGTTTTTACCGTCAGCCGCGTCAGATTCTCGGCAATGTTCCTGCCCACGCCCCCTGGGGAGAATTCAACGCTTCCAGGGTTTGATGTGGCCGGCAGTATGTTTTCAAAGGATGTTCCCTTTATGTCAAAATTGGTGCCGCCTACCACCACCGCCGAGGGTCCTCTATTAACAATATATCCCCTCTTAAGCAGACCCTTTTTAATGAGGCTGGATATATGTGTTGCCGTGGCAGAACGCGTGATGCCTAGCAGCCCTGCCAGCTGTTCCTGGGATGCGGTGGGGTTATCGATAATGACGTTTAATACCCGTCTTTCTGCTTCTGTTATCATGATACCACCAACTTTTGTTTATTTATGACCTATTGTCTATGATATCATGGGTTGCATAAATTTTCAACAGTTACACTTCAACGAATACAAACTCCACAGGCAGATAGGTGGAAGCCGGCGGTATCCATCTTATGGTCATATCCTCGCCCGCATTTATCTCGTCGATGTACACACCTTGTGTAAACGGCTTTATGGGGCTTTTTGGCGCCATGAAGGTTCCTGATTTGCTCGTCCATATAGGGCCCTGATAACTGCCCCCCTGTGCGAGCATTATGACCCTCATTTTTCTTCCCGCTTTCACGTGTATGTTATACTCTAATCCATAATTACCGCTCAGTTTTGCATCTTTATCCAGCATTTTGTCTTTGCCCTGCAGGGTGGGATCAAATTTACCATCTGCCAATGTGAGCGCCTGCATTTTATCGACATACAGGTCTACCGAACGTTTTGTTCCCGTGTATGTACCCCTGTCGTGTACATCGGGTTCTAAGAGCGGCAGCTTGTCAATTTCTTTTTCCGGGTCCTCAATATCATTGTATTTTTCACCTAGCGCTACGAAATAAACCTCAGCCTCTCCATTGGTCTCCAAGTCGTATACACCGTGTATTATATTGTTGTAGGTGACAGGCGTATAGAAATGAGTGGGGGATATAAGCCGGGTCTCGCCGGGATCAAGGCGCATGTTTATATTGAGATTGTCACCATCTAATAGGTCGTATGTTACCTCGGCTCCAACCTGTAGCCATCTCCATGATTCATATCCCTGATCTGTGCCTCCGAGATTGGCTCTTTTTATATTTACTTTGACGTCATCGTCGCTGGTATTCTTTATAAATACTCCGTATCTCAGGTTATCCGGGAAGACGTTGCTGTAGAGTATATGGTTGATACAGTAATAATACAGCCGTGCCTTTCCGTTTACGGGTGTCTTGTATTGTATGCCCGGATGTGTGATGTATTCCGGTGAATCGGAGAAGATAAGCGTATCATCATTATCCTTGCGGTTTGCTTCAACCTGCGGGATGCGGCTTCCTACCAGGCCGGAGGTGCTTATGACCTGACCGGGCTGCGCGCTTAAAATCTGCGATTTGATTTTCTGGCTGTAGCCGAAGTCATGCTCATAGCCTTGTTCCCTGTCGTTTAATGACGGGGTTTTTACCATATTGCTTGCTTCCGAGTAAGTATTATTGCCGTCCACAGTTTTTACATAATACTGCGGGCCATCATCTAAGTTGGTTGTGTCTGTGTAATGCGTATCGGTTGTAAAATTAAGCAGTTTTTCTTTTCCGTTTGATATTCTATATACGGCGTATTTTTTTGCGCCGGATACCTTTGTCCACTCCAGGCTTACGTGACCGTTCTTTGCCTCGGTTATGGCTAAGTTTTCCGGCGGCTTGGGTTTTTCTGTTACCGGCGGAGCAGGTTTTTCATCCGGATTGTTAAGCCTGTAAAAAAGCATGGCCGTCTCGGCGCGTGTAAGAGTGCCCTGCGGATGGAAACTGCCATCCGGGTAACCCTCTAAAACACCCAGCTGTTTCGCGGCATAGACAAAACCGCGGGACCATGAGGATATCTTGCTATCATCGGTATACCCTGTGTTTTTGTTCATTCCTTCTCTTATCAAATCGGAGTGCGACGTGGTTGCCATAATAGCCGTCATGGCCATCTCTCTGGTCATGGACTTGTTCGGCCCGAATGTTGTTGATGAAAGGCCACTCATATAGCCGGCTGCTACCACGGCATCGATGCCTGATTTTCCCCAGTAGTTTGCTGGAACATCAGTAAAAGATACCGGGCTTGCGGGAACATTAAGACCGAACATCTTGGTCATAATTGTGGTGAACTCAGCTCTGGTGATTTTGCCTTTAGGTACAAAGAGTCCGTTGCCGCGTCCTCCCAATATTCCTCTGTTTGTGAGGTCTGCTATCGCTTCCTCTGCCCAGCTTCCTTCCACATCTTTATAAGGAGAGGTGCCCTGGGCAAAAACTCCGGTGCTGCTCATTAACATACATAGTATTATTGCAGCTGTGATAAATCGTTTTTTCATTATTCATCCTCCTTCTTCAAAAGAATTATATCATGGGAATGTTACAGCTATGTTACGATATGGCTACATTTATATTAAATAGTAGGTACTTATATAGAACTTTTATTGTATATTACGCGTATAATGTTCGGATTTACTCTTGATTTATTATCTCCATTCTGATAATATACACAAGGGAAGCAGCCCCACCGTTAGGAGGGATTATATATGAATTATGATGTGATTATAGTTGGCGCAGGTCCTGCCGGGATCTTTGCTTCATACGAACTTACATTGAAGAGGCCCGGCCTAAAAGTTCTTCTTTTGGAAAAAGGGCGTCCGATAGAGAGAAGGATGTGCCCCATGAGCCGCGGCGGCAGCTGCAGCGATTGCAAACCATGCTCCATAACGAGTGGTTTCGGGGGCGCCGGAGCATTCAGTGACGGCAAGCTTACGCTGACTACCGAATTCGGAGGGACGCTGGATGAATACGTTGGTAAAAACGAGGTAGAAGAACTCATACGCTATATAGATGATATTTATGTGAACTTCGGGGGAACCCATGAGACCCACGGTACGGATAAGGAAAAGATAAAAAAGATTTCCCGGGCGGCCGCATCGGCGGATCTTAAGTTCATACCTGCCAGGATAAGGCACCTGGGCACGGAAAAGTGCTGCGAGATTCTTAAAAATATGCAGGAGTATTTATCTGAGAGGGTCGATCTTAAAACAGGCTGCCGGGTTTTAGATATACTTATCGAAAACGGCAGGGCAGTGGGTGTGTCGACGGATAAAGGTGATTTTTACGGGAATTATATAATGGTTGCTCCCGGAAGAAATGGGGCCGGCTGGTTCAGGGCTCAGTGCGGCAAACTGGGGCTTAAGACGGTTAACAATGCCGTGGACATAGGCGTGCGTGTGGAGGTGCCCGCCGAGATAATGGAGGATATCACGGAGGCCGTATATGAGTCCAAGCTGATATACTACACCAAGTCTTTTGACGACAGGGTGAGGACATTCTGCATGAGCCCGTATGGGGAGGTCGTGGAGGAGAACGTTGACGGCCTCAAGACGGTGAATGGCCACAGCTATAAGGACAAGAAGACCTCCAATACGAATTTTGCTCTTCTTGTTTCTAAGGAGTTTACCGAGCCCTTCCATGAGCCGATTGATTATGGCAAGTACATCGCTCGTTTGGCTAATATGCTTGGTGAGGGAGTCATAGTGCAGCGGCTGGGCGATCTCTTGGACGGCAGGCGGTCTACCCCGGAGAGGATAAAGAGGGGGCTATTAGAGCCGACTCTTAAGGCCGCAGTGCCGGGAGATTTAAGTTTAGTGCTGCCGTACAGGCATCTTACTGATATTATAGAGATGCTGCAGGCAATGGATAAGATTGCGCCGGGTGTGTTTTCCAAGCACACTCTGTTATACGGGGTGGAGGTCAAGTTTTATTCTTCTAGGGTGAGTTTGACTGACAGCCTGGAGACAAAGATAGAGAATCTTTATGCGGCCGGCGACGGTGCGGGAGTGAGCAGAGGCCTGGCCCAGGCTTCGGCCTCCGGCGTGCTGGTTGCGAGACAGATACTGACAAGGGAGGAAGAATAAATGAGCGTAAGGTGTATAGTAGGTGCACAGTGGGGTGATGAGGGAAAGGGAAAGATAACCGATTACCTGGCTGAGAAGAGCGATGTTGTCGCTAGATATCAGGGTGGGAGCAATGCGGGCCATACCGTTGATAAGGGCGGAGAGGTATATAAGCTGCATCTCGTGCCTTCAGGAATACTAAATAAAAGATGTATGAATATAATAGGCAACGGAGTGGTGGTTGACCCGCCGCTGCTATTACAGGAATTGGATGAGCTCAGGGGTAAAGGCCTGGCCTGTGATAACCTCAGGATTTCGGACAGGGCACAGGTGGTTATGCCCTATCATAAGATATTGGACAAACTGATGGAGAAAAGTCGTGGGGCGGGCGACATAGGCACAACCATGAAGGGCATAGGGCCAACCTATACAGACAAGGTACGCCGCAGCGGCATACGCATGAACGAGTTTGTCGGTGATACCTTTAAATCGCGCCTGGAAGGGGCTTTAGAGCAGAAAAACACCGCAATCGAAAATGTATACGGAGGACAGAAAATCAAGTCATTTTATGATGAATATGCGCAGTACGGGAGCAGGCTTAAGCCCTATGTGACCGATACGTCGGCATTGATCTATGAATCCATAAAACAAGGCAAGGATGTGCTTCTGGAAGGGGCACAGGGAACCCTGTTAGATATCGACCACGGGACATATCCCTTTGTGACTTCGTCCAGCTCGACATCGGGCGGAGCGTGTACCGGCCTGGGCATCGGGCCTACGCTTATTGACGAGGTAACAGGTATTGCCAAGGCATATACCACAAGGGTAGGCAAGGGTCCGTTTCCTACGGAGCTGGAAGGCAAGGTGGCGGACTATGTAAGAGACAAAGGCAATGAATACGGCACTACGACAGGCAGAGCCCGCAGAGTGGGCTGGCTGGACCTTGTTATTTTACGGTATGCCGCCAGGGTAAATGGGCTTACTTCTCTTGCCGTAACCAAGCTGGATACGCTAACCGGCCTTAAAGAAATAAATGTGTGTACATCTTATAAGGGAGCCGGCGAAAATATATATGATTTCCCTGCAGATCTGGATCTACTGGGTAAAGTTAAACCAGAGTGCCGGATGCTTAAGGGCTGGGATGAGGATATATCACAGGTGCAAAGCTTTGATGAGCTTCCACAGCAGGCCAAGGACTATATAAAGTTTATAGAGGATAATGTGGGGGTACCGGTAAGCATTGTATCGGTGGGACCGGAAAGAAGTCAAACCCTGCTTAGATAAAATAAAAAGGAGCGATCGCAATTAGATTAGTGGTTGCTCCTTTTTATTTTTTACTTTTTAATCGTCGTAATAACCTTTCTTACATCTCATCATAAAGTAATAGAACATTATGAGCAGCGGTACTGTTGCCCATTGTGTGAGGGTAAGAAATCCCACACCCCATGTATCGCTTATATATTTTACTATGTACAGGGGGTTTTCCCTCACGCTCTCTTCTATAATGCCGCGCAGCAGCTGATGATAAAATAGAAATGACCAGAACTGGTATCCGTTGTGCGGATTTTTCTTTTGTATATAGAAATATCTTATAAGCAAGATGGCGCCAATGGCTGAAGCCATGAGCTGGGCCGGCCATCTGCCGAAGGAGAAGGCCGTCGTTCTTCCCAGTACTTCTCCGTTGAATATGTTTCCTATCCTTACTAGTATGTATCCTATGCAAAGCCCGGGCACTGCCAGGTCTGCCAACATAAAGAGATTCAGATCTTTGCGCTTCGTATACCACCAACCGGCCAATACACCACCGAGTAGGCCACCGTGCCAGGCCAGGCCGCCCTCATATATCTTGAGCACCTGCAGCGGGTCGTGAATGAACCATCCCGGATAATTGGTGAGCACGAACATTAGCCGCGCGCCTATCACGCCGCATATGACCACCAGCAGGACGACGTTATATAAATCATCCTCATCAACTCCGCGGTTTTTTCCTTCGTTTATAAGGTATATCATTCCGAGAAGTATGGATACGGCCATGAAGATACCGTACCAGCGGACCGATATTGGTCCGATACTGAAGGCTACCGGGTCAAGATTTAGATACATAATATATCACCTTTCTTATGCCATGGATTTTGATTACTTTACTACATATTATTACCTATTGTTTTAAACTCATTATACTACAAATTATGTCGGCGGCAAAAGGTTCTAATCTTTACCCTCGGATAGTATTATTATAGCAGACGATAGGAGGGATAACCGTTGAGAAAATACAGGACCATTATAATCTTTGCCCTGGCCATTGTCTTGGTTGTCGGCGGGTTTCTGCATGTAACGGCAGACAAAGACGACGAATACATCATAGATGCGCAGCTTGACACCCATGTGATGGCGCTAACCGGCAGGGAAACGGTTAAGTATACAAATACCGCGGACGTTCCGCTTAAGGAGATATACTTTCATCTTTATCCCAATGCATTCAAGGCGCAGTCCATCGCTCCATTCCCAAAGGATGAAATGGGCCTGGCCTATCCAGACGGGTTTTCCCCGGGCTATATGGATATATTGGGAGTGAAGGTGCGAAATAAAGAAACACGGTTTGATATAGACGGCATCAATATGAAGGTTTCTCTTCCGGGTGAACTGATGCCGGGCAGAAGCACGAGTATAACCATAAACTTTATGGTGAAGCTGCCGCCCAGTGACGGCAGGTTCGGATACGGTAAAAATACCATAAGGCTGGCTAACTGGTACCCCATTGTAAGTATGTACGGCAAAGACGGCTGGAATAAGGATCCCTATTATGCCACGGGAGATCCCTTTTATAGTGAAACGGCGAAATATACCGTAAGGCTGACTGCCCCATCCGAATACTCCGTTGCATCCACCGGGACAGCCAAAACGGAAGAGAATAAGACAAACAAGATGTGGTATATAAATGCTGATAAGGTAAGGGATATGGCCGTGGTCCTCTCCGATAAATTCAAGGTAAAGAGCACCAGCGTGGGCGGCACTAAAGTGAATTCATACTATTTTGGCGATGATAAGATAGGAGAAAGGTCACTTAAGTATGCCGCCGACGCGTTGGAATACTACAGCAGGACATTCGGCCGGTATCCCTATCCTGAATACGATGTTGTGGAGGCTGATTTTTATATAGGGGGCATGGAATATCCCCAGCTTTCTATGATAGACCGGACAATTTACAGTAAAAACAACATCTTTGTACTGGAGCAGATTATAGCCCACGAGACTGCTCACCAGTGGTGGTACGGGGTGGTGGGAAATAATGAGGTCAAGGAGCCGTGGCTGGACGAGGCCCTCACCGAATATTCCACCATGCAGTATTTCCGCGAGTTTTACGGCAGCGAACTTTCAAACAGGTTCTGGAAGGCATATGAGCAGTTTGCAGATAAATATGCAGACAGCAAGCGAAAGGTAACGGACCCGGTGAATAAATTTACCAATGACACCGAATACAGCGCCATAGTTTATGAAAAAGGAGCACTGGGTTTTAAGAAGATAGAGGATGCTGTAGGAAGGGATAACTTTATAAAGGGCCTGAAGATGTATTATAAGCAGAATATGTACAAAAATGTTTCTGCCGATGATTTGATAGAAGCTATTAGTAAAGCGACAGGCAAGGATATGAAAGCGCATTTCAAAAAGGCTGCGCCCAGATCGTAGCGCAGCTTATATGACCCTTACTTTTTTAAGCCGTATATCATCACCGTAAAAGTCAAAAATCTTGAAATTACCGAATATCCGTGAACATATCCTTTCGGGATAGATGTTCATAAGCTCCTCTAAATTAAGATTGGTGGATATGATCATCTTCCTGCCCGAAAGAAGCCGGGTATTGATTATGTTGAATATGACCTGCTCACTGTAAGCCGTTAAGGATTCGGTGCCCAGGTCGTCTATAATAAGGAGGTCGCAAACATTAATGAGTTCGGCCTCCTCGCTGCTTTCTCCAAAAGCGTTCTTCCTAAGTATCTCTATAAGTTCGGGTGCAGTTTGATATATTACTGTAAAGCCCTTTTCGATAAGGTCTTTTGCTATGCAATGAGATAAAAAAGTCTTTCCCAGGCCGGAATTGCCATAAAAAAACAGACTTTCGCCTGTGCCTTTAAAATTATTAGCAAATTTTATACACTCCAGATAAATATTCTCCATATTTTTTTTAGGAGACCGGGTAAAGTTTTCAAACGGCTGATCGGAATAAAGGCTCATGTCGAAGTGCTCAAAGTTTTCATATTTAAGCACGTTTTTAAGATGTGACAAGTCATAAAGAGCGCCGATCATATTTTGCTTCAGGCAATGGCACATCGCACCATTGACATAACCCGTATCCTTACAGTCCTCACATTCATATTTTATCTGCATGCAGTCCTTACTATAACCGTTAGACTTAAGTATTTCCTCTTTTTCTTTCTTCAAACGATTTGTCTTTGAGGAAAGATCATTTAATATTTTATCGCATCTTTGAGGCAAGCGGTATGCCTCATTTATTTTTTCCAGCCCTATGGATGATATCTCATCATCTATTTCTGCTATACGCGGGTATTTTTTATAAATTGCATCCTTGCGGGAAAGGTAATCGCGGTAGGCCTTGTCCCGCTTTTTTTCATATTGATTTAATATCTTTGATAATGGCCTATTCACCTGAACTGCTCCTTTCCAAAAGCCGTTTTTCCAGCTCTTTCACATCATAGCTTCTTTGATTGTAGCTGTTGAAATAATGTTTTGGCGCAACAAAACCGGCGGCTTTTTTAGGTTTGGAAGAAGACCTGTCGTATTTTTTATTAGTGATTACCTTGTTAATATAATTAAAATTTGCTTTATTAATATTCATTATACAGATGTTGCAGGCCTCCAGAATGTCATCCTCGCTGGCATTTTGCTTATCCATCCATTTATTTATCATATTTTTATGAGCTTCAGCTATTTCATTAGGATTGAGTCCGAGAGACTGATAAACCTTCCTGTATGTTTTCCAGCGTTTTTCTTCACTTTTAAGGTGTATTTCTACGTCATTGCCATTTCGTATGCCTGCATCATACCAACCCTGGGCTACCTTTGCCATATAATTCAGGTTGGTTTTTTTCATCTGTAGACAATACTCAACAATCAGAGAAGGAACCTCTAAAGAAAAATTATATTTCTCCAGCCACTCAAGAAAAGTATCCATTTCATTGGGCGATAGCAGCCTGCCCAGCTGTTTCTCTATGTACTCAAACATGGGCTGTATTTCGGATGGTTCATAACTGCATGATTTTTTTTGTGTATAATTTATAGATTCAGGGGCAACATATATAATACTGCAGATGTTTCCTCTGCTTTTTTTATATTGGATTAAACCCATTGAGGCCCAGTAGTCTAGAGCTTTATTATAAGTATCGGCATCCATATCCAGCATTTTGCAGATATCACGGATGTCCATTTTGATACCTTGGTATAGAAGGTAGAGTCCTAAAAGATACACCTTTACATAATCTCCCGGCGCACTGGGTAGATATGATGTTATAAAAGCGTTGGATACAGGTGTGCTGCCTATACCGCTTTCATCAAAACGAAACTCCAACATGTTCATCCCCCTCAATGGACATTATATCATATAGTCGGTCGTCCTGATTAATATAATTTCATATATTTTTTATATGATATAAGAGAAAGCAACAAATTTCGCGCCCATAACGGGCTAAAAATAGCGGCCGTAAGAAAAACAGAAAAATCTTTGAAAAGGGTTTCAATTACTGCCACATTATATTATAATATGAAGTTGTGGGCCGCGAAAAACAAAAGAAAGGGATGAGGTATGGAGACTTCAGATAGTAACTTTAAGACAGCGATAGAGGGCAGTAGGTTAATACCCCTGATACTTGGGATGCTTGTATTTTTGTCGTGCATGTTTTATTTTTCCGGTTTTGCATATGCGGTCATCGTCGGTGGCAAGACGATAGGATATGTAAAGCAGCAAGACGAGGCTGACAAGGCGATCAAAGAGGCAAATGACTATATGAAGAAGACCTATGGGCTGGATACTATGACGAAGAAAAAGGTAGAATACGAAAGGGCCAGGCCGCCTAAGGGACAGATTATGGATAAGGATCAGTGCATGAGTGCATTCTTAAACAGCTTGGACTTTAAAACGCATGCTGCTTGTATATACATAGATGGTAAACAGACTGTTGCACTTAAAGACAAGGTGGCAGCGGATGAGACAGTGGCTTACGTCATGGCAAAATTGTCTGGCGGTGCCGAAAATGCAGAGTTTAAACAGAAGATTGAGATAAAAGAGGAGGATGTGTCGCCGGGAAATGTGATCCCGTTAGGAAAGGCTCGGAATATGCTGCTAAAAAGTGACAGGATGGACAGTTACACTATAAGACAGGGAGATACCCTGTGGGATATTGCGGCCGCCAACGGCACATCAGCGGACAAGCTGCTGGCACTAAATAACAACATCAGCGAGACGGATATGAAGCCGGGTGACAGCATACTTCTGGACAAACCCCAGCCGTTGGTTACAGTGGTTACGAGAGAGCCAGTAGCATTTAATATGCCGATACCCTTTGGAGTCCAGACGATCAGGGACGACCGTATGCCAATGAAAAATGTGAAAGTGAAACAACAGGGTGCAATAGGCAAAAAGAGAGTAAAAGTGGAGATTGTTAAAGAGAACGGAGTGAAGGTGGCGAAGAACCTACTTCAGGAAGATATAATATCCCAGCCTGTCACAAAGATAGTAAGAGTGGGGACAAACAGGCAGGTAGCGACAGGTATGTTCTCTTATCCGGTGGCCGGCGTACTTACTTCGAGGTTCGGGCAGCGGTGGGGCAGGGCACATACCGGTGTGGATATGGGCGTTCCTTGTGGTACCAGTGTCAGAGCAGCGGACGGAGGCAGGGTGATATTTGCCGGCAGCTGCGGGGGGTACGGAAATCTTGTAAGGATTGACCATGGCAACGGATATATAACATACTACGGACATCTGAGCAGGATAAAGGTAAGCTGCGGTGATAAGGTAGGCAAAGGCGATGTGATAGCTTTGTCAGGCAATACAGGCCATACCACGGGGCCACACCTGCATTTTGAGGTAAGAAAGAACGGGGCACCTCAAAACCCTTTAAAATATTTAAATAGATGAGGATTTGAAATTGTTAAAATGGATTGGATTTTAATTCTATTAGACAATGCCTTCTAATATCTATATAATGATACTGTGATATGGATATAAGGGGGCTTTTCTTATGAAAAGACGACTTTTCTCAATAGTGCTTGTCGTGATTGCACTATTTTTTTTAGCGGAGGCAATCATGCCGAAGGCTATGGTCACTTTTTACCCCATTTACAAGGATATGGCGTCACATCGAATGATAAAAAATCTTAATGATTATGAGATATACAGTACGGCTCATTTTAATATATACCACATGGGATATGAAAGGAATATACCAGAGATTGCCCGGCAGGCCGAGAGAAGCTACAGATTTATTACGGGCGACATGGATTACCTGCCGAAATCAAGGGTAGATCTTTTAATATTTCCCGATTACGAGTCCATGGATTCTTTTATGGGCCTCAATGGTGAAAATGCCGAAGGCACATATAAAGACGGCGTACTTGGGGTACTATCCCCATCGATAACCGCCGGCCTGGATCCTGGTGTGATACCTCATGAGCTTACCCATTTGGTGGTGGATGATATTGCAAAGGGCAACTATCCGGTTTGGTTTACAGAGGGAATGGCACTCTTGGAGGAATACAGGATAAACGGTTTTCTGTGGGGACAGGGTTTGCCTGATGGAGAAAACCGGTATACGGTAGAGCAGCTGACCAATTCTTTTAACAGTCTGGACACGGATATGGCCTATAAGAGGTCTTTAGATGTTGTCAAAGGTATATCGGACAGCAAAAGCTATAGATCTCTTCTTAAGGTTTTAACATATCTCGGCCGAGGAGATAAGCTGCCTGCGGCGTTGTCAGAAATTGGGCTGGAAGCAAATTCCTTAAACAATTTTTAAGCAGGAATAGACATCTTGTTGTAGAAATCA
>DHDL01000012.1:13451-20737 GCA_002399345.1 Thermoanaerobacterales bacterium UBA4877
AAATATAATCTGGAAAAGGAAGGGTATAAGGTGCTGATGGCTTACGACGGGGAAGAGGCAATAAAGATTGCCACCAGCGAGGAACCGGACCTTATACTCCTGGATATAATGCTTCCCAAGGTGGATGGTTTTTCAGTGTGCAGGACGCTCAGGCAGAAGCTGAGCACACCTATTGTGATGGTCACCGCGAAGGAGGAAGAGGTGGATAAGGTGCTCGGCCTGGAGCTGGGTGCCGATGATTATGTGGTGAAGCCGTTCAGCATGAGAGAGCTTTCGGCGCGGATAAAAGCCAACCTCAGGCGGATAAAAATGAGTGAAAATCCGGGCGGCAAGATAATAAGCTACGGGGGGCTCGTCATAGACCTGGATAAATACGTAGTGAAGAAAAAGGGTAAACAGATAGATCTTACCTCCCGTGAGTTTGAACTGCTAAAATTTCTTGCTGTCAACAAGGGTCAGGTATTTTCACGGGATGTGCTTTTGGAGAAGGTCTGGGGATACGAATACTATGGTGATATGAGGACAGTGGATGTTACGGTGAGAAGACTGAGGGAGAAGGTCGAGGAAGACCCGGGAAGCCCCAGATACATATGCACCAAAAGAGGAGTAGGATATTACTTTGGCGAAGAATAAGAGTAAGGGAATAAGCATACAGTGGAAGATAGTTACCATATATATACTTCTTATACTGGTTGCCATGGAGATAACAGGATATTATATACTTAAATC
This sequence comes from Thermoanaerobacterales bacterium UBA4877, assembly GCA_002399345.1. GTDB lineage: Bacteria > Bacillota > Thermoanaerobacteria > Thermoanaerobacterales > UBA4877 > UBA4877. Next base: position 14,181 of record DHDL01000012.1, read on the forward strand.
TTTTGAGAAATACGAAAGAGATAAGCTCTTATCTCAGCTAAAATCCCAGGCCGCCAATATTTCCTGGACATTTAAAGACAATTTCGCAAATGCTGATATCAATGACATCGGCGATATATACATTTACCAGGGCTCCGAACTGAAAAGCATATTTATATTGGATAAGAGCGGCAAGGTAATCACAGGGACCGACAGTACCGTGACCAAGGTACTTACACCCGCCATAATGTCCTCTCTAAATGGTCTTTCCGATTCGGAGGAGAGTCGGGATACGGTAACCAATGAGACGAACCTGAGCCTGGCTTATCCCTTGAAGGACTCAAAAGGGGCTGCAGAGGGAGCCGTATACCTTACGGTTTCGACAGGCAGGATAAACTCTACGTTAAACGGCGTCAGGCAGATACTCTTGAGTGCCACTGCCATAGCTATGGGTGTCACGGCCATACTGGGTTTTTTCCTTTCGCGGACGATAGCCGACCCTATCAAGGATATTACCGGCAAGGTGGAGAATATAGCATCGGGTAATTTCAATGAAAGGGTGGATGTGCTATCTAACGATGAGATCGGCCAGCTGGGCAGCATGTTTAACTATATGAGTGACAGAATAGTGAGTATGCTTGACGAGATAGCCAGTGACAAGAGCAGAGACGAGGCCATACTCAAGTACATGAGTGACGGAGTGGCAGCCGTCAGGCAGGACGGCAGCATACTTATGGTAAACATAGCCGCAGGCGAGCTCCTGGGTAAGGACATACACAATGATGATAACCTGTTCGATATAGTGGAGGAATATGATGGCCAGGCCATAGCCGATGCCTTTGAAGGCGAGGGCGGGAATGAGATCATAGTAAGTACCGGCAAGTATGTGCTGAATGTCCACACGGCGCCCTTTAAAAATGAGAAAAACGAGACTGACGGCTATGTGGTTGTGATGCATGATGTAACTGAACAGCAAAAATTGGACAACATGAGGAAGGAGTTTGTGGCTAATGTTTCCCATGAACTCAAAACCCCTATAACGACGATAAAGAGTTATGCGGAGACCCTGTCAAACGGTGCCTTGGATGATGAGGAAGTTTCAATGAAATTCCTGGGTGTTATTAATAATGAAGCGGATCGTATGAACAGGTTGGTAAGGGACCTACTTCAGCTTTCCAGGATTGACTACGGCCGGGAGAAGTGGTTTATGGAGAATACAAACCTCAATGAACTTGTAAAAAATAATGTGGAGAGTGTAAGTGTGCTGGCGGATAAAAAATCACAGGCCATAAATCTTGATTTGGGTGCCGACATGTATGTCCGGGCCGATAAGGATAGGATGGACCAGGTTCTTTCCAACATCCTGGTCAATGCCATTAAATACACGCCCGAAAGAGGAGAGATAAGGGTTACGTCCGGTAAAGAGGATTCCTATAGCTGCATATCGGTGAAAGACAACGGTATGGGCATACCGGAGGGAGACCTTTCTCATGTGTTCGACAGGTTTTACAGGGTGGATAAGGCCAGGTCGAGGGATATGGGAGGTACCGGGCTGGGCCTGTCCATTGCCAAGGAGATTGTCGAGGTCCATGGCGGCAGGATAGAGATAACCAGTCAGGTAAATGTGGGTACACTGGTTAAAATTTACCTGCCATCCATAACTATGTAATGTTAATGTAAAACTTTTGTAACATGTCTGTAATATTTTATGTATATAATAATTATGAAGCTGTAATGGGAGAGAGGTAAGTAAAATGAAAAAGATATCCTTACTGCTTATTGTGATGATGCTTATCACGGCATCCTCTCCAGCCTTTGCTAAGGGGACACAGCTCATACAGATATATTCTACTCTGCCGTCGGTTTCTTATAGTTCATCATCTGCTGTTTCAGGTAGAGTAGTGGCTGGGGCATCTGTAATGGTTAAACTCAACAATATAAAAATATACAGCCGCCCGGTAGGCGCCGTGGGGTATTTCTATACGCCTGTCAAAGGACTTAAGATGGGCAGTAATAAAGTTACAATAACAGCGTATAAAGGCGGTCATAATCAGACTATTACAGGTATAATAACAAGGCGTAACAAGAATACGGCAAACTCCGTCAAGAGTTTGAACATTCCTGTTAAGAATGCCATTAGCATCAGTTTTAAGTAACATATTTAGCCGGGGAGTGTGGAGATGATATCACTATCTGAGAGGGCGAAAAATATCTTGCTCGTGTTTTTGGTAATTGTGAGTATTGTCCTCAGTTTTTTTATGAGATATGGTCTGGCCGGGCTTTACGGGTCATCTGCCGCCGCTTATGGCGGACGGGAGATTTCCCCGGCTGTTTTGTCAGCTGTTTTAAAACCTGAAGATATAATTATAAACTTCGGCGGGATGGATCATATGCCCGTCTTTTCTGATCCCGATTATGAATCGGCCTGGCGTGAGTTTCAAAACGTTATCTTTTCGGGCGGAGGTAATTTTACATCCGTTTCACGCGAAGATTTCGCTGTGGCCATGGATTACAGGTCCTTAACCTATAAATTTTCTTTTCCTGTTCCATTAGTTTATTTTAATGAGGCTAATGGGAAAAAATACAACCTGCCGATAAATACAATAAAGGATGTAATAATACTCTCCGGAAGCAGTCCTACATATTATATATATGATGGTTTCGATAAGTATCTGAGAATGAATCTGGGTTATAAGAACAATGGTATAGAAAACATAATATCCATAAATGAAGATGAGCCATCCCTGTATTCCACGGCGAGAGATTTGGGATTTACGGACAGTATGGACGGTGATATACTCATGCCGCTGGATCCGGAGAGTATAATGTTTCACATTACCGGGCCTAAGATACCGAACAAACTTGATATAAATACATTGGTATCGAGATACTTTGACAGTGGGAGTATGGTTAGGAAGATAGAAGAGATGCCGGGAGATATGGTGCTTACTGATGGAAGGAAAGGCCTAAAGGTATACAAAAGCGGACGGCTGGAGTATACGTATAGTACCTCATCATCCGCACGGGTGGATGATATAACGGCTATAAAAATAGCATCGGACTTTGTTATTAAGCATCTTCCCGATATGGAGGGCATAAGCTTGGCCGGTATGGAAGAAGAAAAAGACGGCTATACCATAGGGTATAATGTTCGGCATAACGGTATTCATGTATACACTAAAAAGCAGGAATATCCCATTATGGTAAAGGTAAGCGGCGGCGGGGTGGTTTCCATGAAGTCGATGAGCTTGGGTTTTGTTGATAAAGACCGGATGGCGGATTTACAGATATCCGCCTTGGATGCCATGGATATATCCTTTAAGGAGGATATGAAGCACTGGGACGAGCTTCGCATGTGTTACCTGGAAGACGGTGGGGAGATCAGAGAGGCGTGGAGGGCGGTTAATAATAAAAAGATACTCTATGTAGATATGAAGAACGGGAATGTGTGAGGTAACAAAATGAATTGGATCAGAGCGAAGAACATACTGATAGTTACATTTATAATAATAGATTTATTGCTTTTAGGCAATGTAGTTTACAGTTACGGACCCGCGGAGTCCATCAAAAGGAATAGGGAGCAGGAACAGACCTTAAACATGCTTAAGGCATCCGGTATAACGGTGGATGCGAAGATACCGCAGCAAACTCCTGCCATGTCTCTTTTGAGGGTGGAGGTTGATAACTATAACTCTAAGAGCATAGGGAGGATTCTCTCCGGCGGATACTCGGAAGAGGTTTCCGGTGACGAACATATATATAGGACGCTTACCGAGATAATTTCCATAGCACCCAATGGTGATCTGAACTACAAGAGTATTGTCCCACTCACATTTAATGTAAGCATAGAGGAGGGCCTGCTTAATTTCTTGACAAGCAAGGGTATAGCGGAGCCTGGCATGTACATAGAAAGTGTGGAAGAGAAGGACGGGTTGCATACGGTAAAAATATCACATCAGGTTGACGGTTATTTTTTGGATATGAGTTACATAAAGGCGGAGATCGGGCCGCGCAGTGTGAAGATTGTAAAACACTGGCTCAAGCCGGCAGGATATTTATCGCGGAAAAAGAAGGTCGTTCCGGCATATAAGGCGCTGGGCAGCTTTATGGGTAGCCGGGGCGGTAACAGAAGTATAAGGATAACGGATATAGAGCTGGGGTATTTTTTCAGCTGGGATGAAGCGGCCTCGGGAGAGGCGGTTCCGGCCTGGCGTATCACAACGGATAAAGGTATATATTATTTTAATGCTTATACCGGTGTATTCGAAGGATGAGATTAAATATTAATCGGTACTTTTTTTAAAAACAGTCATATAATAAATATGGCTGTTTAATTTTTTGCTATTATAATTTATTCTTGAAAATATTAATGTTTTGGTTTAAAGTATTATGTGTGTGTCTAGTAATTGCGGGGAGGAAAATACATTGGAGAAATTTGTTATAGATGGCGGAGTGCCTCTTAAAGGGGAGGTAAGAATAAGCGGTGCAAAAAATGCGGCCGTTGCGGTAATACCGGCGGCCATAATGGCAGATGGCCCCTGTTATATAGATAATCTTCCGATGATAAAGGATGTACGTAACTGGGTCGGTATATTGAGAAGCATGGGCGTCCATGTGGAGTATAACGGTAACGAGATGATGATCGATGCCAGCAAGGCCAGGCCGATAGAGCCTCCCATAGAGCCGGTGCAGGAGATGCGGGCTTCTTATTATCTTGTGGGAGCCATGCTTGGCAGGTATAAAAAAGCAGTGGTGGGACTTCCCGGTGGCTGCAGTATCGGCGTTCGTCCGATAGACCAGCATATAAAGGGTTTTGAAGCCTTGGGTGCCAAGGTTGAAATAAATCACGGTGTGATTATAGCCAGCGCGGACAAACTCAAGGGAACCAATGTTTTCCTTGACGTCGTCTCGGTAGGTGCCACCATAAACCTCATGCTGGCAGCTTGCATGGCGGAAGGAGTTACAGTCATTGAAAATGCCGCGAAAGAGCCGCATGTGGTTGACATAGCTAATTTCTTAAATGCTATGGGAGCGGATATTAAAGGAGCCGGTACCGATAACATAAGGATAAAGGGTGTAGAGCGGCTGGTAGGGTGTAAACACTCGATAATACCCGATCAAATAGAGACAGGTACGTTTATGGTTGCAGCCGCCGCCACGCGTGGGGATGTAACTATTTCCAATGTAATACCCACGCATATGGATTCGATAATGGCAAAGCTTGAAGAGACCGGGGTGATGATAATACCTTCGGAGGATAGCATAAGGGTAATCGGATCAGGGCCGCTAAAGGGTACGGATATTAGGACGCAGCCCTATCCTGGTTTTCCTACGGACCTTCAGCAGCCTATGTCGGTACTATTGTCTGTGGTTAACGGCACCAGTATGATCACAGAGAATGTTTGGGATAATCGTTTTAAATATATAGATGAGCTTAAAAAGATGGGAGCTAAAGCCCGGGTAGAAGGACGTACTGCTATCATCGAAGGTGTAAAGAGTCTCACCGGAGCGCGGGTTACGGCTACAGACCTCAGAGCGGGAGCAGCTATGGTTGTGGCCGGACTGGTGGCCAAGGGCCAGACCGAAGTTCTTGATATAGTGCATATTGACAGGGGCTATGAGCATCTTGAGAGGAAACTCCAGAAGCTGGGTGCGAGGATAAGAAGAGAGGAAGAGTAAAAAGGCCTGTTTTACAGGCCTTTTTCTTTTTTTAAGGTATTTTCTGTGATATAATACACCATAAGAGAGGGGAATACGGATGACAATGAAATTTTGCTCGCTGTCCAGCGGGAGCAGCGGGAATTCTACATACCTGGAAGCGGGCTCATCATCTGTGCTCATAGATGCAGGTTTTGCCGCCACCAGGATTATAAAGAGCATAAGGAATATAGGCTGTGACCCTTCCAGGCTGGACGCACTGCTTGTCACTCACGAACATGATGACCATATACGCGGCATACGGGTTCTTTTAAAGAGATATCCCGTACCCGTCATCGGCACGCAGGCGACACTGGATGTTATAAAAAGGCGATACCCCGATATATCCAGCAGGTTTTTTATGCCCATAAACCATGAGGAATTCACACTAGGCGATATGCAGATCACTCCTATACCTATATCCCACGATGCTGCCGATCCGGTGGGATATAGCATAAAAATCAGGGGCAGGAGAATTTCAATAGTAACGGACCTGGGATATGTGAGCTCAGAGGTGGTGAGCGGGGTAAAAGGTTCTGATCTTCTCCTCATTGAATCCAACCATGATGTGGAAATGCTCAGAAATGGCGGTTATCCAGTATATCTCCAGAAGAGGATTCTCGGCTCCAAGGGCCATTTGTCCAATAAGGTTGCTGCAAGTCTTATTTCTTTTCTGTTGGAATCAAGGCAGGCAGGGCTCATATATTTAGGGCACTTGAGTAAGAATAACAACATGCCGGAGCTGGCTTTAAATACCGTAACCTCGATGCTTTCCCGTAGGGGACTTAAATATAATAAGGAAGACATAAGACTGACCTGCAGAGATCATGCCAGTGAAATGGCGGAATTTGATTAAAGGAGTGAAAAGTCATGTATGAGGA
>DHDL01000012.1:20943-27073 GCA_002399345.1 Thermoanaerobacterales bacterium UBA4877
CGGCCGCCGGGAGGGGGCAGGGGGAACTGGTTTTCTTACGTGCTGGTCGCAGTGGTTGCTTCACTGGTTACCAGCCTGGTGATGGCATACGTAGCTCCTACATACCTCTATGGCAAGGTAATTCCCATGCCGAAGAATCAAAACAATGTGGAGTACCAGAAAGTTCCCCATGTGGTCATACCCAAGAACGGCGAGTCCAATGTCGTTACGCTGGTTGCCCAAAAATCGTCTCCTGCAGTAGTAGGAGTGGTGACGGTGGAAGTAGGCATGGATTATTTTCTGCGGCCGGTGCAGCAGCAGGGTGTGGGATCAGGATTTATTGTCGACCCCAATGGGTATATACTCACCAATAATCATGTTGCCAATCCGAAGTCGAAGGATATAAAGGTATATCTAGCCGACGGAAGAAGCATGAAGGCACGGGCGCTATGGAGTGACCCTTCGCTGGATATGTCCATCTTAAAGATTGATGCCGGCGGTCTGCCTGTGATTGATATGGGCAATTCGGATGATATCGTGGTGGGCGAGCCCACCGTGGCCATAGGGAACCCCTTGGGGCTCAGGTTTCAGAGGACGGTAACATCCGGTATTGTAAGCGCTGTAAACAGATCACTTCAGACAGACGAGGATGATGTGCTTGAAGACCTCATACAGACCGATGCCTCCATAAATCCCGGGAATTCCGGCGGGCCTCTCTTGAATGCGCAGGGGGAGGTAATAGGAATGAACACGGCGAAGGTGAGCTCGGCTGAAGGATTAGGTTTTTCCATACCGATAAATATAGCGAAACCCATATTAAAGAAGATAATATCTACGGGTAAGTTTTCGCCGGCATATATGGGAGTAGTGGCCTATGATAAGGAGATAGCAGGCTATTATAACGAGAACGAGGATAAACAACTTAAGGACGGTGTGTATATAGAAGATGTTGAAAGAAACGGCCCGGCTGCAAAGGCAGGGATTAAGAAAGGGTGCATTGTCACAGAGGTGGAAGGTCAGAAGACAGGGAATATGATGCAGTTTAAGACAGTCATCTATGGCTATAATCCGGGTGATACGGTTACGGTGAAATATATTAATCCTGCCAGAAAACTTGTAACTGCCAAGGCCACTTTAAGTTCGCACCCGTCGGGCGGTAAGCAATAAAAATATTCCAATGGGGGGTACTTATTATGGATGATATAGAGAAAAGCAGTAAGCTCATAGAGGGCAGTAAATATGCTATGGTGCTAACCGGTGCAGGTCTATCCACAGAGAGCGGCATACCGGACTTCAGGAGTCCGGGGACTGGTCTTTGGGAGAAGATGGATCCCATGGAGGCACTTTCCGCAGATGTGCTAAACAACGATCCGGAGAAGTTTTATAAGCTGGGTTTTAAAATATTAAGAGGCATGGAAGATGCCGAGCCCAATGATGCCCATGTCGTGCTTGCCAAGCTGGAAGAGAAAGGCTATGTAAAGGGAGTCATTACTCAAAATATCGATAACCTGCACTTTAAAGCGGGTTCTAAAAAGATATATGAGGTCCACGGAAATACACGGACAAGCCACTGCGTTAAGTGCCATGCAAAATATGACTTTAAGGAACTGGGAAGGCAGGTGGATTCCGGCATTAAGGTACCTAAGTGTAAGAAATGTGGAGGTATGCTGCGGCCGGACGTGGTTATGTTTGGTGACATGATGCCGCCTGATTTTCAGCGGGCGATGGAAGAGGCTCAAAAGGCGGACCTTCTAATTGTTATCGGATCCAGCCTGGAGGTCGCGCCGGTCTGTTACCTGCCCGGCATGGCGGACCATCTAATTATAATAAACCTCACGTCCACCCCTTATGACAGGCAAGCGGACGCTGTTTTCCATGAAAAGGCGGGTACGGTAATGAATCAAATTGCAGACTGTATGTCTTTATAACCGGTTATCCGGTTATTTTTTTTATTTGTTAAGAAAGATTTAATATTTGCATTGAGTTATACTTAAGATTTTGATGCTAACATTGTCTTGTGAGAATGTATAAGGGGGTGTGCTATAATATGTGTGAGTTTATATACAGGGGTGATATATTTGAATATCCTGGTCTGCGATGACGACAGGGAGATTGTTGACGCCATAGGTATTTATTTAAATAATGATGGTTATACGGTATACAAGGCTTATAACGGACTGGATGCGCTTTCTGTATTAAAAGATAAGGCTGTGCACCTTATCATACTGGATATAATGATGCCGCATATGGATGGTATTCAGGCCCTTATAAAGATCAGAAAGAATAAGAACATACCCGTAATCATGCTTTCTGCAAAAACGGAGAATATGGATAAAATAAACGGTCTTACGCTGGGGGCGGATGACTATGTGACCAAGCCCTTTGACCCTCTGGAGCTTATCGCGCGGGTAAAGTCACAGCTACGTAGGTATACGACGCTGGGCAGCATGGAGAATAAGGAAAATGTATTTACTACGGGCGGCCTGGTCATAGACGACGAGCGCAAAAGAGTTACGGTGGATGGGGAAGAGGTAAGGCTGACTCCTGTTCAGTATAAGATACTTAGACTTCTCACCGCCAATGCGGGAAGGGTGTTTTCCATTGACGAGATATACGAGAAGGTATGGGAAGAGGCTGCCTTTAACCCTGAGAATACGGTGGCAGTTCACATAAGGAAGATAAGGGAAAAGATTGAGATAAACCCTAGAGAGCCAAAATATCTGAAGGTGGTGTGGGGGATTGGATACAAGGTCGAAAAGTTATAGTCATTCGGTCGCAACCAAGATCATCGTATTTGCTCTTGTGATAATATGCTTTACCGGTACCTTGGTAGAATCTTTAAATATGCTGAGTGGGGATCATGAAATTTTTCGCGAGAAGAGCTACTTTGAAAGCAACCGCTTTATGAAGGACAGCAGTGATATAATCGGCCTGCTTGCCAATCGAACGGTGAAAATCAATAATGTGTCTGCAGGGCAGACAGCCGGCGAAGACGTTGATGACAATGTGTTCAGCAAACGTATGAGTGCGTACGACGAAGTGGTATATTATGCAAGTTACAATGGGACGGTTACTACCAACACCAACAAGGGAGCAAACGGGAGATATTTTCACTCATTTCCTGCTTATATACTGGCCGACGGCCTGGCCTCCGGGGATATGGTTGATATCGAAACCTTCCCGCGGGAGATCAATGACAGCAATGTACATTACCGACTGGCTGACGCCGTAAGTAAACTACAGGGAACGGATGGAAAGGTATACGTTGCGTTTACCGATGACTTCCTTAAGCCCCGTATGGCGGAATGGAAAAAGGAGAAGGCCGGCGCGACGAAAAGAGCACGGCTGCTGCTGGCTTTTATCATTGGACTGATGGCGTCCTTCATATATCTTGTGACGGTTACCGGCAAGGTTTCCTTTAATGATAAAGAAATACATTTAAGCGGGATGGACGGTATGTATAATGACATTAAAATACTACTGTGCATCGGTCTTATTGCAATTTGGTTTATATTGGGAGAAGGCTTTAACTTTACCTCGGAGGCGCTGGTGCCGGAGATTGTGTTTATCTCTGTGCCCGGGCTTATGCTAGTGCTTTCTCTGACTAGGCATATAAAAAAAGGGACATTCTATAAGCATTCGCTTATTTATGCTCTATGCAACAGAGTATATGTGGTAATTAAAAAATCCTTGGACAGCGGTGATACCGGCCGCAAGGTTACCTTGGCCATAATAATTGGCATACTGATTTATACACTGCTTATACATGCTACCCGTTCCTTTTTCCCGGTGGTTATGGCTGTCGGGTTATGGTTTGTTTTAAAAAAGGCAAATGATTTTGTTACTATAAGAACTGGAACGGAGAAAATAAGAAACGGTGAATTAGAATACAAGATAGAGACGGATGACGAGGGCGAGCTTAAAAAACTGGCCGATGATATAAACAGTATGGCGGAAGGGCTTAACAGTGCGGTGGAGGATGCGGTAAAGAGCGAACGGCTGAAAACCGAGCTTATCACGAATGTCTCCCACGACATAAGGACACCGCTCACGTCTATTATTACCTATGTAGATTTGCTTAAAAACGATAAAGATAAGTCTAAAGCCGAAGGTTATATAGATATAATTGAACAAAAGGCGCAGCGGCTGAAGGTGTTGACGGACGAACTGTTTGATGCGTCCAAGGCTGCCAGCGGAGATCTTCCAGTAAACTATGAGAAGATAAATATTGCTGCTCTTATGAAGCAAGGTCTGGGTGAGATCAATGACAGGATTGAAGAGTCCGGACTGGATTTCAGATTAAATATACCGGATGATAACCTATACATTAAGGCTGATGGAAACCTCATGTGGCGGGCGATAGAAAATCTTTTGTCAAACATATTTAAATATGCCTTGGCTGATTCCAGGGTTTATTTGGATATAACAGAGTGGGGGGACAATGTTTGCTTGGTGCTTAAAAATGTCTCCGCGGCTGAGCTCAATATATCACCTGACGAGCTTATGGAGAGGTTTACAAGAGGGGATGAATCCCGTAGCACCCAGGGCAGCGGCCTGGGGTTATCCATTGCTAAGAGCCTTGTTGAGATTCAGGGCGGCAGTTTTAAAATAGAGATAGACGGTGATCTTTTCAAAGCTATAATTATAATGCCAAAAGATCAAGACGCAGAGTAATGCTGTTTCCAGATCTGCCGCCTTGCCTTGCACATTAATGGTGATCTCTTTGTGGATCGCCTTTTTTTATGTAAATTGACTTATGGTTTATAATGGGTGTTAGTTGATTTTGCTTAAATGAGGGGTGCGCTATGGATATTACACTAAAGCTGGCGAAGGAATTTGACAAGCGGCCGGGCCGGGTGGCCGAGACGATAAAACTTATTGATGCGGGCAACACCATTCCCTTTATAGCCCGTTACAGGAAGGAGGCTACCGGCGGCATGTCCGATGAGGTCTTAAGGGACCTCTTTGACAGACTGACATACCTCAGAAACCTTGAGTCACGTAAGCAGGAGATAATTAGGCTAGTAGGCGAACAGGGAAAACTCACGGGGGATTTAAAAAAGGAGATAGAACGGGCGGAAGTGCTGCAGAGGCTGGAGGATTTATATCGGCCCTTCCGGCCTAAACGCAGGACGAGGGCTGCCAAGGCAGAGGAGAAAGGCTTAAAACCGCTGGCGGAGGTAATCCTAAAGCAGGAAACGGATGCGGTGCCGGAGGAGCTGGCCTGGCCGTACGTTAATCCGGAGTTTAAGGTGGATAATGTGCAGGATGCCCTGTCGGGCGCATGCGACATCATTGCCGAGATTGTATCGGACAATGCGGTGTATCGGGAAAAGATAAGGGGTATCTTCTTTGATGAAGGATTAGTAATAAGTAAAGCGGCGAACAGCGAGGAGGAGACCGTATATGAGATGTATTATGATTTTTCACAGCCGGTCAGGAAAATTGCCAATCACCGTGTCCTTGCCATCGACAGGGGTGTCAGGGAAAAGAAACTGAAGATGAGCATAGATGTTCCCGATGAGAGGATCCTTTCATACCTCAAAGAAAAGGTGATTCTCAATGAAAAGGCAACAGCTCATATACTGGGGGAGTCTATAGAGGATTCATATAGCAGGCTGATAGCACCCTCCATTAAGAGGGAGGTTTGGTCTGCTCTTACCGAGCGGGCACAGACTGATGCCATTAAGGTTTTTTCAAAGAACACGCAGGCCCTTCTAATGACACCGCCGGTAAAAGAGGTAAGGGTGCTTGCCATAGATCCGGGATACAGAACGGGCTGCAAGCTGGCCGTGCTGGACGAGACAGGCAAATTACTAGATTATGACACGATATACCCGACTAAGCCGCACAGCAAGGTGGGTGAGTCCAAGAATACCATGAAGTCTCTCATAGAAAAGCATAATGTGGATTTGATATCCATAGGAAATGGAACAGCTTCCCGAGAGACCGAGGCGGTGGTATCAGATATGCTTAAAGAGATGGATAGAAAGATCTATTATACGTTTGTCAGTGAGGCGGGAGCTTCGGTGTATTCGGCATCCAAGCTGGCCTCGGAGGAGTATCCGGATATAGATGTCTCCATAAGGGGTGCCATCTCCATAGGACGCAGGCTGCAGGACCCGCTGGCCGAACTGGTAAAGATTGATCC
>DHDL01000012.1:27273-28082 GCA_002399345.1 Thermoanaerobacterales bacterium UBA4877
CTTAAAGGTGTTATAGAGGATTGTGTAAACAGGGTTGGGGTAAATATAAATACGGCTACGCCCTCCCTGCTCAGGTATGTAGCCGGCATCACGCCGGCGGTCGCGCGTAACATTGTAAAATATAGGGATGAGAACTCGAGATTCATGGACAGGAATCAGTTAAAGAAGGTCAGCCGACTAGGAGACAAGATATTTGAGCAGTGTGCCGGATTCCTGCGCATACCCGATGCGGATAATTTCCTGGATAATACAGCGGTGCATCCCGAATCCTATGAGGTGACACAGAGGCTACTAGATAGTCTTAATTATACCGAGGGGGAAATAACTGGCGGCGGATTGAAGGGTATAGATGAAAGGATAGAGGAAAGCACGGGCGGAGGCAAAGGGCTTAACGGGAAACTGGAGATGCTGGCAGGCGATCTTTCCATAGGTATGCCTACGCTGAAGGATATTATTGCAGAACTTAAGAGGCCGGGCCGTGATCCCAGAGAGGAAATGCCCAAACCTTTATTCAGAAGCGATGTCATCAGCATGGAGGACCTAAAGCCGGATATGGTTTTGACCGGTACGGTGCGCAATGTGGTGGACTTCGGCGCTTTTGTGGATATAGGAGTAAAGCAGGACGGCCTGGTACACATATCCCAAATGAGCGATAAGTTCATCAAAAATCCTATGGATGTAGTCTCGGTAGGGGACGAGGTCAAGGTAAGAATTCTTGATGTAGATAAGGAACGGAAAAGAATATCACTCAGCATGAAGAAATAAAAATGTCCAAACTATGCTTTAAAAAAGGGAGTAAGAAGCAAAAC
>DHDL01000001.1:0-2462 GCA_002399345.1 Thermoanaerobacterales bacterium UBA4877
ATTCCTTTTCCAGCTATTACTTTTTTGATATAATTATATAAATGACAATCCTACTTTTGAACATTTATTAAATTTAATTTTAAGTATAGAAAAACAGGTTGGTGGTACTAATTATGAAATTTCATAGGTTTATGATACATGCGAGTGACAGGGCAGGTATGACCTTAGAGGTACTTAAGTTATTTTACGGACATGGAATAAACCTCACGGACATTGAGGTGGAGCCCGGTACCATTTGCGTTAAGTTTGAGCAGGATGCCGGTTGTGATATCGGCACTCTTATATCTGATGTGTCAAACCTTGATGGAGTGGTAGACATACACGATATTGAGCTTATTCCATCCGAAGAGAAACAAAAGTATCTCAACACGGTATTGAATGCCATTTCTGAAGGTATAATCGCCGTAGACAAGCAAGGTATGATAACCAAAATGAACCCGGCGTCGGAAAAAATACTTAAAGTAAAGAAGGAGAACGCGGCAGGTAAAAATATATCGACATTTTTTTCCGCGCAGCTTCCCATAGAAAAGACGATAAGCAAGGGGGAGCCATACAACAATGTGGAGATTATGCTTAATAATGGTAGTGATCACAGCCATTATATAACATCCGGCAGGCCCATACTGGATGAGGATGATAAACCGATAGGTGCCGTTGCAACCCTACAGGATATAGGGAGTGTAATGGATTTGGTCTACTCATTTACTGCAAGCCCTATGGTAACCTTTGATGACATAATTGGGGAGAGCAAAAAGATAAAAAGAGTTGAGACGATTGCAAAGTCTGTTGCAAAGGGCAATTCCACTGTGCTTATAAGGGGAGAGACCGGTACGGGAAAAGAACTCTTCGCACGGTCGATACATATGGCGAGTCTGAGGAGAAATAAACCCTTTGTCGCGGTAAACTGCGCTGCACTTCCTGATACGCTTCTGGAATCCGAGCTGTTCGGATATGACGAAGGGGCATTTACAGGAGCCAAGAAGGGCGGCAAACAGGGACTTTTTAAATATGCTGACAAGGGTACGATATTTTTGGATGAGATAGGTGAAATACCTACCCATATACAGGTAAAGTTACTGCGCGTATTGCAGGAGCGAAAGATAAGGAAAGTGGGAAGCGAGGAGGAGATACCAGTAGATGTGAGAGTGATCGCAGCAACCAACAGGAATCTGGAAAAAATGGTGGCCAACGGCCAGTTTAGGGAGGATCTTTACTACCGGCTGAATGTCATACCCATATTTCTCCCTCCACTCAGGGAGAGGAAGGATGATATACCAGTGCTGGCATGGCATTTTATTAATACCCTTTCACAGAAGCTTGGCAGGGAGGATGTTAAAGGTATAGACGATGCGGCGATGAACAAACTTATGAATTATGACTGGCCGGGAAATATCAGAGAGCTGTCCAATATAATAGAGAGAGCATTAAATCTATGCAACGACTATATTCAGCCAGAGCAGCTGATTATTGATGAACAAGAAATTAATAGTAGCTGTATGCCTACGTATGATAAGAATTTAAAGCTTAAGGATGTGGTAGCGCAGGCTGAAAAGGATGTTATAGGACTGACTTTGAATGAAAGCAGTAGTATACGCAAGGCTGCTGTCAAGCTGGGTATTTCTCACTCTACTCTTATTACAAAGATGAAGAAGTATGGAATCGAACGAAAACGGTCGTAAAACAGCCCAATGTGGTGCGGTAGCAGACCAGAATAATTGGGAAAATGGTCGATTTTTGTACCACCTTGGCGGAGATAATCAATAAAACATGGATTGGTATGGTATTTGCTTGTATATATATGTGAAAGCGTTTTATAAATTTTAGGAGGTGTATTAATTGAGTTGTTGTAAAGATAATAAGGGCTTTAATACTAAAGCGATACATGCAGGCAATAAGCCGGATCCAGTTGTAGGAGCGCATGCTACGCCGATATATCAGACATCTACCTTTGTGTTTAAGGATGTTGATCAAGGAGCTCGCAGATTTGCAGGCGAGGAAGATGGATATATTTATACTCGGCTAGGCAATCCAACTGAGACTGAGCTGGAGGATAAAATGGCCGTTTTAGAAAATGGTGAAGCTGCCGCTGCATTATCTTCAGGTATGGCGGCAATATCAGCTACTTTACTTGCTTTGCTACAGAAGGGTGATCACATTGTGGCCAGCAAGTGCTTGTACGGATGCACATTTGACCTTATCAATACCATGCTGCCTAAGTTTGGCGTAGAAGTCAGTCTTATAGATACAACAAATATTGATGAAATTAAAAGTGCAATCAAATCTAATACCAAGGTGTTATATTTTGAGACTCCTGGCAACCCTACACTGGGGATTACAGATATAGCCGCCGCTGCAAAGATTGCTCACGAGCATGGTATCAAGGTGGTTGTGGACAATACATTTATGAGTCCATACCTCCAGAGGCCGCTTGAGCTTGGCGCCGACGTTGTCGTTCATAGTGC
>DHDL01000001.1:2671-4657 GCA_002399345.1 Thermoanaerobacterales bacterium UBA4877
GTTAAGATGACAACTCTTAAAAACATCGGCGGTGTTATTTCACCTTTTGATGCATATCTGCTTATAAGAGGACTTAAGACTCTGGGCATAAGGATGGACAGGCATTGTTCAAATGCTATGAAAGTTGCTGAGTTCCTAGAGAAACATCCAGCTGTGGATAAGGTACATTATCCTGGCTTAGAGTCATTCTCGCAGCATGAATTGGCAAAGAAACAGATGCATGGATTCGGCGGTATGATCTGCTTTGAGCTGAAGGGTGGCCTGGAGGCCGGCAAGACCCTTATGAACAATCTTAATGTTATAACACTGGCCGTGAGCCTGGGCTGTGTGGATTCACTTATAGAGCATCCTGCTTCTATGACACATTCCGGAGTACCTCACGAAGAGAGACTAAAGGCTGGTATTACAGACGGACTGGTTAGGCTGTCGGTAGGTATAGAAGATGCTGATGACATTATTTCCGATTTGGGCCAGGCCTTAGATAAAATAAAATAATGGTTAACAGAGAAAAAGCCGCATACGTGCGGCTTTTTTATTCTTCCCATTTTTTCATCATTTCTTGGTTATTCTTTATAATGTGCTATCATAAATATAGATGAAGTTTTATTTTGTACTGAAGCATATTAAAACATTTCAAAAAAATGCTAATTGATAATACTACTTGTGCAATTTCATATAAATAATATGATGAAATGTGATAAAAACTATCAGTAATAATGTAAACATGGTAGTTAGTATCATGTGTTAAAGTGATTGTATCCCAGTACATCGATATTAATAAATGGCATGGTAATTGCAAATATGTAACGGGTGGTAAGATGATATGGATGATTTAGTGGAAGTAATAAGAAGTTTTCCCATTATAGCTGCGGTAAGGCATTATGAAAATCTGGATGAGGCTTTGAGGTCCGGTGTAAACGTTATATTTTTACTGACGGGGGATATTTTCTCAATTGGTGACGTAGTGTCAAAAATTAAAAAGAATGGAAAAGCCGCTTTTGTTCATGCTGATATGATCGAAGGACTTGGCCATGACAGGGCCTCTATGGAGTATATTGCAAAAATCATAAAACCGGATGGCATCATCAGTACCCGGTCGTACACTATTAAATATGCCAGAGAGGTCGGCCTGTTTTCCATTCAGAGGTTTTTCCTGGTAGATTCCCAGGGGTTGAATACAGGGATAAATGAGGTAAGAAAGTCAATGCCGTCTGCAATAGAGGTATTGCCGGGGATTTTACATGAGAAAACAGGGTGTGTCGTATCAAAGGTCAGAACGCCTGTGATTGCCGGAGGACTCATAGAGAGTAAGGCAGACGTGATTTCGGCTTTGAAGGCCGGCGCCATAGCCATATCTGCAAGCAAAAAGGAGCTGTGGTTTTTGGAGTAGGCCTTTAATATAAATAAAAATAAAGGGGGGGAAAATATCTTTTTGTAAAATAATTTAATGGGGAGGAAAAATTGTATGGCACAGTATGTTGCTGAATTTTTCGGTACTATGATACTTATATTGTTAGGTGACGGCGTTGTGGCAAACGTTACCTTAGGAAAAACAAAAGGGGAAGGTTCCGGATGGATCGTTGTAACAGCCGGATGGGGGTTTGCTGTTGCAATAGGTGCATATATAACGGGATGGGTAAGCGGAGCCCATCTTAATCCTGCCGTGACTATAGGTATGGCATCAATAGGGCAGTTCCCGTGGGGCATGGTGCCCGGCTATATTGTGGCGCAGATAGCGGGGGCTTTTGTAGGAGCAGTATTGGTATACATTACTTACAAGGATCATTTTGCTACTACCGATGATGCTGACGCAAAGCTGGGTGTCTTTGCTACAATTCCTGCTATTAGGAATATGACGATTAATTTCATCACAGAGGTTATCGGAACCGCTATGCTTCTTATAGGTATACTCGGTATAACCAATGCCAATAATGAAATCGGTGCTTTGGGGAACTTAATGGTAGGTATTCTTATATTCGGTATTGG
>DHDL01000001.1:4894-6299 GCA_002399345.1 Thermoanaerobacterales bacterium UBA4877
ACAATAGGGCCGATAGTCGGCGGTATAATCGGTGCTTTTCTTTATAAGCTGTTCATATAAAAAACGAAGGGGGAATTCTAATGGCAAAAAAATATATATTGGCTTTAGATCAAGGAACAACAAGTTCGCGGGCAATATTGTTTGATCATGGCGGCAATATTGTAAGTGTCTCCATCAAGGAATTTGAGCAGATATTTCCTAAACCGGGCTGGGTTGAGCATGACCCTATGGAGATATGGGGTTCCCAGATAGGGGTAGCACAGGAGACTATACAGAAAGCCGGTATAGAGCCGGAAGAGATTGCTGCCATAGGGATTACCAATCAAAGGGAGACAACCATTATATGGGACAAGAAGACGGGAAAGCCTGTTTATAATGCTATAGTATGGCAGTGCAGGCGGACTGCGGCGATATGTGATGCAATCAAGGCGTCAGGTTTTGATAAAAAGATAACCGAGAAGACCGGCCTGATCTTGGATGCTTATTTCTCCGGGACAAAGATAAAATGGATTATGGATAATGTAGAGGGCGTGAGAGAAAGAGCGGAGAATGGAGAGCTTTTGTTTGGAAACGTGGATTCATGGCTGATATGGAATCTTACCGGCGGAAAGGTACATGTTACTGATTATTCCAATGCTTCCCGGACAATGCTCTTTAATATCCATGAGCTCAAGTGGGATAAGGAGATACTGGATGAGCTGGGCATACCCGAGTGTATGCTGCCTACTCCTCTCCCTTCCAGTCATGTATACGGGATGACGAATAAGGAACTGTTTGGGGTTGAAATACCTATTGCGGGTGCCGCAGGTGACCAGCAGTCGGCATTATTCGGCCAGGCCTGCTACAAACCGGGCATGGCGAAGAACACCTACGGTACGGGCTGCTTTATGCTGATGAATACTGGTGAGAAGGCGGTTCCCTCGCATAATGGCCTGCTGACAACCATAGCATGGGGTATAGATAACAAGGTTGAGTATGCGCTGGAGGGCAGTATTTTTGTAGCCGGAGCTGCTATACAGTGGCTGAGGGATGAACTTAGGATAATAAACAATTCACCGGAAAGTGAGGACTATGCCTCCAGAGTTGATGATACGGCGGGTGTCTATGTGGTGCCGGCCTTTGTAGGACTTGGGGCGCCATACTGGGATATGTACGCCAGAGGCACGATAGTAGGTATCACCAGGGGCGCCAAGAGGGAACATCTCATCAGGGCGACGCTGGAGTCGCTAGCATATCAGACCAGGGATGTATTGGAAGCCATGCAGGAGGATTCCGGTATAAACCTGGCTGCCCTCAAGGTAGACGGCGGCGCATGTGCCAATAATTTCCTCATGCAGTTCCAGTCCGATATACTGGGAGTACCTGTGGAGCGGCCGAAGATAATAGAGACCACCGCGCTGGGCGC
>DHDL01000001.1:6508-8683 GCA_002399345.1 Thermoanaerobacterales bacterium UBA4877
ATGGATAGAAAGTTTGTGCCCGATATGGAGGAAAAAAAGAAGGAGAAGCTCTATAAAGGCTGGAAGAAAGCCGTGGGCAGATCCTTGAACTGGGCAGAGGAATAGTGTATAATTAAATTAAAGCTGATAGATAATAAATTGAACATATAATTGGCGGAGAATCGGAGAGCCATACCTGACAGCCTTGTGTAAAGGCGTAGCCGGGTGTGGCTCTTTTCTTTGTATATTATTTAACAAGGAGGACTTTAAATGTATGATGCAGTGATAATAGGCGGAGGTGTAATAGGAAGTGCAATAGCCAGGAAGCTTTCACAGTACAACCTGAATGTCTGCCTGCTGGAGAAGGAGGAAGATGTATGTACGGGTACCAGCAAAGCCAATAGTGCGATAGTACATGCGGGTTATGATGCGGCACCGGGCACCTTAAAGGCAAAGTTCAATGTTCGCGGGAATGAGATGTATGATGAAGTATGTGAAAACCTTGACGTACCATTCAAACGCAATGGTTCATTGGTTATCGCTTTTTCCGATGAGGAGATGAAGAATGTAAGAGATCTCTATGACCGTGGCACAGAAAACGGTGTCCCGGAGATGAGGGTTTTGGACAGGGATGAACTAAGGAAGAATGAGCCCAATATAAGTGACAAGGCTGTAGGCGCGCTGCTAGCCAAGACGGCGGGGGTTGTTTGCCCATTCATACTTACGGTAGGCCTGGCCGAAAATGCCGCAATGAACGGAGTGAAGTTCTTCTTTGACAGTCCTGTTACCGATATAGATAAACATGACGGATATTTTACGGTACATGTGCCGGCTGACGCCATAGAGGCCAGGTACGTAATAAATGCGGCTGGTGTATATGCAGATAAAATAAATGATATGGCCGGCGGCGAGCCATTTAAGATTACCCCACGCAAGGGAGAATATATGATACTGGATAAAGAGGAGGGAGACGTTGTTCATACGGTCGTCTTCCAGGTGCCTACCAAGATGGGCAAGGGTATACTCGTTTCTCCGACTGTGCATGGCAACCTCCTTTTAGGCCCCACGGCGGAGGATATGGAAGATAAGGAATTTAAAGAAACCACACAAAAGGGCATGGACAAGATTGTAGACGGCGCCCTTAAGACTACCCAGGCATTTAACCTCAGAAATGTAATAACCGAATTTACAGGTGTACGTCCCGTACCGAACACAGGCGACTTTATCATCGGTGAATCCAAGAAGGTACCGGGTTTTATAAACGCATCAGGCATAGAATCACCCGGATTGACTTCTGCTCCCGCCGTAGCGGAAATGGTTGCGGGCATTTTGAAGGATGCCGGGCTTAAGATGGAGAAGAAATCCGATTTCAACCCCAAGAGAAAGCCTGTTGTAAGGTTCAACGAGCTGACCACCGAGGAGAAAAAGGAAGTAATAAAGCGTGACCCGGCTTATGGCCATGTGATTTGCCGCTGTGAGACCGTGACGGAAGGCGAGATAATAGATGCAATAAGGAGGCCTATAGGAGCCCGCTCATTAGACGGCATAAAGAGAAGGACCAGGGCGCAGACCGGAAGGTGTCAGGCCGGTTTCTGTACGCCGAGGGTAGCTGAGATATTGGCGAGGGAACTTAATATGGAATTGGGTGATGTGACTAAGAACGGCGGCAACTCTAAGCTGTTGCTTTACAAGGTTAAAGAGCTTTTAAAAGAGGACGGTGAAAAAGATGTATAGAAGCATAGTCATAATAGGCGGCGGCCCTGCAGGCTTGGGAGCAGCAGTCGAGGCAAAGAAGCAAGGAGCAGACGATGTGCTTATACTTGAAAGAGATAGGGAGCTGGGCGGCATTTTAAATCAGTGTATACACAACGGGTTTGGTTTGCAGGAGTTTAAAGAGGAACTCACCGGTCCGGAGTATGCAAACAGGTTTATAAAACAAGTAAAAGAGCTTGGAATAGAGTATAAGCTTAATACAATGGTTCTGGACATAACGCCGGACAGGAAGATCACGGCGGTGAACAGCAGCGACGGACCCTTGGAGATAGAAGCGGGTGCCATAATACTGGCCATGGGCTGCAGAGAGCGGCCGAGAGGGGCCATACGCACACCCGGCAGCCGTCCGGCCGGTATATTTACAGCTGGTATGGCTCAGAGGTTTGCCAACATGGAGGGTTATCTCCCCGGCAAGAGACTTGT
>DHDL01000001.1:8948-9299 GCA_002399345.1 Thermoanaerobacterales bacterium UBA4877
CTTGAGGATTTTGATATACCGCTGCTTTTAAGCCATACGGTGGTAAGGATACACGGAAAGGAAAGGCTTGAAGGTGTCACCATTGCCGAGGTTGATGATAAGAAACAGGCGATACCTGGCAGCGAAAAGTATATTCCCTGTGATACACTCCTTCTTTCGGTGGGGCTTATACCCGAAAACGAACTGTCTAAAAAAGCGGGGGTCAAGCTGGACAAAAATACATCTGGCGCATATGTATGGAATGACAGGGAAACAACGATACCCGGTATATTTTCATGCGGAAATGTTCTGCAGGTACACGACCTGGCCGATAACGTAACCGATGAAAGCCGTATAGCGGCGCGGGGTGCG
>DHDL01000001.1:9561-13447 GCA_002399345.1 Thermoanaerobacterales bacterium UBA4877
TTACAGATGTTTGTGAAAATGCCAAACTTACAGTGGATTCAGACAAGGGTAGATTAGTTGCCATAAAGAAGAGAAGGCTCTCACCGGGAGAGATGGAATATGTCAATATCACCCCCGGCCTTTTAAAAAAGTTCCACGATATAAAAGATATAACCATAAGTGTAGAAAGGGGTGAATAACGATGAAGACCAGAACAATAACCTGCATCCTCTGCCCGCGCGGCTGCAGTCTTAAGGTGGAACTGGAGAACGGCAAAATAAAATCGGTGAAAAATAACGGCTGTAAAAACGGGCCGCGCTATGCGGAAGACGAGGTCTATCATCCGACAAGAACTCTCACCACCACGGTCAGGATAAAGGATGCTAAGCTGCCGCTTCTGCCCGTCAGGACAGCTAAGCCGATACCAAAGAATAAAGTATTTCCGGCTATGAGTACCCTGGCTAAAGTAGAAATAAAGGCGCCTGTCACCGCAGGACAGGTGATATATCATGATATATTAAGTACCGGTGTGGACGTGATAGCCTCGAGGGATTTGAA
Organism: Thermoanaerobacterales bacterium UBA4877; assembly: GCA_002399345.1. GTDB lineage: Bacteria > Bacillota > Thermoanaerobacteria > Thermoanaerobacterales > UBA4877 > UBA4877. The sequence goes on from DHDL01000001.1 coordinate 10,099, forward strand.
TTGATAAAGAGTGGTGAAGTTTGTATGATTTCTTCCAGAAGTATTCAAATTAATAATCCTCTTGGTTTCCATACAAGGATAGCCGCCATGATTTCACAGAAAGCGGACCGTATGGAAAAGGTATACGGCGCCAGGCTCTATATTGGCTTTGAAGGAAGACCCGGACGTGTGCCCATGTCCAGCTTTTTGACCTTGTTTTCCAACCCCATAAAAAAAGGTGATACCATACGGGTAGCTGTGGAGGGTGATGAATCCGAGAAGGTACTGGATGAAATGGTAGAGTTCATCCAATCTTGTCTGGAGTGTGACAAAACCATGCAGGTAGACAACCTGCTCCAGCAGGCCTCGGTTACCTATGAGAGGATATTTGAGAATGTACCCAGCGGGATAGTGGTTGTGGATATGAAAGGGATTATCTCACTCTTCAATAAATCCGCAGAGAAGACATCAAAAATAGCAGCCAGCACAGTTATAGGCAGACCCTATGAAAGGGTACTGCCCGGCTGGCCGCTGAACGAGGTTTTTGCCGGCGGCGGGACGTATATGGGTATGAAGCTTAGCATAGGCGGTGCGCCTGTGCTTGCAAATATTTCACCTATTTATTCGACAGAAGGCATGATAGGCATTGTATCAACCTTTCAGGATATGAGGGAAATCGATAATCTGTCCAGTGAGCTTGATTCTGTAAAAGAAATGGAAAAACGATACCACAGTATGTTAGAAGCGGTACATGAGGGTATATGCCTGGTAGACAGCAGCGGTGTAATAGCATATGTAAATCCCGCCTATGAGCGTATAGTGGGGACACAGGCCGGCGAGCTGGTCGGCAGATCGATTTATGACATATCTCCGGACGGCGCCAGGGCAGGGGTGCTTAAATTAAAAAAGCCGGTTGTGGGAATGATCGGCGCGAAACCCAATGGGGTGAAGTATGCTGAAGACTTAAATCCTATTTTTTATAAAGGTAGGTTTTTGGGAATCATTTCAGTTATTAAGGAGATTACTGAAATCCAGGAACTTACTGACAAACTAAGTGAAGAGAAAGCCAGGGCGGAGTATCTGGAGGATGAGCTCAAGAGAAGCCAGCAGCTGGATAAAGCTTTTAATATCATTATCGGTAAAAACGGCAAACTGATGGATGCCTTATCTGTGGCATCGAAGGCTGCATCCACCGATGTTACGGTTCTCATAAGAGGGGATAGCGGCACCGGCAAGGAGCTTGTTGCCCGGGCTGTGCATTTTGCCAGCAAGCGCAAGGATAAGCCCTTTATACGGGTGAACTGTGCGGCTATCCCATCTAATTTACTGGAGAGTGAACTCTTCGGATATGAAAAAGGGGCTTTTACGGGTGCTGCAAATCAGAAGCCGGGAAGGTTTGAGCTGGCGGACGGCGGTACGATTTTTTTGGATGAGATAGGAGACCTCCCGCCGGATATGCAGGTAAAGATTCTGCGGGTCATAGAGGATAAAGAATTTGAAAGAGTGGGGGGCATAACGACCATAAGGGTGAATGCCCGGATTGTAGCAGCCACCAACAGGAATCTGGAGGAGATGATGAAGGAAGGAAGCTTCAGGGAAGACCTCTATTACAGACTTAATATTGTGCCCGTATTTCTTCCTCCACTTAAAGAGCGGCGGGATGACATACCTGCCCTTGTAGAACATTTTTTATGTAAAATGAACAAAAAGAACGGAACGGATATAAGGTATGTATCCAAGAAGGCTTTAAAAGCCTTAGAGAGGTATGACTGGCCGGGAAACATCAGGGAGCTGCAGAATATAATCGAGCGCTGCGTCATTATGGCGGATAGGGACTATATAGATACCGGTGATCTGCCTATGTACATAGTAGGCTACAAACCTAAGAACAATGAATTGATTAATTATGAAGGCGGCGACCTGGCCACAATGGAGGAGTACGAAAAAGAGATAATAAGTCTGGCATTGAAAAAGTATGGTAGCTTCAATAAGGCAGGCAAGGCTTTGGGAATCACACACAAGACCGTAGCCTCGAAAGCCAGGAAATTTGGGATAGTAGATAATAATGAACATGAAACAGGGTAGTATGATATTTATTACCAGCAGGCTTTTTATAAAAAGGCCTGTTTTTTTGTTCTCGGTGTGGTATGGATTTTGCTAGTAAATAAGTTGGAAATATATTGGTAAAGGAGGCTGACAATGAAAAAGCTTATCAATAATCCCAAAACGGTTGTCGAAGAGATGATGGAGGGAATGGCCGCGGCCTATCCGCAGTATGTAAAGAAATTAGTGGGCCATAACGTGCTTGTAAGGGCGGACGCACCGGTTAAGGGCAAGGTGGCTTTGCTTAGCGGCGGCGGAAGCGGGCATGAGCCCGCCCATGGCGGATATGTGGGCAAGGGATTGCTGGACGGCGCAGTTGCCGGGACTGTTTTTACATCTCCCACACCGGATGTAATATATGACGGCATAAAAGCCGTGAACGGTGGATCGGGGGTTCTACTGGTGGTCAAGAACTATACGGGGGATGTGATGAACTTTGACATGGCCAAAGAAATTGCTGAAATGGACGGTATAAAGGTGGACAGTGTGATAGTGAATGACGACGCAGCTGTGGAGGACAGCACATTTACAACGGGCAGAAGAGGTATAGCCGGGACTATATTTGTACATAAGATAGCAGGTGCTGCTGCAGACAGGATGATGCCCCTGCCGGAAGTAAAGAGGATAGCTGAAAAGGTTATAGCCAATATGCGGTCTATGGGCGTTGCCCTATCGCCGTGTACTGTGCCGGAAGCCGGAAAGCCCAGCTTTACCCTGGCCGGGGATGAGATTGAGATAGGCATACACGGAGAACCCGGTATACGTAGGGAGAAAATCAAGACGGCTGATGATGTGGCAGACGAATTGCTATTAAAAATACTGGATGATCTTCCCTATTCGGCCGGCGATGATGTGGCCGTGATGATAAACGGAATGGGCGGCACTCCGCAGATGGAGCTTTTTATCGTTAGCAGGCATGTGGCATCGGTACTTAAGAATAAGGGGATAAAGGTATATAAAACCGTTGTCGGCGAGTATATGACATCACTGGAGATGCAGGGAGCCTCTATAACCCTGCTCAAACTGGACAACGAACTTAAGGAATTGCTGGATGCACCTGGTGATTCCATTGCTTTTAAAAGTTTTGGGAGGTAAATCGTATGACTATAGACATAAGCATTGTGACAGATGTGATTAAGGCTATGGCGCGCGTTATTTCTGAAAATAAGGAATATCTTACGCAATTGGACTCCGCCATAGGCGATGCCGATCACGGTATAAATATGGATAGGGGTATGCAGGCGGTAGCAAGCAAGCTGCCGGCACT
>DHDL01000001.1:13667-14128 GCA_002399345.1 Thermoanaerobacterales bacterium UBA4877
CTTTACGGAACGGCCTTTATGAGGGCCGGCCAGGCCGCCTCCGGCAAGGATGAGCTTAATGAGGAAGATGTACTGGCTGCGCTGGAGGCTGCACTTAAAGGAATAAAGGATAGAGGCAAGGCGGTCGCGGGTGAAAAGACCATGATAGATTCAATAGAGCCCGCCGTTAAGGCTTACTCCGATGCGCTTAAGAGCGGCATAGGCCTGGCCGAATCGCTGAACAGGGCGAAAGACGCAGCAAGTGAGGGAATGGAATATACAAAGAATATAATTGCAACCAAGGGCAGGGCCAGTTACCTGGGAGAGCGCAGCATGGGCCATCAGGACCCCGGCGCCACATCCGCCTGTTTAATGTTGGTGGCGGCAGCCAGGGTTGTAAGTACAATATAGGAGGCAGTATATGGTAGGATTAGCTATCGTATCCCATAGCAGCAAACTGGCTGAGGGCCTTTATGAACTAA
>DHDL01000001.1:14351-16674 GCA_002399345.1 Thermoanaerobacterales bacterium UBA4877
GTCAGAAAGGCTGAAGACGGTGACGGAGTGCTTATTATAGCTGATTTGGGCAGTGCCATATTGAGCTCGGACATGGCTATGGAGTTGCTTGACGAAGAGCAAAAAGGCAGAATCGTGATTGCGGATGCTCCCTTTGTGGAAGGCGGGGTGGCTGCCGCTGTGGAGGCCTCGCTGGGCAGTGACCTGGAAAGGGTTAAAGAAGCAGCGCAGGCTGCAAAGGGATTAAGAAAATTATAAGTTATCATGAGACAGACGCAGGGCAAACAAATAGTCCTGCAATTTTTTTCTTGTGTTACTTTGTTAATGATGATAATATTATTTACTAAATGATGAGTCAGGATTAAGGGTTCAATTTAATTAAAGGAGGAAGGTTATGGATAATGATTCTCGTACACACGAACTCATAACTGAAGAGACCGATTTTAAGCGGGAGATCGGTGTGTTTGGCGGCATCAGCATTATCGGCGGTATTATGATTATTTAGGTACCGCTGCAGCAACTAAAATATTTGGGGCTGCGGGTACAACCATTGTTTCCATCGGTATGATACTTGCCATGTTCGGAAGCCTTAATGGTTTGATTATGGCCCAGCCGCGCCTTTATTATGAGATGGCATTGGGAGGGCATTTCTTTGCATCCTTCGGCAAGTTGCATCCTAAATACAGGGTGCCGACCACAGCCATTATCGTACAGGGAATCCTTTCTGTGGTACTGGTATTTCTGCGTAACTTAGATCAATTAACCAATCTGGTTGTGATTAGCAGTATGATTTTTAATGTAATGGATATTTTGGCTGTTCCCATCTTGAGGAAAAAGTATCCGGATATAGAGCGGCCGTATAAGGTATGGCTATATCCCGTAACCGTAATTGTGGCAGCAGTTGCCCTTATCGCTCTGGTTATCCAGGGGGCGATAGATGATCCCGTAAATGGAGCAATCGGTTTTATTGTGCCGGCTTTAGGCGCGTTGGTTTATTATATTTTCGACAGGAAGTTGAAAAAAGAAGCATAAGGGGGATATATATGAAAACAGTTTATTACAATGCAAAGGTTTATGTTGACAGCGGACATTTTGAGCAGGCGGTGCTGGTGGAAGACGGTTTGATTAAAAAAGTGGGCGGGAACAAAGAAGTCCTTGATTGCTGCGATAGCAAGACGGAAAGGGTCGACTGCAAGGGCTATACACTGATACCCGGTCTCAATGATGCACACCTGCACTTTATGCAGCTGGGCGAGACAATGTATCAGGTACCTATTGAGGGCGTTAAGTCTATAGATGAGATGGTTTTACGGTGCCACAGGTTTATTGATGAGCATCCTGAAAGGGTTAAAAATGGCATGCATGCCACTGGTTGGAATCAGGACCTCTTTACAGGCAGCAGGCGTATGCCGGACAGGCATGATCTTGACCGCATAAGCACAAGGATTCCCATTGTCTTGGAGAGGGTGTGCGGACACATCCTCTCCACTAATACAAAGGCTATTGAGATGCTGGGTCTTACAGGTTCTTCACCTCAATACCCGGGCGGTGAATTCCTTATAGGCGATGATGGATACCCCAGCGGAATATTTAAGGAGAATGCCTGCAACTATGCCAAGGACATCATTCCGGACTTTACCATTGAAGAACGCCGACGAATTTTAATCGAATGCATGGACTATGCGGTCTCCATGGGACTCACCAGCGTACAGAGCAATGATATAGGGACTTCATTTATGGATGGGCCAGCGGCATTTCGTATGTTCCATGATATTTATGATAACGGGCAGGGTAAAATCCGCTACCAACACCAAGTTTGTTTTAATGACCTGGGGGCTTTTGAAAAATATCTGACTGAGGGCGAGTTTACAAGAAAGAGCAAACCTGATTCATGGCTGACCATAGGCCCGCTTAAGCTGTTTAAGGATGGCAGTCTCGGCGCCCGGACCGCTCTTATGAAGAATGATTACGCGGATGACCCCGGAAATCACGGACTTGAATGGATCAGTGAGGATGAAATGGATGAGTACTGCCGCCTTGCTAAAAAGTATAGTGTTCAGATTGTGACACACTGCATCGGCGATAAGGCCGTGGAGGAGACGGTCAAAGCATATGAAAAGGCATTTGTGAACGGGAAAAACAGTTTGCGCCATGCACTGAATCACTGCCAGATAACGGACAGTGAGCTTATTGACCGTATTGTGAGGGATGATATACTTGTCATTGCCCAGCCCATTTTTCTGGATTATGACATGCAAATTGTTGAGGACCGCTGCGGCAAAGGCCTGGCCGGTACATCCTATGCGTTCGGAAGCCTGCACCGCAAGGGCGCACATGTTGCCTA
>DHDL01000001.1:16991-17515 GCA_002399345.1 Thermoanaerobacterales bacterium UBA4877
ATTAAAGAGACAAGGCCGTTGATGACCGTGGTGGGCGGCAAGATAATGTACTGCAAGGATATTTAATAAATCCAACATTATATTTTCATTATTGACTATAATACAAAGTTTTGCTATAATTTAGCAGTCCGATTATATTTAAGCAGCCATTGTAGGAAAATCGATACAAAATACAGTGAGCTTGCGGACAGATATTAAATTGAACAAAGATTTGATCATCGGAGGGTGATTCATCGCAATGAATATACCGGATAAGATGTTGGGTGCGCCCATGTCTCTTATCCGGTTTTTTAACATTTGTTTGAAGGTGTATATATGAATTACAAGGTTTTATTTGAAAAGACACCGCTCGCGAGGATGTTTGTAATCATTACCATACCCGGTATCATTGGAATGGTTGTATCATCACTTTATCAGATTATCGACGGTGCGTTTGTCGGACAGATTTTAGGTTCTAATGCTTTTGCAGCAGTAAATCTTGCCGTTCCTCTTGTTATTCTCAATTTTTCATTAGCCGACCTTAT
>DHDL01000001.1:17749-18139 GCA_002399345.1 Thermoanaerobacterales bacterium UBA4877
ACAGGTACGATTTTAGGTGCAATAATATATTTTTTTGCTGAGGATTTTGTGAGATTGATGGGGGCTGATGAGGAGCTTGTAGCAATGGCTTCTCAATACCTGCGCGTTTATGCCGCGTGCTCACCTTTTACCACCATCATATTTGCCGTTGACAACTATCTGCGTATTTGTGGGAAAGTAAGGTTCAGCATGATAGTCAATGTTTTGATGTCGATAATCGGAATTATTTTGGAATATCTGTTTTTATCGGTTTTTCATTTCGGTATTTGGAGTGCCGCGTTTGCAGAATGTGTGGGAATGTTTGTATGCGTTATTATTGCCTTTATGCCTTTCTTACTCGGTAAAATGCAGCTTCGCTTTACCCGCCCCAAGATGGACGGGTATGTGCTG
>DHDL01000001.1:18364-18831 GCA_002399345.1 Thermoanaerobacterales bacterium UBA4877
GCGGTTTCAGCTTATGGGGTGCTGATGTATGTTGATGGTCTCGTGCAGCCCGCACTTTATGGGTTCTGTGATTCTCTCCAGCCGGCTGTGGGATATAATTACGGAGCGAAGAATTATGATCGTGTGGATGCTATTGAACGTAGATGTTTTGCCGCCTGCGGGATACTATCCGTTTCAATGGCTGCCATCATGTTCTTTGCAAGAAAATATGTCGTCGGTATATTTGTGCAGGCGCAGGATGTGGCGGTCATAAATATGTCGCTTAAGGCGATTTCTTTGTTTGCTTGTACGTATCTGACGCGTTGGATATCCATATCGGTACAGAGCTATATGTCAGCCATCGGTAAGGCAGGTTATGCAACAATTATTTCATTTTCTATGGCTTTTGTTTTACCCGTTATATTAATTTTTGCCCTTAAATCATTCGGTCTTAAAGGTATCTGGCTTAATATGCCGCTTGTATCTCT
>DHDL01000001.1:19070-20309 GCA_002399345.1 Thermoanaerobacterales bacterium UBA4877
TATTAATATTGTTTATAGGCTAGCTTAATAATATTATGAAGGGAAGAATAGAGATGAGTGATTTCATCCTTGAAACATCGTATTTAACAAAGAAATTTGGCGGCCAGGCCGCGGTAAAAGATGTATCGCTTAAGATAAGGCGAAACAGCATTTACGGTTTTCTCGGGCCGAATGGTGCGGGAAAGTCGACCACGCTCAAGATGATTGTCGGTTTGCTGCATCCTACAAGCGGCAAGATTCTCTTTGATGGTGAGCCTTTTAAGAGCGAGGATTTGTCAAAGATCGGTTCACTTATTGAATCGCCAGCGTTATACGGGAACCTTACGGCGGAAGAAAATCTCATGGTGCATACCAAGCTTCTGGGCATACCCAATGATAAGATCCAAGAGGTTCTTAAAACGGTTGATTTGACTGATACCGGAAAAAAATTAGCTTCGCAGTTTTCCATGGGTATGAAGCAGCGGCTGGGGATTGCCATTGCACTTTTAGATGACCCCGAGCTACTTATTTTGGATGAGCCTACCAATGGGCTTGATCCTGTTGGTATACAGGAGCTTAGAGAATTAATTTCCTCTTTTCCGCAGAGAGGAATGACGGTGATCCTGTCCAGCCACATTTTAACAGAGGTGGCGCAGGTGGTGGATACCATTGGTATTATTAATAATGGAAAACTTCTTTATCAAGGCCAGGCCGACCCGGGGTGTGATCTTGAAAAGTTATTTATGGACGTCATAAAGGGTGGTGACAGGCGATGAATATCCTGGAGTCCGAGCTTATAAAATACAGGAGGACGCTTGTGCAAAAATTCGCAGTGCTTTCCCCGCTCTTCTTTGTGCTTCAGGCCTCGCTGCAAAAGTTATTCATGCCCGCTAACTACTTCCGGCCGTGGCAACTTATAACAAGCCTGGTGTTTAATTGGTGGCCGGTGATCTTCCTGCCTCTTGGCCTGGCCCTGTTAGCGGTTTTGGTTGATTCACAGGAGAGAAAGGCGGGCGACTATCGCGGACTGCGCTGTCATTATATATCGCCTGCATATATATGGACGAGCAAGGTGGCGGTCATGGCGATATACACCCTTGTCGCAACCGCAGTACTCTTGGTTTCCACGGTGCTGGCCGGCCTGATTACGGCAAAGGGCGGCGTTCCGTGGGGCAAGATAATATCGGCATGCCTTGTATTGTGGGCGGCATCCCTGCCGCTTATACCCATTAAGCTGTGGGCAGCCACATGGAAGGGCAT
>DHDL01000008.1:0-2271 GCA_002399345.1 Thermoanaerobacterales bacterium UBA4877
GCCTTTTACTTTATACTTAAAACCTAAAACCCTGAGATGGATTCTTCATTTGTGAAGTGTCTTTCTCAGGGCTTTATTTTTTACTTACATGAATTTACTTATCGATCTGATAAAAGCTTTCCACCTATTCCTATATTGTCCGGGTTGTTTTCTTTAATAAGTACATTTATTGCTTCTGTAGGAATGTTTAATGTTTTATGTGTTGTAATCGTAATTTCTTTTACTAATTTTGCTTTCTTTTCTTTGCTAATCTTGGGTCCCTCTATTGTTATGAAAGGCATGGTATCACCTCCTTTTGATTAATATTATATCATTTTATAGTGTATCCTGTTTTGTTGCTTTGAGTTGCAGGGTTATGTTAATGACTTTGTGGAGAGCGGTCTGGATATTAGTGGATATGTGGAAACAGTAACACTCGTGAAAGAACTTGTGGATATTGTGGATTCTAGTGAGGGCGGCCTGCTTTCTCCGCATATTAACATATACCCCGAAAACTATGCCGAGGCTGTGCGTAAAGTGGCTGATGTGCCAACGACAGATGACGATATAGATAACAAAAGGGTAGATAGGCATGCCTATCTACCCTTTTGTAAAGCTTACATTTTTTCAAACATATCCTTGGTAGCGCCGCAATCCGGGCAAGTCCAGCTGTCCGGAAGCTGTTCAAACGGTGTTCCCGGAGCCACGCCTTGATCCGGGTCTCCCACTGAAGGATCATAGATATAACCACATACTGAACACTGCCATTTTTCCATAAGAAAATCCTCCTCTAGTAAAAATTTTTAGAAAAGCTCTTGATTTATTTAACTATATATAATATAATTATACGTAGTTAATAATCATTTTCTCAACCTTTAAATTTTATCATACTTTAACATTATTGTATAGTATTTGAGAGTAATTTTCAATTATTAATTTAAAGGGGGCAAGTTAAAATGGAAAAATATGTTGTGATAGGAAATGGTGTTGCAGGGATGAGTGCCGCAGAGAATATAAGGGACAGGGATAGGAACGGAAAAGTAACGATAGTGTCCAATGAAAAATATTATACATACAGCCGGCTTATGCTTTCGCATTATTTAGGCAGTGATGTTCAGCCGGAAAAACTTTATATCCATCCTGCAAGCTGGTACGAGGAACGCAGCATTGAATTAATGAGGGATACTAAGGTTATTGAGACAGATATTGAAAGAAAAATTGTGAAGACAGCGAAGAGCGATTTGTCCTATACGAAACTTATAATAGCGAGTGGCAGCCATAGTTTTATTCCGCCGGTAGAAGGCACGGATAAAAAAGGTGTATTTGCCTTGAGGAATTACGATGATATGGCTGCTATAACAAGGGCTATAGGATCATCCAGAAAAGCTATTGTGATAGGCGGCGGAGTACTTGGTCTGGAAGCGGCTTGGGCTATAAAGAAGGCCGGCCTTGACGTGGAGGTTCTGGAGTTTGCCCCAAGATTGCTTCCACGCCAAATGGATGAGGAAGGTTCGGCTATACTCAAGAAGATAATAGAAGATGCCGGTGTTACCACGTATCTTGGGGTTGAGTCAAAATCTGTCCTGGGAAATGACAGGGCCGAGGGTGTGATTCTTAAAGATGGACGGGAGATCAAAGCCGATTTTGTTGTATTTTCATCAGGCGTACGTCCGAATATAGAATTTTTAAAGGATCGGGCCATAAATGTAAACCGGGGAATAATCATTGATGATCACACAAAGACTAGTGCAGATGATATATATGCAGCAGGTGATGTAGCGGAGTTTAATGGTGTTATGCCTGCCATATGGCCGGTAGCTCAGGAGCAGGGAAAGATAGCCGGAATGAATGCAGCAGGTGAAGACAGTGTGTATCATACCATACCTCCTTCCAATATGCTGAAGGTCATGGATGTCAGCTGTTTCTCTGTTGGAGAGATAAATAATGAAAAAGGCGGGCTTAAAGAGCTCAAATATGCCGGTGATAATGAATATTACAAACTATTCCTGAAAGGGAATGTACTCGTAGGAGCTATGATGATAGGAGATGTTTCCAAATCTATCAAGATAAAGTCTTACATTGACCGCGGGAAAGATATCTCCGAGTTCTTAAAAACAGATAATGTAAAAGAAATAATCAGTAGTTTATAACTGTTTATATAAATATTGAGGTTCATTTCCTCCCCATTATGTAAAAGCACCGTCCTTCCCCCGGACGGTGCTTTAATATATATTAAGTCAGTACGAATTACTGCCTTGGGAATTGGATAAACCATGTGGAAATTGTGGATTT
>DHDL01000008.1:2564-18967 GCA_002399345.1 Thermoanaerobacterales bacterium UBA4877
TCGATATTATCTATTTCGTCGTGGTTTATCAATACAGCCCATACGCCTTTTACTGACGACCATTTTTTAGTTGTTCTGGCCAGGCTGCTGTAAGCTTTGTCCCAATCTTCTCTGTTTATTGTTTCCGGCAGCTCTTCGATGCTCCTGGAGATATCGGCGGCCGTATTCTTAAGGTAATAATAAGAATAAACATCCAGGCCGATGATAAAGACCAGTAATACTATTAAGATAATAACCGAATCCTTCATTTGGTATCCTCCTTTGCCTGTACAAAAAGGTTTCCGTTTTCGTCTAAAGAGGCGAGTAATACATCGGAAATATTGTTTATATTATATGACTTTAACTGGCTTAAAAGCCAGGGATGGTCCTTACCCAGCTTTGCAAGTGATTTGTAATTAACCTCTCCGTCGAGGATAACAGGCAGTGGAAGTCCTTCATATTCCGGTTTTAGGTTGAGGTCTTCGGGTGTAACCGGACGTTTTTCTACCTTTGGAATAACGCTCAGTGCCCCATCAGTTTCCAGTATAGCGTATTCAATGTCGGCTATATTGTAATATCCTTGGTTTCTTAAAGCCTCAAGGAGATCGGTTATGTTATATCTTTCTTTTCTCATTGATTCCTCAAGTAACTTTCCCTTTTCGACTAATACGGTAGGTGTACCGCATATTATTTCCCTTCCTTTTAAGCTTTTCATGGATATGTATGACAATGCCAGCTGACTTATGAGAAGGGTGAGTATCGGTATAATGCCGGCCAAAAGAGGGATACCGGTATTCTGCATGGGAACGGCTCCCAGATCGGCTATCATAACGGCTACAACGAGTTCGTAAGGTTGCAGCTCGCCTATCTGCTGTTTTCCCATTACTCTCATGACTATAGCGACAAGGGCATATAGTATTAAAGCCCTTATAAAAATCACGAGCATAAAAACACCTCCTGTAGGTTTATTATTAATAATTCGGCCAAGTTTATACTCTATAACTTAGCTGGAATTGTTATTTGCAGTTTGTTTTTTGATTTGTATTAATTATAAGGGAGGCTATAGCATAGTTTTTAAATAAAAGTATTTTTATATTCACTTGAGGGTTTTATACAAAGTTGATTTATACTATAATTGAATTAAGTATTATTGATTCTTGACGTTTTGTAATTTTAATGGAGGGATTTCATGAAATATAAGCTGGTAGTGTCGGATATAGACGGCACTCTGGTTGATGATAATAAACATCTTTCTGATGCTACGCTTAAGTATATAGATGAATTCAGGTCGCGGGGCGGGTTGTTTACCATAGCGACGGGACGAGGAGAAAAAGCGGCCCGGCCGTTTATTGATAAGCTGCGTATCGACATCCCCGCTATCATTTTTAACGGAGGAGAGCTGTATCATCCCACATCCGGTGCAATCTATGTGCATTACCTTGATAAAAAAATTAAAGACATGGTTATAGACCGTTTTATAGATACGGATCTAGGCATTGTGACTTATCACAATGACAGGGTTTTTATATCACATTACAGTCCGACGCACCGACTGTATTTTGCGCGGGAAAAGGTGGAAGCGGAGAGGATACCCGATCTTAAGGCGGTGAATGAGGCAAATAAAATCCTGCTGGTGGGTGATGTAGGTAAGGCACAGGAGATAATGGATGATCTTCAGGCAGATTCGGGCATTCCTATAAACAATGTTCAAACGGAAGACATATATCTGGAGGTAATTCCAGACGGTGTATCCAAGGGTGGGGGGTTAAAGAGGTTGTGCAGTGCTCTTAATGTGAGCGTACAAAATACCATAGCCATCGGTGACCAGATGAACGACCTGGATATGCTTGAGGCCGCCGGATACGGCATTGCCATGGGAAACGCCATGGAAGAGGTAAAGAAAGCGGCATGTTTTATCACTGGGAAAAATAATGACAATGGGGTGGCGCATGCGTTAAAAAAAGTCATGGCCATGGCATAATTTCAATATGTTATAATTATATTATAAGAGAAAGTATACGGTGTATAAGGGGGAGTTAAAATGACCAGGCCTATTTTGCTTATTTACATGGCAGCTGTAATGATTATAGTAATAGCTGAATTATACAGACAGGACAAGGTACTGGAAACACCTCTTTATAACAGAAAAACGCTGCTGTTTGAAATTAAGTACAGAAATACAAGAGAAGACAGAAATCTCTGGATGACCTATACGGCATGCACGGTGCTTTTCACCATGTATATGTATAAGGCAGGCTACGGCCTGGCGGATTTTCTACTGCTTTTTGTATCATATGCCGTCATACTCTTATATCTAATAAATAAAAGGGATATATTATTTGTTTATAAGGAGAAACTTGTACACCTTGGTCCGGCTGTACAGGTATATGACTTTGATATATATAATACTTATAGATTATCGTATAATGAAAAGATATTATATCTATATACCGACGATCCTCTGGAGAAACCCGTCGGTATTCCCATAGACATAAAGACCGAATATCTGGTAGAACTCAATGATGTCATCTCCCCGTTTGTCAGACAGATGGTCAGAAGATAAAGAAAATTCCTCTGTATAAATAAAATACAGAGGAATTTTTTATATCCTTGTGTAGGAGATGGCCCTTCTCATCTTTTTAACAGCCATGGTGGATAATTCCTTTCTTCTTAAAGCCGTGCAGTTGTATAAAACATCTATAACGGCAAGATGAGCGATACGGGAAGCAAAGGCCTCAAACTGATGCTCTGTTTCATGGGAGATGACATTTATCGGTACATCAACTTTTTTGCTTATGGGCGACTTGGAGAATGAGGTAATACCGATGGTCTTTGTACTATTTTCCTTGGCAATATCCAATAAGTTAAGTATATTTAAGTTCGATCCGGAGTGTGAAATCACCACTATCACATCTTTTTCGGTAAGCTGGGATACAGACATCAGCTGCATATGATAATCCGTATAAGATGAAACGTTTAAACCGATACGTAAAAATTTATGGTTTGCGTCCATTGCAACGCTACCTGAACCACCGTTGCCATAGAATACGATGCGATCAGAATCCAGCAAATAATCTACGGCTTTTTTAATACGCTTGGGATCTATAAGTCTCTCCGTATCATTTAGTACTGAGATATTAGCATCGAAAACCTTATTTATAATCGCGTCTTCACTGTCGGAGTCTGTAATATATGCATCGGAATAATTGTGGGTATCAGTGGAGGAATCGGCGGCTAATGATATCTTCAGGTCATAGAATCCCTTTAAATTTATTTTTTTACAGAACCTGAAAATGGTTGAGTCGGCAACTTCCAATTCAGTTGCTACTTGGCTTATTGTAGAATAGATAATTTTTTGCGGATTTTTTAATATGTAATCCGCTATTTTTTTCTCAGTCTTGTTAAAGTTTTTATATGTAGATTTAATTTCAAGTATAACCCGCGGAGTGGATTTCATTATACCAATCACCTTCTTGAGACATATTTTTATAGTACGTGAATTTTAAAAGTGTTTAAAGGAATTTGTACGGAATAAGCAAAGAAGTACTTATATTATATCATAAAAAATGGACTTGAAAAATAATTTTCTTTAGTATATAATAAAAAAGAATTTTATTTTAAAATAAGTAAGCGGAAATAATTTTTATATAAGTCTAAGATATCGTAACCTGATAATAATTATTAAAATTTAGAAAGATGATTTAAGACATTTGTACAGACAGGAGGATATATAATGTATGATATAGGTGTAATCGGTTTAGGGGTAATGGGGAAAAACATTGCTTTAAATATCGAAGATAAGGGATATAGTGTTTCAGTCTATAACAGAACCTATGAAAAAACAAAAAATTTTATGAAGAATGAAGCAAAGGGAAAGAATATATTTCCGTTTAGTAGCATCGAATCTTTACTAAATTCGCTGCGCAGCCCGAAAAAGATTTTGTTAATGATTAAAGCGGGGCAGCCGGTGGATGATATGATAGGAAAACTCACGCCTTATCTTGATGAGGGTGACATAATAATAGACGGTGGAAACACCTACTATCTTGATACCTCGAGAAGAATAAAGAAATTAAAGGGAAAGAAAATCCTCTATCTAGGAATGGGGATTTCCGGCGGCGAGGAGGGCGCGCTTAAAGGGCCTTCCATAATGCCAGGTGGCTCCAGACAGGCTTATGACATGGTAAAGGAAATGCTAGGAAATATAGCTGCACATACCGATGATGGTCCATGCTGCACATATATAGGGAACGGCTCGGCGGGACACTTCGTAAAGATGATCCATAACGGCATAGAATATGCTATAATGCAGGCTATGGCCGAGGCATACGACATACTGAGCAAGGTACTCAACCTTTCTGCTGATGAAATAGGTGATATTTTTGAGAAATGGAATGAAGGCCAGCTCAACTCATATCTCATGGAGATATCCTATAAAATAATGAGACATAAGGATGAAGAAACTGGTAAACCCACGGTAGATCTGATTTTAGATAAAGCAGGCCAGAAGGGGACAGGTAAATGGACGGTTCAGGCTTCTATAGATATGGGAATTCCTGCAATATCCTTAAATGCAGCATTAGAGGGACGAGTCCTCTCGTACTTTAAAGATGACAGGGAAGAATTATCGCGCAAAGTAATAAAAAAATATCCTGATAAATCATACGATAAGGCTAAGGTAATAAAAGCTTTAGAAAACTCATTGCTTTTTACTAATCTGATACTCTTCTCCCAAGGTCTCTGGCTGATGTCGGAGGGCTCAAAAGAATATAACTATGGTATTGATGTGTCTGAGGTACTTAGGATTTGGAAGGGTGGCTGCATCATAAGGTCAAAAATGCTTGATTTTATGAGAAATGTTGTATTCAGGGATAATACAAATGTAAACTTATTGGATGATAAACAAGTATTGGATTTTTTAATGGGAAAATTGGACTCAGTAAAGTATATAATCGATATTGCAAAGGATAATTTTTTACCTGCTGTAGTCCATAATACAGCATTGGACTATTTCCTAAGCATGACGGAGGAAAAGATGCCGGCTAACTTAATACAAGCTCAGAGGGATCTTTTTGGTGCTCATACTTATAACAGAATTGATAAAGATGGTACTTTCCACACCAATTGGGAATGATATTTTAAAGACAATTTTATTTTTTCATGTTATACTTAAAAAAGTTGGAAAAATTAGGCCAGCTATAGAGCCAATTGATTTAGCTGGCTTTAATTATTCTGAATTGATAAGACAGGGGTGTAGTCATGATAAAAGCGGTTATATTTGATATGGATGGTCTGATGATTGACAGTGAAAGGGTGAAGCTTCACTACCGTAATATTGTAAAAAAGGATTTGGGATACTCAGATGATAATGATATTATGAGTGAAACCTTTGGCAAAACCAAGACTGAAATAAAACAAATTTATATAAATAAATATGGGCCGGATTATCCTATAGAGGAAATTTCGCATAGAACCAATGTGTTGTGGATGGATTACCTTAATAAAAATGGTGTGCCTATTAAAAAGGGACTTAAGGAACTTTTAGAGTTTCTTAAGGACAATGATTATAAGATTGGGGTGGCTACGTCTACTTATAAGGATGAAGCCGAGTATTTATTGACAGAGGCAAATATTGCAGGTTATTTTGATACAATAGCGACGGGAGAGAGGGCTATCCGTTCAAAACCGTATCCTGATCTGTACCTCGAGGCTTCACGGCTATTATCTGTTGATCCTGAGGTTTGTTTAGTACTGGAGGATTCGCCGAATGGAGTGAAATCGGCTTTTAATGCTGGTATGAAGGTGATAATGGTGCCTGATTTGATAGAGCCCACCGACCAAATAAGGGAAATTTCTAGTTATGTGGTGGACGGCCTGGCCGATGTGATTCCTATATTAAAAGATGAATGCCAATAAGGTACAATATTTTTTACACCTTGCTTTTTTCCTTTATAAAGACTTGCTAAAAGATAAATATAGCGAAGAGCGGTGTGCACCCTGTCAATTTAGATTCGTTCTGAATACAGCTATTATTTATATTCGATACCCCCAAGTAGGTTTTATATTTCAGTGTCTACTTGAGGGTATCATATTTTACATCATACAACGGTTCATTTATCTCAAATTTTTAATTATATTCTCTCGCTTCTTTTATTCTTTTAACAAACTCTTTGGCATTCTTTGTTATATCTTCTTTTGAACCTTTAGTAAGGCTTCCACCTACACCTACTGCTATGCAGCCGTTTTTAATCCATTCCTCTACATTATCTAAATTAACTCCTCCTGTCGGCATTAATAATGCTTGAGGAAATGGCCCTCTAATCGCAGATATAAAGGATGGCCTTAGAGTATTGCCAGGAAAAACCTTTATTATATCAGTTCCGGCTTCCATTGCCTTTATCATTTCTGTAACGGTCATACAGCCTGCTATATAGGGTATATTATATCTATTACAGAGTCTTGCCGTTGCATCGTCAAAGGCCGGACTGACTATATATTTTGCTCCCATCAATATGGCTAATCTTGCTGTTTCGCTGTCCAAAACTGTACCAGCTCCTACCAATAGGTTACCTCCGAAATCTTTTGTTAATGATTCTATAACTTTATATGCGCCAGGAACAGTGAATGTAATTTCTATTGAATTTATTCCACCATCCATACAGGCTAATGCAATTTTTTTAGCTTCATTGCTGCTGTTGGCTCTTACAACGGCAATAATTCCCACCTTTTCAATTTTACTTAAGGTTTCATATTTTTCCATATTATGCCTCCTGCAATTTTAAAATTTAAAATTTATATTATTGTCAATCTCTTATATCTTTGTATAAGAGATTGACAATGTTGGATTGTTCTAACATTACCCCTTCCAATGATTAATTTATTGAATTATTATGCAAGACATATTAAAGAGAGATTTAAATCAAAAAGGTCTTGAAAAATATTTTTGTATATCATATAATATATGAAAAGAAATTCCTTTTATAAAAATATTAGCACACGGAAATTTATTTCGCAAGCATTAATGTGGTTTTTCTAATAATAAATTCAGATAGGGGGAGATTTTAGAAATGGCAGTCAGGATTGCAATAGTAAACTCCAGTAGTTTTGGGAGGATTTTTCCAGATCATATGGAAAAATTAAAACAATTGGGAGAGGTTAACAGATTTGATCTTCCTAAGGATATGGAAGGAAAGGAATTGGCTAGGGAACTTATGGGTTATTCAATTATAATAACAAGTGTTACACCTTTATATAATAAAGAATTCTTTGATTACAAAGATAAAACTTTCT
The DNA here is from genome assembly GCA_002399345.1 of Thermoanaerobacterales bacterium UBA4877. Taxonomy (GTDB): domain Bacteria; phylum Bacillota; class Thermoanaerobacteria; order Thermoanaerobacterales; family UBA4877; genus UBA4877. The sequence continues at coordinate 9,834 of DHDL01000008.1, forward strand.
TAATAGCCCGCCACGGTATTGGATATAACAATATAGATGTTGAAGCTGCCACTAAAAAAGGTACATTTATTACTATAGTTGATGCTGGGGTGGAAAGAGAATCAGTAGCTGAAAATGCCGTCGCATTATTGATGACTGTTATAAGACAGACAGCTCTTGCTTCAAAAGAGGTAAAGGAAGGTAAATGGTCAGAAAGAGCTAAGTTTGTAGGTTATGAAATAAAAGACAAAATAGTGGGAGTCATAGGGTTTGGTAACATAGGAAGCAGAGTAGGTGAAATATTAAAAAATGGATTTAATGCCAAACTAATTGCTTATGATCCGTATCTCAGAGATGAAGAGATAGAGAAAAGAGGGGCTCAGCCCGTATCGTTGGAGGTACTTCTTAAAAATGCGGATATTGTTTCCTTAAACTCCATTTTAAATGACAGTACTTATCACATGATTTCCGAAAAGAGTTTTGCTATTATGAAAAAGGGTGTATTTATTGTAAATGCAGCTAGAGGAGAGCTTATGGACGAAAAAAGCTTAATAAGCGCCTTGGATGAGGGAATAATAGGCGGTTTAGGTTTAGACGTAATCGAAGGAGAGCCGATAGATAAAAACCATCCGTTGCTTGCCTATAAAAATGTGGTGATAACTCCTCATACATCGGCTTATACCTATGAATGTATAAGAGGCATGGGAGATAAAGTTGTAAGTGATGCGATAAAGGTTGCAAAAGGTGAAATCCCAAATAACGTCATTAATGAAGAGCTGTTAAAATAACGTAGAAATTTAGTGGTAAGGTAATACTTATGTAGTTGAATAATCAGCATTAGAAGTAATATTTATAAGTTTGATTTAATAATAGAGAGAATATTATGGCGAATATTATTCATGCCAGAGAGATTTAATACATATAGCAAACAATTTGATAAAGGGGAAATAAATTTTCATACCAAACAGCAATAATTGGTATAAAATTTATGACATTAATGAAAACGTTATGATAATTTTTGGCTAAAATGTTTTAAAATAAAACTTTATAAGAAAGGAGGATAGTAGGAAGGAACGTTAATAAAAATTATAAAATTATATTATAAAGGAGGAAATAGAAGTGGGACAAGGTCTGACCGTTGCTCAATCATTAATAATTGCATTTTGGGTTGCGCTTGTTGAATCACGTTCTCTTGGCTATGCAACGTTAAACTTGAGATTTAGTCCTATGATGACTGGTTTAATTGTAGGACTTGTTATGGGAAACGTTCCTCAAGCGATGATTATTACTGCCTCAATACAGTTGATTTATATGGGGTTGATGGCCCCTGGAGGATCTTTGCCTAGTGAACCGCCAGTGGCGACTGCAATAGCAGTACCGGTTGCTTTACTTGGAGGTTTAAACCCAGCGGAAGCAATAGCAGTGGCGGTTCCCGTAGGGCTTTTGGGTAGTTATCTCTATCAATTCAGATTTTTCCTTAACACTTTTATCACGAGACTAACGGATAAATATGCGGCTGAATTAAATGATAGAGGTTTAACCTTTTCAATCATAATTTTGCCTACGATTATTAGTTTTGCATTATTTGTTCCTACAATATTTGTAGCTTTATATTATGGAACACCAGTAATTGCACGAGTTACGGCGGCACTTTCTGGAGGAAGAATATTCCATGTGCTTGAAGTAATAGGAGGGGGACTGGCTGCATTAGGTCTTGCGCTTATATTACAGGTAATAGGAAAGAAAAAGTTTTTTGTATTCTTTCTATTGGCATATTTCGTATCAGTAATATTACAGCCTTTAAAAATTAATACGGTAACATATGCGATTATTGGTACGATATTAGCATATGTCTATATCCTGGTTACTGACGAAAAAACTGAAACAAATTAGAAGGAGGCAAGATTGATATGGATGGCAATGACAGTATGGTTAAAACAGACATTACTTCAGCAGATTCTCCTGAAAAAATTACAGAAAAGGATTTACGTAGAAGTTGGTTTAGATGGTGGTATGCAAATGAGATTCCTCACACATATGATAGAATGATAGCTCCTTCTTTTCTTTGGGCAATAACGCCCATTTTGAGGAAGTTATATAAAAAGGAAGAGGATTTAAAAGAAGCATATATGCGGCATACACAATTTTTTAATACGCAGGCCATATGGGGCGGAGGGACAATTCTCGGTATAACTACTTCGTTAGAGGAGACAAGAGCTAAAGCATTGGCTGAAGGAAAGGGAGAAGAAGTTAGTGAAGATGTAATAAACAGTACAAAGGTTGGACTTATGGGGCCCTTGGCAGGTATTGGAGATGCCATTGATTCGGGGACAGTCCAATATATTTTGATAGCAATTGCTTTGCCTTGGGCACAAGGGGGAAGTCCTTTAGGAGCATTATTTCCTTGGTTGATGTTTGTGACCTTAACTTATATATATGGTTTTTATTTTGCTAAACTTGGTTATAAATTGGGACGTTCTGCCGCTACCGAAATTGTAGGCGGAAAAAATATGAGGAAGATTATTGATGGGTTGTCCATATTGGGCCTCTTTATGATGGGAATATTGTCATCTTCTTATGTTAAGGTCAATAGTTCGTTAAAATGGACAATTTCGGGAAAAGCATTTGTCCTTCAGGATATACTGGATTCAATACTTCCAGGCATACTACCTTTGATTACTGTATTGGGAGTATACTGGTATTTCAACAAAAAGGGATTGAAAGTTACCCAGGCACTTTTAGGATTGTCTGTAATCTTGGGAGTACTTGCTGCAATAGGTATTCTGTAATATTTTAAATTAAAGGATGCCTTCTTTAATAGGCATCCCTTAATTTAAATATTTTATTATATCATAAACCGGATTGAGATATTTTGAAAGTCGTTAGTAGCTCTAATATAAGAGGGAAGGAAAGATATGAGTAAGAAATTTGTTTTGATTATAACTCATGGTGATTTTGGCATTGAATTATTAAAAAGTGTGGAAATGATTATGGGCGAACAGGAAGACGCGGTTGCTTTGGGATTGAGATTAGGAGACAGCGTGGATGATCTACGCAGTAAAGCGGAAGAAATCATTGTTGAAAACCAAACGATGAGCAAGGATATTATCATTCTTGTAGATATCTTAGGAGGCAGCCCTTCAAATATAGCGTTGTATATGCTGAAAAAATATAGTAATATTAATTTGATAACAGGTGTCAACATGCTTATACTCATAGAAATATTTCAGTCAAGAGAAGTAGTGGAGGAAACCGACGAATTGTTAGAGAAAGCCATAGATTCAAGTATAAACGGAACTAAGAGGTATAATTTAAACTAAAGGATAGTGATGTTAATGGGGCAAATAGTATTTGCAAGAGTGGATGATAGACTTATTCATGGCCAGATAATAACGAAATGGTCTAAAGGTATGAATACCAATGCTTTATTTGTTATTGATAATGTAACAGCTATGGACCCTTTTCTGAAGGATATATATACAATGTCAACATCGAATACAGGTATGACAATTAAGGTTTTAACTATTGATGAAGCAGTGAATTATTGGGATAAAAATAATTTTGAGAATTATAAGGCTATACTTATATTTAAGTCAATTGACGGAGCTAAAGAAGCTATAGACAAGGGACTTCCTATTAAAAAATTAAACATTGGGGGAATAGCAAAGACTAAAAATTCTAAGTTTGTGGTTCCCAATGTGGCAGTGAGACATGAAGATTTGGATATTTTAAAAAAAATTGAAAGCAACGGTATAGAAGTGTTTTTTCAAGTAGTGCCAGAGGCTAAATTAGTTAATTTAAAAGATGCAATTAAATTATATTAGAGTACTATTATGTTCTTGAAATTTCAATTTTTTATAAGAGAGGTAAAGCTATCTTATTTTTAAATTTAAGCATTATCTAATGTATAATTAAGATATTGAAAGCAAAATATGCTGTATTTATTGGTTAAAAAAATAAAAATCTTGATATTCAATTGATGCTGTTTAAGCGTTTGTTAAAGAAATTCATAGAGTGTAAACAATATGCCGTCTAAGAAATTAACTTAAGCGGCATATTTTATAATGGTTATAGAATTGGGGGCAAAGGAAAATAAAAAACTGGGGTCTGGTATGAATCTGGGGCCCTTGACTTCCAGTTTGCTAGTATTTTTCTTTAGGATGTGATCTTTTAGTACTAAATTTTCCATGCAGCGAATGCTTAGTTGCTTTCGGTTAACTTCATTTATCTGATTCAGTATTTTCCATTACCTATCTATATTTTACTATTTGTCCTATAATAAAAAAACAAGGTACCCTAAAATAATATGGTGTTTTGTCTTCAAACTGAGGAATACTAAAAAGTACCCCTTTTATTTTTGCGTGAGCACGCGCCTTGCGCTAAGATAGGTCATCAAGAAGTACCCGCCGTAAATAGCTGCTATAATTACTACGGTGATCATGCTTGAAGCAAAGATATTAACTTCGCCGATCATGTATACAACCTTGCTGACAACTATAATGGCTACGATGGAGTGTATGATGGCCAGCACCAGAGGCAGTGCAAAGTAGAATGAGATCTGTTTAAGCAAACTGTCGCTTAACATGTCATAGCCGGCGCCCAGCTTGGACAGAAGCTCATATCTGCTGCGGTTATCGACGGATCGGGACAGCTGGCTTATCGCAAGCACGCTGGCGCTGGCAAGGATAAACACAATCCCTATATACAGCGATACATAAGTGACGCCGGCAACGGTACCGCTTTCATTGGCATAGGTATTGCTGATACTGCCCACAACGGCTGAACCGGCTGAAATCGCGGATATTGCCAAAAACATCATCAGGCAAACGAAAGACATGGATATATGTTCCGTATTGAACTGGCTGCCCAGCTGGCCCAGCGTGAAGATATTCAGCCCTGCGAAGTATACGTTCTGCATTTTTCTGACCAGTTTCAAAAATAAACCGGAGAACGAATAGAAAAACAGGAATGTCCCCATGGAGCCGAGCGCTATGGCAATGAGCAGCGGCCGGCCGGAATGGAATATTCCGTTTTTTAGTATGACGGCATATCCCGAGCCTATTAAAACCATGCTTGCAACAAACAGCAAGGCGGATAAGCCGGTGCGCTGAGTGCGAAATGCTGAAGCATTTTTGTCTGCATAGATCAGGTCAACAAGATTCTGTCTTCCCAGGTTACCGGTATTGAAGAGCATGACGAGCACGAATGTGATCCCAAAGTACAGAATGCTTTTCTGCATTGCAGGTGCGGAGAATACTAATGCAAACCCTGTTATACCCACTTTAAACAGTTTTGCCGTCAGCAGTGCAAGCCCCTGCGACAGCAGTATGCCGAGGGCCAGGCCTACGGCCAAGCTGACTGTTCCGACAATGGCCGTTTCACATATGAGGATACGGGAGATCTCCTGTTTTTTCATCCCGAGAAGCATATAGATACCCAATTCCTTTTTGCGCCGGCGTATGAGAAAAGCATTGGCGTACAGAATCAAGAAGGCCAGTATCATGGATATGAATACGGATAAATATGACATGATTTTGTTTACGCCCATCAGCATTGCTTCTTCATTTTTTGAAAGCTGCAGCATGGCTGCGCTGCTGTCTAGGGAATTAAAGACATAAAACATCGCCACGCCTATGACGATGGTCAGGAAGTATACCGCATAGTCTCTGTAGCTTTTGCGGACATTGCGGGAAGCCAGTGCGAATGTGCTCATTCCGCCCCGCCCCCCAATACCGCCATGACCTCGATGATCTTATCGAAGAAACCCTTGCGGTCGTCTTCTCCGCGGCGCAGTTCTGTAAACAGTTTGCCGTCACGTATAAAGATGATCCTGTCGCAATAGCTGGCGGAAAACGGATCATGAGTCACCATCAGGATGGTGCTTTTAAGGTCTTGCACCATTTTACGGAAGCTTTCAAGCAGGGCTCTTGCAGATTTGCTGTCAAGGGCGCCGGTAGGTTCGTCGGCCAGTATAAGCGCGGGGTCGGTGACTATGGCGCGGGCGGATGCCACACGCTGCTTTTGTCCGCCCGACATCTGCACCGGATATTTTGCCAGTACCTCGGTGATGCCGAGTTTTTCAGCCACAGCCTTTATCTTCCCGTCTACTTTACCGGGATCTGTTTTTGCTATCGTAAGAGCGAGCGCAATATTTTCATAAGCTGTGAGTGTGTCTAACAGATTGTAATCCTGAAAGATAAAGCCCAATTTATGGCAGCGGAAATCTGCAACCTCAGAGGAATTTAACTGAGTGATGTCGCTGCCTTCTATCAAAATTTGTCCCGCAGTGGCGCGGTCAATGGTAGAGACGCAGTTGAGCAGGGTGGTCTTTCCACTGCCCGATGCGCCCATAACTCCGACGTATTCCCCAGTAAATACCTCGAAGCTTACGCCGTTTAAAGCTTTTGTGATGTTACCGCGGTTGCCGTATACCTTTTCAAGGTTTTTTACCTGCATTATTGGATGCATAAATAAAACTCCCTTTTGTTTAGTATAACAATATTATAACCAAGGCGCCGGGGCAGTACCATAAATATACCTTACGGTAAACTTACGAAAATGTAACATAAGGGTTCTCCGGAAAGGCGATGGAAAATTCCGTACCATCATGAGAGGATGCGGAGATATCAAGTCCCAGTTTATTGCACAATTCCTTGCAGAGATATAGCCCCATTCCGGTGGACTTGGCGGTGGCGCGCCCGTTTTCTCCGGTGAAACCGCGGTCGAATATGCGGGGCAAGTCCTGCGGCGGGATGCCGATGCCGTCATCCTTGACCGTAAGTGTTTTATCGGCGTAGTCAAAATAAATTGTTTTTGCACCGTATTTTACGGCATTGTCTATAAGCTGCTGTAAAATAAACGTCAGCCATTTTGAATCTGAATGGACCATACCTTCTGCTTTGGGGACGACTTTGATCTTATTTGAGATTAAAAGGGAGGCGTTTTTCTTCAGCAGATCGCCGATCAGTTTTTTTAAATCTATTTGTTTTATCATATAATCCTTCTCTACAGAACTGCTGCGGGCGTAGAAGAGAGCCTGTTCCACAAACCCTTCTATTCTGCGAAGCTCCTGTAATACGTCGGTGTAACTATTGTTTTCACAGGTGAGCATGGCCGCACTGATGGGGGTTTTGATTTCATGCACCCAGAGCTCTATATACTCACGGTATTCACGGCTTTTCTCATGTTCTATGGATATCTCGTCATTCACGGATTTGCATACCCTTGATAATACCTCGTCCACAATTTTTCCTTCAGTAAATGACGGTTTGTCCATAACCTCGGAGATGTAGCGCTTTTTTTCCAGGCCGGCCAGCGAGCTTTTAAGCTCGTTAAAGTATGCCCTTTTTGTGAAGAATTCCCACATCAAAGTGATAAAACTTCCGATTAGGTATATCACAGTTAAAAGAATTGCAACAGCGGAAGGCAAATTGAATATATAGAGGATGAGATCGCAGCTCCCTGCGGTAAACAGCACGGTCAGTATAAAGCACAGCTTGTCCCGGAGAAAGTTTGATATCGTCATATCTTGTATCCCTGCCCTCGCTTGGTCTGTATAAGATCGGGAGCGCCGATCCCACGGAGCTTTTTCCTCAGCCGGTTGATGTTTACCGTCAGGGTGTTGTCATCCACAAACTCATCGGTTTGCCAAAGCTCGTTCATCAATTGATCGCGGGAGACGATTTTTCCCTGCTCCTTCATCAGTAGGCGTAGTATCCTGAGCTCGTTTTTAGTTAGCTCCCGGGAGTCGTTATTATATTTAACAGTGCCTGCGTTTTGATCGAGCGTAAGGCTGCCGCACTGCAGTATATTGTCTTGTTGATTCCCATAGACCCGGTACAGGATATGCTCGATGCGGGCAAGCAGGATCTGCGTATTGTAGGGTTTTGTTATGAAATCGTCCGCACCCAGCATCATGCTCATGAGCTCATCGGTATCGGTGTCATGGCTAGTGACAACAATGATGGGCACGGATGATTTTTTCCGCAGTTCCCTGCAGATTTGGTGCCCGTCATAATGGGGAAGCCCCAGGTCAAGCAGTATCAGCTGAGGCGCGGCTTCCAAAGCCGCTGCCGCGATGTCGTCAAAATTGCCGGGCGCAAGGATGATGTAGCCGTTTCTCTCGAGCAGTGCTTTTAGTTCGGCGCGTATGGTCGCGTCGTCTTCTATAATAAGGATTTTAGTCATGATGTATGCTCCCTTTTTAACGCTGCCGTTTACAGCAGATGTATTCATATACCCGTAGTATATCACTTTTATGCAGACGGGGAAAAGGAGGGGGCGGAAAGCTAAAAGCTGTCCGCCCCCTCATAGGGATCTATACTCTCTTTACTTTTTGCCTCTATGCTGCTCTTTACCTTGATGGTATGCAGATCACCTGGCCTATGCGCAAGGCATTGGGATTTATGCCCGGATTGATTGCCATAATGGCCTGCACTGTGGTATTATACCTGCTGGCCAGGTTCCAGATGGTGTCTCCTGCCTTGATGGTGTATGCGAATGAGCCGGCAGGGCAGGTCGTAGGCGGAGTAGTACCGGGAATGCATATTCTCTGGCCTACTACCAAGGCATTGGGATTTATGCCAGGATTGATTGCCATAATGGCGTTTACCGTGGTATTGAATCTTGCGGCCAGGCCCCAGATAGTATCTCCCGCCATAACGGTGTAAGAGAATGAACCCGCAGGGCAGGTCGTAGGCGGAGTGACCGATGGAATGCAGATTATCTGGCCGACACGCAGGCTATTGGGGTCTATGCCCGGATTGAGCGCCATAATGGCGGCTGGAGTGGTATTGAACCTTGCGGCCAGGCCCCAGAGAGTGTCGCCCGCAGCTATGGTATATGAGAATGAACCCGCGGGGCAAGTCGGTGGAGGCGGAGTGATCCCACCCGGAATGCAGATTATCTGACCGATACGCAGACTATTGGGGTCTATACCCGGATTTAGCGCCATAATGGCGTTTACCGTGGTATTGAACCTCGCGGCCAGGCCCCAGAGAGTGTCGCCCGCAGCTATGGTATATGAGAATGAACCCGCGGGGCAAGTCGGGGGAGGCGGAGTAACGCCGCCGGGAATGCAGATCATCTGGCCGACAACCAAATTATTGGGATTTATCCCGGGGTTGATTGCCATAATGGCTGCTACCGTAGTGTTG
>DHDL01000008.1:19201-19339 GCA_002399345.1 Thermoanaerobacterales bacterium UBA4877
GTATATGAGAATGAACCCGCAGGACAGGTCGTAGGCGGAGGAGTAACGCCGCCGGGAATGCATATGACCTGGCCTATCTGCAGATTATTGGGATTTATGCCCGGGTTTATCGCTGTAATGGCTGCTACCGTAGTGTTG
>DHDL01000008.1:19517-24348 GCA_002399345.1 Thermoanaerobacterales bacterium UBA4877
GTATATGAGAATGAACCCGCAGGGCAGGTCGTAGGCGGAGGAGTGACGCCGCCGGGAATGCAGATAACCTGGCCTATCTGCAGATTATTGGGATTGACCCCCGGGTTGGCCCGCTGTATAGCCTCCACCGTGGTATTATATCTGTTTGCTAATATCCAGAATGTATCGCCTGACCTGATTGTGTATGCGAAAGTTCCTGAAGGACAAGCCATCTATGAACACCACCTTCACTAAATTTAGATCGAAATCTAATATATAGTATGTATGAAGGATGTTATGTGTTCAAAAGATGCCTTAAATATATACGTTCAGAGTATTATTTTATCGGGATAACGGAAGTTCTCAGCGCATCCCACATCTCCGGAGTCACCAGTCCCAGCCGCCATATCGCTATGCCGCCGAGGCCGTATCTCTTGGCTATACCTACCTTGGTCAGTATGCTGCCCGAAGTCTCATTGGGCGCAGATATGCCCAGCACCAGCTTGGATGCCGGTACCTCGGATGCGGCCGTCTTGACTGCCTGGGTCACGGAATTTACCGGTTCGGGAGTCTGGCCGTAGTCGTATGCCATTATCACTATTTTATCCGCCAATTTGCCTAAGGCTGCATAGTCATACCCCTTATATGCGCTGTTGGGCGCATGCAGCGTAAGCGTCAGCTTAAGACCCGATGCCTTGAGTTTTTGCGACAGCAGGTCTGTAAACGTCGTAAAGCTCTGCTGCACGGATTTTAGCTGCTCGCCGCTGCCGGTATAGCCCAGGCCCTCAAAGTCCAGGTTTACCCCTCCGTATAGCTTAGCCTCCTCGGCAATGCTGTCAGCCGCATTGGCAGATGCCGCCGCACTCGACAGCAGGGCCGTGACCGCGCCGTCCCCGTCCGATACGTGGACGACCATCTCCGTCCCGAGACCGTATTTTTTTGCTGTTTCCAATACATTTTCCCAATCATCCGGCCGCTGCCAGCCTGTTCTGCTTACAGTAAGCAGATTGCCATCCTTATCCAGGCTGTACCAGCCCAGTGCCAGATCGCCTATCACGTCGGTGTTTCCCGCTGAATCCTGAGGATAAGACACGCCGAACAGATTGGTCCAGCTGCTGGTCTTGCTGTCGCCGAGAGCATAGAAGCCCGTTACCGTCATTTTCCCGGCAGGGGAGGTGATGCTGATCTGCTTCGTTGTATTATCATATGCGACCTTGCAATGAAATGCCTCGCTGAAAAAGCGCAGCGGTATCATGGTACTTCCGCCGTAAACCTTGGGCGCGGCGGCCAGGGCGACGGGAGATCCGTTGACGTAGGCTGTTTTGCCGCCTATCCGCAGCAGGACCTTGATGTCGCTGCCCGAAGCATTGACGGTCTGAGTGGCTCCGTCCCAGTTTACCTTCACGTTGAGAGCCTCGGCTATGGCTCTGAAGGGCACCAGGGTACTGCCTCCGGATATTACCGGCGCCACCTCGAAGGAGACGGGAAGCCCGTCGACAAATACGGAAATACTTTGCTGGCCCTGCGCGAAGGCAGGTATGGAGAAACTCAAAGCCAATACTGCCGTAAGTATAAAGATGAGCGTACGTTTCATATTTTTTCCCCCAATATGTATAATAGAATTGTAAAACATACAGTTATGATAACACGTATGTATCAGTCAATCAATTTTTCTGGAATTTTTTTGTCACAAAAGATGGCCTGGATGTGTTATATAGATGAAAGCGGGGTGAGGCAGATAGACGAAGGTGTATTCAGGGACATATATAAGGAAAACTACAGGAGAGTGTGCAGAGCCGTATATTTCCTGGCCGGCCCTGACTCCGAGGACATAGCTCAGGAAGCGTTCATAAAGCTGTACGATGCCCCACCCAAAAATATGGATAATCTTGCGGCATGGGTGACAAGGGTAGCCGTCAATCTTGCCAAGAACCGCATTAGGTCTGACTGCGCCCGCAGGAGAAGGGAGAGCGTCACATTGACCGAGGATGTCGTTCATGCGGAGGAGGCGGCCGCTGCGCATATGGAAAGGCAGGAAGTGAGGGAAGCGCTGGCAAAGCTCGGCAGGAGGGACGCCGACGTGCTTGTGTTGAAATACTCTGGATATTCCTACGAGGAGATATCTAAGGTGCTCAAGATAAATAAATCTTCGGTGGGTACCATAATAGCGAGGGCGCAGGCAAAATTCAGATCGCTTTTTGAGGGAGGTGAGTGACGTGCACTATGACGATGGTACCATACAGGCTTATTTGGACGGCGAGTTGGGATCGGCGGAGGCCGAAAAGCTCAGAGAGCATATGGCGGAGTGCGATATTTGTAAAAAGCGCTGTGATGAGCTCAAGGCGAATCAGGGTTTTGCGGAGGATGTTTTGGGAAGTTTCGGCGATATTCCCGTACGGGGGATATCCAAGATAGAAAAAAGAGGGGGTTTTATGAGTATGTGGAATAAATATAAAAAGGGTGCGATCGCGGCTTGCTTAGTGGCGGCCATAGGTATATCCATGACGTTCCCGCCCGTGCAGGCTGCGGCACAGTCTTTTCTTCAGATTTTCAGGGTTAATAAGGTTGCTGCGGTTAAGGTGACACAACAGGATTTAAATGAGATACAGAATTCACTGGCAAATCTGGATGGCGGTTCAAGCAAGGTGGACTTGGAAAAATTTGGTTATCTTACCGCCAATAACATTTCCAGCACATATGAAGAGACGTCTATGGAGGAGGCACGCAGATCGGTGAATTTCGATATTAAAGAGGTTAAGGACCTGCCGTTTAAGGTTAAGACAGCAAATCCATCCGTGATGAAACCGGGTTCAATGAAGTTTAAACTCAATACTGATGAGGTAAATAAATTTATAAAAAGCCTGGGTGGAACTACACTACTTCCGGATGAACTTAACGGCAAGGAGTTTACCGTTAAACTAGGCGGGCAGGTTATCATACCTTATCTCAGCAATAATGAAGAAGATACCCTTACGTTGTCTGAAATCGCCGCTCCGGAGATAGCCGTGCCTGATGGAGTGGATGCGGATGCGGTAAGGAAGATTATCTTGCAGCTGCCTTTTATGCCGCAGAATATAAGACAACAGCTTTCAGATATTGACGACTGGGAGAATACGCTGCCTTTACCTGTGGATGAAAATGAGCAGACCAAAGACATAAATATTAACGGCAATCCAGGCGTATTGTATATGTCTGATGACGGTAACAGCGTATACCATGATATGATATGGACGGACAATGGCGTAATATATAATTTAACCGGCAATTTTACAAATGAACAAGAGGCAATAAAAACGGCGCAGTCGGTGAGGTGACGCTTATGGTTATAGAGACGAGGCATTTGACGAAGACTTTTAACGGGAAAGGCGGATGCAGGGATGTATCCTTAAGCGTAGGCGAGGGTGAGGTCTTTGGCTTCTTAGGCCCTAACGGTGCGGGCAAGAGTACCCTTATTAAAACACTGGTCGGGCTTTGCCGCCCCAGCTCGGGAGAGGGAAAAGTGCTTTCCAGGCCGGTGGGAGACGTGCAGGCGCGAAGGTCCATCGGTTATCTTCCCGAGCTGTTCCGCTTTCAGGATTATCTCACGGCGGAGGAACTATTGAGATTCCATGCCCGCCTGTACGAGATGGATATGAAGGGGATAGACGGGCGGACCGACGAGTTGCTGGGCATATGCGGCATAGACGAGCATAAGAGGCAGCGGATCGGGACCTACAGTAAGGGGATGCAGCAGAGGCTGGGCCTGGCCTCTGCCCTGCTGCCCTCGCCCAAGCTTGTTTTCCTGGATGAGCCTACCTCCGCTCTGGACCCTGTGGGACGGAGGGATGTAAGAAATATAATAGAGGATTTAAAAAATGACGGGGTCACTGTATTTTTAAACAGCCATCTTTTAAGTGAGGTTGAGCTTACATGTGACCATGTGGCCATTATAGACAATGGACATATAATAGCCTCCGGCAGCTTGGATGAGCTGATGAGGAGAAATAAGAAACTGGAGATCAGGCTGGGCAGCGTAGATGACGCCGTGCTATTGGCGCTTAAGGATGAAGGCAGGGAGGTTTCCGTCCACGGCAGCACATTGGAGATACCTATAGAAGGTGAATCGGAAATACCCGGCATTGTGAGAACCATAGCACAAAACGGCGGCAACATATATGAGGCGGGTACATCCAAAACCAATCTGGAGGATATATTTATAGGCATGATAGATGAGGAGCGTGAAGGCAGTGGCAGCAATAATAGGGATGAGCTTTAAGGAGATATATAAGAAGAAGGCCTTTGTGCTGGGCGCGATTTTGAGCCTGGCTTATTTGTTTCTTTACGGGACAGGGCTTCGCCTCCTGTTTAAAGACATGACAAGGACGGACCTCGTCAGTAATGCCATTATGCAATCCCAGCTGATATCGGTGGGGCTTTATTTTGCCGGGTTTATAGTATCTCTTTTAGTGATACTGACGTCTTCAGGCAGTATATCCTCCGAGGTAGATAACGGAATTATGTACTCGGTGGCTTCAAAACCAGTCTCGAGGACGGAGATCGTAATGGGAAAATTCATAGGTATCGGATGCATCATGGTGATATATGCATCATTGCTGTTTTTAGCGGTGATCGGTTTGAACGCGGCCATGGGGGCTAACCTTCTTCGGGTCCTTGGTATTGCAAAGATTTTTAAGGGCCTGGCCCTGTTTGACCTTATTCCCGTCATACTGCTGGCATTTACCATGCTGGGGTCTGTTGCGGTGAATACCATAGGCGCGGGCGTGATATCCATAATACTTTACGGCCTGGCCTCGGTGGGCGGTATGATGGAGCAGATAGGCGCCTCGGTAGGTAATGCAAGCCTTGTCAATAT
>DHDL01000008.1:24518-33641 GCA_002399345.1 Thermoanaerobacterales bacterium UBA4877
ACTATTTACCGCAAGATGTTTTCATCCATGTTTAAAATCGAGAGTGGTCTCGGCCTGGATATTTTGGATATAACACCCTTCGGCGGGTCGGTATTGGAGCCCTCGGTGTGGATGGTGGTATACACGGTGATATATGTCGTGTTTATAATGGGGTGCGCGGTAAGGACATTTAACGGAAAAGATATATGATATGGAATGCAGGGAAGGGATTTTGTAACCTAAACGAAACTTAAGCATGAAATTATCTTCTAAATATTTTTGACACTAAGTGAAGCTTGATTTAAAATATGAAAAACAGGCTTAGTGTTAAAAGGGGATGTAATTCATGCACGAAGAAGCACTATATAAATTAATATATGAAAATAGCGAGACAATAGACGTCAAGGACAAAGAGCAGCTATATCATTTCACTACATCTTTTATGGCACGACAGCTTGGAATACCACGAAATGTCGCAAGTGCTGCTCTCAATAGACTGTATACTACCGGCGCGCTGATAAAAATAATTACCCGCCCGGTATACTATATGGACCGCACGCAGCTGGAGACCCGCTATCATGTAAACATCACTTCAACGGTTTTCTATAGCGTGGAACAGCTTTGGGAGCTGCTAAATCATGATGAAGGATCGAATGACGTTTTTTCTCAGATAATAGGCCACGACAGGAGTCTTAAAAATCAGATAAAGCAGTGCAAGGCTGCGGCGTACTACCCGGGGAAAGGACTTCCCGTGCTTATCAGCGGTCCCGCGGGAACTGGCAAAAGCTCACTGGCACGTTATATGCATGCTTTTTGTTTTCAAAAGGGTCTGATCGGCAAGAATGCACCTTTTGTCACCTTTAACTGTGCCGATTATGCGGATAACCCCGAACTGCTTACTGGTATCCTCTTTGGTTATATCAAGGGTGCCTTTACCGGAGCGGATGAGGATAGAATCGGCCTTTTGGAAAAAGCGGACGGAGGAGTTCTGTTTCTGGATGAAGCGCACAGGCTGAGTCCAAACGGACAGGAAAAGTTGTTTGTATTTATGGATCAGGGAATTTTCAACCGTTTAGGCGAAAGTTCATCGGAGAGAAGGAGCAAGGTTCGGTTGGTCTTTGCCACAACAGAACAGCCGAAAAATATATTTCTCGGAACTTTTTTGCGCAGGATACCCGTTTCCATACAAATGCCGGCGTTGGAAGAACGTGGGAGCGATGAGGTCGTGCAGTTGATCTGCTATATGCTGAGTAAACAGGCCGGTATTTTGGGTCATGACCTCAGCGTTAGCCAGAATTTTTTTGAAGTACTTTTAAACCGGCGGTTTACAGGGAACATCGGGGAATTGCAGAATGTGATACAATATGCGTGCGCCGAGGCATTCCGGGTTTCCCGCGAGCAAAAAAGCGACGGCGATATTTATATACAGTTCAGTTATTTACCAGACTATTTGCTGAACCAAGGGAACAGCCATATGGAACCGAAAGGATGGCAATGGGGTATCGCGCCGGAGAGGATCAAAATAACGC
The DNA here is from genome assembly GCA_002399345.1 of Thermoanaerobacterales bacterium UBA4877. Classification (GTDB taxonomy): domain Bacteria; phylum Bacillota; class Thermoanaerobacteria; order Thermoanaerobacterales; family UBA4877; genus UBA4877. Next base: position 26,027 of record DHDL01000008.1, read on the forward strand.
CTAATTTTCGGTTTGAAAATATTCGCAGGCTTGTGGAAAAGAATAATACGTCTTCCGACGTACAGGCGGCATACTATAATATTTTCCAGTCATTTTCAATTTCCGATAAAAAGCAGAACTCTGAAACGGTTATGGAGTCCATGGAAAATGCATTGATGATGTATATGGATGCACTGCTAGGCGAACAAAAAAACGGCGGTTCAAATATTCAAATATCCATGTTGAGTTCCACGGTAAATAATATTTTGGATAGACTGTTTTACAGCAATAACATAACGCTGACCAGTAATTTACGCAATTTTCTGACGCTTCATTTCTATAAACGATTAAATTTTATAACCGTGGAAAGTACCATACCCGTCAGGCTGCTTGATAATATCCGCAGCTTCTTATTGAGCGGGTATCCCAAGGTATATAAATCCGCCGAGGAACTCTTAACTCTTTTTGAAAGTAATCTGGATGTCCGCCTATGTAATGCCGATTTTATTGTGGTAGCGCTATGTATACATTTGGGTTTGTACCAGAAAGAAGCATACAGAACCAAAGCTTTTATTATTGCTCATGGTTATACAACTGCAACAAGTATAGCAAACACGGTCAATTTAATGTTGAAGAATTGTTTATTTGAATCCTTCGACATCCTGCCGAATATTACCGATGAAGAAACCTTTTATAGGGTAAATTCAGCTTTGCAGGATTTAACAGTGTCCGATTCCAGAGATCTGATCATCATGACGGACATGGATAATTTGGTTGAACATAGGTTTTCTATATGCAACGATTATGGGGGAAACATTGCGCTGCTTGAGAATATAACAACTCAAATCGTATTTGAGGTTGGGAAATGTATTCTGCAGGATCAATCCTTGGAAGAAATCATAAGTTATATATCTGATCGGACGAATTCTAAGCTGAAAATATATCATCCCATGCGGGATAATCAAACTCAGGCAATAATCACAACCTGCATTACCGGGATGGGAACCGCCGAAAAACTTGCAATACTTTTAAGGGACAGCCTTTCGGATTGGGTACCGGATATGGAATTTATTCCATGCGATTATAAGAGCCTGCGTGTCAATGGGATCCATGATAATATATTCAAAGGATACAAAGTAGCCATGATCTTTGGGACGATAGATCCCGGTATAGAGGGAATCCCCTTTGTAAATATAGGCGATGTTATGACGGGAGATAAGGGGAAAAATGAACTGCAGAAGGTATTGAGTTATGTAATACCACCCGAAAACATTAGTCAGGTAAATGATCAGCTTATAAAGAATTTTTCACTTCAACGGGTCGTAGAGTATCTGACGATCCTCAACCCAGAACGGGTCATTACGGATGTAGAGGAATTTATCAAGCGGATGGAACACGCACTGCATAAACACATTGACAGCTCTATGAAATTGCTTTTATATGTTCATGTCAGCTGCATGATAGAACGGCTTGTCAAAAAAACTCCGGTAACCGCGGTATTTGATGACCAGATAGATTTTGAAAAGAAACAGAAAAGATTCATAAAGATAGTGGAGGAGAGCTTTAGTGTCATAGAAAAAAATTATAGTGTCAGGATTCCCGTTGAAGAGGTACGATGTATCTATGATATTGTCACCATGAAAGGGGGTAATTCTCTTTCCGACCGGGAAGTTTAGTATTTATAACAGAGAAATGGATGAAAAAGCATGCGACAGAAAGTTGGCATGCTTTTTGCTTTGTATATAAACAATCATGATCATTAATAAACGGAAGGGAGTGAGAATTTGAGGCATTATATGGTTGCATCTCATGGCGATTTGTCAAATGCGATCCTGAGAAGCGCCGCACTTATCGCAGGAGACAAGGGACTGCAAGATTACGTCCATATTGAAGTTGATTTAAATGATTCCAGGGAAAAGATACGAAAGATGGTCGATGATGCTATTACGGCGTGGCAGCCGGATGACGAGATACTCGTATTGACGGATATCATCGGAGGCAATGTCACAAATATTTTGAGCGAGTATATTTCAACGCATAATATCCACATAATCACGGGTATGAATCTTGGAATGGTACTGGAGACATTGTTCGCTGACGAAAGCACGCCGATAGACGAATTGATCGAAACTGTCTTAACGATGGGGAAAAAGGGAATCAGATATTTAAATGAACAAATTGAGAAGGCGGGAGATGCGGAAGTATGATAAAGGCGTTTCATATGGATGACCGTTTGATCCATGGTCAGGTGGCCATTTCTTGGACCCGCAGTCTGGATATCAATTTATTGCTGATCATTAATGATGAGATTGTAAATGATGACATGAGAAAGATGTCGCTGAAAATGGGGGTCCCAAGCGGGGTAAAGTATGGATTTAGGACAGTTGAAAAGGGCATTGAATTTTTAAATGGGCCTGAAAGCAAGAAGTATAATGTTATGGCGTTGGTCAACAACCCGATGGATGCCTATAAGGTGTGTGCGGCCGTACCCGAGATCACAAAGCTTACCATAGGTGGAATAAGAAAAAATGCACCGTATGTCTATGATAACCTGAATCTCGATCAGGAGGACATACGGGCACTGAAAAAGATCATTGCTCTTGGAAAACCTGTGGGTGTGCAGCCTACGCCAGAAAATAAGTTTGTCGATGTGGAAAAGTACTTGGACAAAGCATTACAATAACTTTCTTAAGGGGAGGAAAAGCTATGATATTAAAAGCGCTTCTTGTTGCTTTGATAGTTGGTTTGGGGAAAATTGATAACAGAATTCTCGGTATGACCATGATACAGCGCCCATTGATCATGGGTACTTTGGTGGGTTTGGTATATGGAGATGTCAAGACCGGTATGCTGATAGGCGCACAGATCGAACTGCTCTCAATGGGAATCGTAGGTATCGGTGCTCAATCAGCTCCGCCGGACGTGACCATCGGAGGTGCGCTATGTACTGCTTTTGCCCTTGCGTCCGGTTCCGGTGCGGAGGTGGCGCTGACCCTGGCGCTGCCGGTCTCCGTCTTTGCCACGAGTATCGGTTATTTGACCCATATTCCGTTGAATCATCTACTCAGTGAAAGGGCAAAAAGAAAGGCAGCAGAGGGAGATACGAAGACCATGGAAGTTTGTCAATGGATGGGACTCTTTAATTATTTCTTCTTCCCGGCTTTGATATCCTTTATAGCAATGCTGCTGGGCGCACCTGTATTTGAACAGCTGATCAAAGTAATACCTTCATTTATCACAGACGGTATTAAAGTTGCCTCCAATATGCTTCCCGCTCTGGGTTTTGCACTGCTGATGCGTCTCACGTATACCAAGGAACTGGCACCTTACCTGTTTATTGGATTCGTCGCCGTAGCGTTCCTGAATATGAGTAACGTTGGTGTCGCGGTCGTAGGAGCAATTCTCGCCGTGCTCATATTCAATAATGACAAAAACAAGGAGGCTGGTCTGGATGACAACGAAATCTAATGAAATGGCATTGGACAACGGAATGAACTCTCACGAAAAGATAACAAGAAAGGATCTTATGAAGGTTTTCTGGAGGTCATTTCTTCTTCCTGCCTGTTATAGTTTGGATAGAATGCAGGCCCCCGGTTTTGCATATTCAATGATTCCTATTTTGAAAAAGCTGTATAAGAGCAAAGATAAGTTAAGTGAGGCCTGCCTACGCCATTCAGAGGTATACAATACTACGTTTGCCGTCTCGCCGTTTATACTTGGAATTGCAACTGCAATGGAGGAGGAAGCTGCCGCAAACCCAGAGTTTGATGTGCAGTCCATCAACGCCGTCAAGGTTGCTTTAATGGGGCCGCTGGCCGGCATAGGAGATACGTTCTTTTGGGGGACCTTCAGGATCATAGCATCCGGTATAGGAACTTCTTTGGCTATTGAAGGCAATATTCTCGGCCCAATACTATTTTTATTGGTATATAACATACCGAATTTTCTTGTCAGATATTATGGAATCACCCTCGGCCACAAGCTTGGGACCAACTCCATTCAAAGTTTGGTTGCCAGCGGTGCTATGACAAAAGCTACGAAAGCTGCGGGGGTTATGGGACTTACAGTTATCGGAGGCATGATCGCATCCATGGTCAGCATAGACGTCACCTATGTTGCCCAGATCGGAAAGGCAAAGCTGGAGGTTCAGCCGATTTTGGATGAGATATGTCCTAAACTGCTTCCGCTTGTGACTACTTTGATCATTTATTGGATGCTTAAAAAAGATGTTAAGACCTATTGGATCATGCTTGGTCTTATAGGTCTGGGTATTGTCGGAAAGTTTTTCCACGTTCTTTAATATGGAGGAGGAATATCATAATGGATGATCACACAATGTTAGAATATATTCATGAAACGAAAACTGCTTGCACCGGTATTATTGAAAAAAGCGGCAAACTGTGCGGCAAATTTGCAGATAATTTTGCCCAAAAGAAATATAAGAGGATAATCTTAGTTGCATCGGGCACCTCGAACAATGCCTGCATAACTGCGAAATACTTTATGGAAAAGATGCTTAAAATACCTGTGACGCCGATGACCGCATATTCTTTTGCCCATTACGAAAATGTTTTGGATAAGGATGATCTCATTGTCGCGGTCACTCAGGAGGGAGAGAGTACCAATACTATCGATTGCCTCAAAGGGGCCAATGAATTAAAGATAGACAACTATGTAGTTACTGAGGACCTTAACAATACCTGCACCCAAATCGCACAGCATAAGGTCACGATCGACTGCGGGCGTGAATTCGTGGGACCAAAGACCAAGGGATACACTTCCACGGTGCTCACTCTGTATATGATGGCTGTAGAGGCCGCAAAAGTAACCGGCGGTATAGATGAAGAAGCATATGCCGGTTATAAGACCCGCGCGGCGGCAACTGTAGACAACCTGGATACGGTGATCGAAAGAACGGAAGCGTGGTTTGAAGTCAATAAGGATGATCTTGTAAAGTGTGAATGCTGCTATATACTGGGTTACGGTGCCAATGTGGGTACGGCGACGGAAGGCGCGTTAAAGAGTCTGGAGACCGTGCGCTATACTTTCATGGCCTTTGAGGTGGAGGAATTCCTTCATGGGCCGCTGGCGTCGGTAAAGCCGGACGTCTATACAATAATAGTTGCGCCCAGAAGTTATGGATATGAACGTGCCAACGAGTTATATAAAGTAATCAGCAGCCAAAACCAGCATGCTTATTCGATAGGAGAACAGGATGGAGCAGACAGCGAAAAGGTTTTGAACGGCGGATTTATCAATGATGAAGATTTTTCCACATTAGAATATTGCGTTCCTCTGCAATTGTTTGCGTATCTTTTATATACTGCGAAGGGAATTGACCTGAATATACGCAACTATCCGAGAACACATGGACTATTGCCTACCAAGGCTAACCCGGTACGGAAATAGCGGGAGAGATTCTAAAAAACTTGATCTGTTAAAGGTTCATATTCATGCCGGATGTTTGTTCGGCATGAATATGAGTTTTATGACCGAAAGATTTAGTATTACTGCTTTGCGTAAGTATCATAATGCTCGTTTAGAAAGGGAAGTTGACAGATGTATTCTAAAACTGTTTATATCGGAAACCCATCCGGTTTGCATGCCCGTCCCGCTACGGATTTTGTTACCTGTGCGAAAAAATTTTCTTCACGCATTACCATCTGTGAGTCAGGCAGCGAGGAGCAGGCTGTGAATGCTAAAAGTATCGTGTCACTCCTTACGTTGTCGCTTACACAGGGGAAACAGGCTGTTATCACTGCGAAGGGCTCCGATGAGAAAGAGGCGGTCGATGCATTGGCGGCTTTGATAGAAGACAATTTTTCCGGGTGATCGAAAGGGGATGAAAAAAGTGTCCGAAAGTGACGCCGTATATAGCTATAGGGATTTCATCGAGAGGATACGGGAAAAGAAGTTAGGCATTATACTGTATAAGGATAATAGAGCCGCCATAAGTGCGGAGGCCTTTCGGCTGAGCAGTTATACCGGTCTTTTGTTTTTGCTGCAGTTTATAATGCCTGTTTTGTTCATTATTATTTACAGTTATATAAACAAAGCATATTGGGGTCTTATGGCCATACCGTTTTATCTTGCTGTTCCCTTTATAATCCCGCAGAGTCAGACGTTATCAATAGCCACGACAACTTTTGGGCTGTTTGGCATGGTTTGGCACTGGCCGGCATTGGTCATATGCCTGCTTACCCCCGCGCTGCTCTATAGCTGGGGGGATGGCATATGGTGGGGTTCGCTGCAACTGGTACTTGTACGCGGTATGCTGAAGGATAAGACCTTATTTGACAGGCTATGGCAAGGGGGATTGATAGCAATCCACGACTACCAAGGAAATTTGTATCAGTGTAAGGAATAGCGCCGATGAACGGCGAATTTCAAATTTTCTTTTTGTAAAATTGTTGCGGCAATCAAAAAAAGGTCGGGCCCTTCCTGCATATGGAAAAGGCCTGGCCTTTGAGTTCTTTTATATCACATTATCAATAAACCGATGACCCTCACGACCAACGCTCCGAACCAGGCGATCGCGCATTGTCCTATTACGATGCCGGTCGCCCATTTGCCGCCAAGTTCCCTTTTTATCGAGGCGACTGCAGCTATGCAGGGCGTATAGAGCAGGCAGAATACGAGCAGCGAGGCTGCCGAAAGCGGGGTTATGGTAGAAAGCAGACTTTGCGTACTCCCGAACAGTACGGAAAGCGTCGATACCACGCTCTCCTTTGCCATGAAACCCGCTATCAAAGACGTCACTATGCGCCAATCTCCGAATCCCAGCGGACGGAAGATGGGCGAGATGAATCCGGCGGCCATGGCGAGGATGCTGTCTTTAGAGTTTGCAACGATGTTCAGCCGCAGATCGAAGGTCTGCAGCAGCCAAACTATGATCGTCGCAATGAAAATAACGGTGAATGCTCTCTGCAGGAAGTCATTTGCTTTGTCCCACAGCAGCCGGACGACGTTTTTGGCGCTCGGCATGCGGTAATTGGGCAGCTCCATCACGAAGGGCACGGCTTCCCCTTTGAACATCGTGTTTTTGGACAGCAGCGCAACGATAATGCCCACAAGGATACCGATGAAATAGAGTCCCGTCATGACCAGGCCGCCGTATTTCGGGAAAAATGCCGCCGTGAAGAAGCCGTAGATCGGCAGTTTTGCCGAGCAGCTCATGAAAGGCGTCAGCATGATGGTCATTTTGCGGTCCCGTTCGGAGGGCAGCGTACGGCTTGCCATGACGCCGGGCACGGTGCAGCCGAATCCGATCAGCATCGGCACGATGCTTCTGCCGGAGAGGCCGATCTTCCTGAGCAGTTTATCCATGACGAACGCCACACGGGCCATATACCCGGTGTCTTCCAGTATGGAGAGGAAGAAGAACAGAGTGACGATGATGGGAACAAAACTGAGAACGGTGCCGACTCCGTTGAAGATGCCGTCGATGATGAGAGAGCGCAGGACCTTGTTGACGTTGATAGCTATTAGTGCAGAATTCGTAATTTCGGTAAGCCATGTTATGCCGGTCTCCAACAGTCCCTGCAGGAATGATCCGATGACATTGAACGTTAGATAGAACACGAGCATCATGATCCCGATAAATGCGGGGATGGCAGTATATTTGCCGGTGAGAAAC
>DHDL01000005.1:0-18680 GCA_002399345.1 Thermoanaerobacterales bacterium UBA4877
AGATAAGGGGATTCGAACCCCTGACCTCCTGCATGCGAAGCAGGCACTCTCCCAACTGAGCTATATCCCCACAGCATCTAATATTATAACAACATATTTACATTTTTTCAAGAGTCATATTCCTGATGGCCCAAACTATTTTCACAAACCAACCTAATGTATATCAAAATCCATATATTTGCCCTTATATTCACTCCACTCGATATCCATGTCCTCAACCCTGACATAGTGCATATCGTTTTTTATGAATTCAATAAGCTTTAATATATCCTGTTTATCCCCCTCCACTTCCATTTTTACGCTACCGTCAAATAAGTTATTTACATATCCCTTAAGTCCTAATTCATTAGCTTTTATATACACCTGATATCTCAGCCCTACACCTTGTACCATACCGTATAAATGGATAAGCGCTGTTTTTTTCATATTTATTATCTCCTCAAGGCTTTGCTAAATCTGCTATAATATATTTTATAAGGAGGTTTTATCTATGTCAATAGATATATTAATTTGCATATACAATAGTATGGCAAGATTTATCTCCAATGCTACGGGTGATATGAATGATTGATGTTTGCTTTACTTATTCCGAATTGCAGGACACATGCGGTAAATTGTCCGTAATAATAGATACGCTGCGTGCAACCACTACTATTATAACAGCCTTAAACAATGGCGCCAGATACATCATACCCGTTGAAACTGTAAATGAGGCATCAAAGCAAAAAAATGTTTATAAAGATGCACTCCTTGGCGGTGAGAGAAAGGGATTAAAGATAGACGGGTTTGACCTGGGAAATTCTCCACTAGAATACTCAAAAGATATTGTTTCAGGCAGCGGCATCATATTTACCACAACCAATGGTACCCGGGCTATTAAAAGTGCCCTGGGAAGCAAAATAATTTTAGCTGCCTTGATTAATTCCAAAGCCGTTTCAGACTACATAAAGTCTGCCGGAAATGAAATTACTATAGTATGCTCTGGTACAAAAGGCAGGTTTACAATGGAGGATACATATACGGCCGGCTGTATAATATCAAAAACAGCAAGATACGATCTGACTGATTCTGCATTTGCTGCCAAATGCCTCTATGAAAGCATGAACAAAGATCCCGAATTTCTATATAAAACATGTACACATCTTAAATATCTTGTCAACAAGGGTTTTAAAGAAGACATAATGTATTCTCTTAAGGAAGATACAACTGAGACAATACCCTTTTATATAGATGGTAAAATAATAAGGGACATTTAGCCCCTTATATTTTGCTATTTAGAATGATATTTATAATCTCCCGGTTTTACATTAAAGGTTATTCCGTTTCCGTCGCTTGTGGCAATAATTGTGCCACACTCGTCAGTCCGGTAAACTGTCAGTCCATAATCTTTCAATAGCTTCATAGTCTCTTTATGGGGATGGCCATAATCATTTCCTTTGCCCACACATATGACGGTATCATTCGGAGAAACCGCCTTTAGGAAATTTTCCGATGTGGAGGTTGAGCTACCGTGGTGCCCGATTTTTAATACGTCTGTACTGATATCATATCCTTTATCTAGTATTTCATTCTCTGATTGCTTTTCGGCATCGCCCATAAACAGAAAGCTATCCTGCTTATATGTAAGTTTGACCACAATGGAATAGTTGTTGAGATCTTTATAGGTTTCAGAGTTGGGAGCGAGTATTTCCGCATTTACAGAATCGGAAAGGCCAATATTCATCCCTGCCTTGCCCGCAGTTATCTTCAACCCCTTTTCTTGTGCGGCGTCAAGTACATCCTCAAAGGTTTTAGTATTGTTGGCTGCACGTGGCATATAAAATTTCCCTATATTAAAATTCTTTATGACATCATCCATTCCGCCTATGTGATCCTCATGGGGATGAGTGCCTATCAAAACATCTATAGTATCTATGCCCTGTTTCTTTATGTAATTTACCACATCATCGCCGTCAGCATTATTCCCGGCATCGATGAGCATGGTCTTATCATCCGGCGTCGTTATCAGCATACAATCGGCCTGGCCAACATCAATAAAATGAACGTTTAACTTTGTTTTGTCCGGCTGCTCAACCTGAGTAACCGTATCAAAAGAAAAGTAAGCCAAAACAACCGCCAGTAACAACGTAAGAATAAATATTATTATCTTTTTAATCTTCATTCTTAAACACCTGATCCATCTTAGTTTTTATTTTTTTGCTGCGCTTTATTGTCATGTCAGTATCCACTATAATATGGAAATCAAGAACATCCCCCTCATTAATATGCATTGGTAATAATTCTTTTGGGAAATTAAACGAAAGCTCACCATATTCTATTACTGCATAATCATCTTCAAATCTATCTACAATACAAAGTTTATCCATCTTGTCCTCCTTATCTAATTAAAAAACATAGGTAAATTTTCTTGTAACCTATGTTCTATACATATATTAAGAATATATCCCCAAATTTTTGTTACAACAAATCCAACAGGCTTTAACCACAGTTCCATTTTTAATTTGTAATAAAAATATTGATGTTTACTTTTATACCCTTTATGATATAATATAAATAAAGGTAATCGGCACCACAAAATGTGGTTGCCAAAACAGCTTAAAAGATAATTCTAAACCGCCTTGGTTACGACAGGGCGGTTATTTTTTTCTGGGAAAACCCAGAATTGCTATGATCAACATTCCAAACGCTATCATTAAAGTTAGTGTTTCATATGTATTCATCATAAGCATCACCTCCCTTACTAGGAAGTGACAACCACACCTGCGTTACTCCGATTACCTTAGCTTTATTTTAACAAATTATGTATAGATGTACAAGTTTACTATATCGTATCCGTATCTAGAATTATTACCTGTTTTGAGTATAAAAAAGACACCAGCTGGTGCCTAAAAACACCGACATAAGCAAAGCCCCTTTTAATCAAGGGGCTTTATTAGTATATCGAATTTATTCCTTATGTATGGTGGAGGCGGGGGGAATCGAACCCCCGTCCGAAGGTACCCCAACATAAACTTCTCCGGGTGCATTTCCTGTTTTGGTATTCGCCTCACCGAACTCCCAGGAACAAGATTCCGGGCCGGCTAGCTTCATAAATACAATCCTGTCTCAAAGCTTTGGCAGGACCGTTCCCCGCCGCGTCGACGCCCAACATTCAGGTGGCGGGTAGCCTGAAGTGGACGGCTACTTATTTAAACTAAGCAGCTAAAGCTAAATTATCGTCTGCGTTTATATTTATGCCCACCGTTTAACGAGCTGATGGAACCTCGACCCGCTGTTCACATCTCAAGTACCCCCGTCGAATCCTGCACGCCCCCATATTTATTGGAGGTTTTTAATCTTGAATTTTCTTTCCGTCTCTCTTTTTAATGCCTTCTCGGCTATGGCTTCTCGCTTGTCGTAGAGCTTTTTACCTTTCGCTACGGCTATCTCGACTTTAACCAGGCCTTCTTTAAAATATATCTTTGTCGGAACCAATGTGAATCCGCCTCTGGATATATACCCGGCAAGTTTTGATATTTCACGCTTATGAAGCAAAAGCTTTCTGGATCGCAATGGATCTTTATTATATATATTGCCTTTATCATAAGGGCTTATATGCATATTAATTAAGATAGCCTCGCCTTTTTCTATCCTTGCATAACAATCCCGTATGCTAACCTTCCCTAAACGTATGGATTTTACCTCCGTTCCGGAAAGAACAATACCCGCTTCATAAGTATCTTCTATAAAATAATCATGAAATGCTTTTTTATTTTGGGCAATGATCTTGATTGCTTCTATAAGGATTACCCCCTCACCACGTCTTTATATTATAACAGGGATAAGTTGTTTGTCAAGCCTTGAGGTTTACTCATCATCCAATGAAAAATCAATCTGCCGTCGTGATACATTTACTGCTGATACCTTAATCCTGACCTTATCTCCTATATTAAAAATTTTTTTAGTATGTTCTCCCAGCAAAATATGTTGCTCTTCTATATAATGATAATAATCGTCCTTCATGCTGCTTAAAGTGACCAGTCCCTCTACAGTATTGTTAAGTTCTACAAAGAAACCGAAATGAGTGATACCTGATATAACGCCTTCATAGACCATCCCAATCTTATCTTTCATATATACGGCTTTCTCCAGATCATCGCAATCCCTTTCAGTAACCTGAGCAACTCTCTCCATTTTTGTACTTGTTTCAGCTACCTTATCGAGGATCTTGTCATAAAATTTTATTCTCTTCGCATTCATCCTGTTATTTATTATATCCTTTATTATTCTGTGTATCTGAAGATCTGGGTATCTTCTAATAGGCGATGTAAAATGTGTATAATATTTCACGGCAAGAGCAAAATGAGGAAAATATTCTTTGGAATATTTTGCCTGTTTTAGTGACCGCAGAAGCAGGTTACTTATTACCATTTCCTCAGGTTTATCCTTAACTTTGTTTAATAAAACCTGTAACGCTCGAGGATGTACTTTACCACTGGCCAGGCCTTTAATGCTTAATCCAAAATTGCTGACGAATCTGTTGAACTCAAACAGCTTTTCCGTGTCGGGGTCCTCATGTATCCTGTATATAAATGGATAGCGTAACCAATAAACATGCTCGGCTATCGTTTCATTGCATGCAAGCATAAACTCCTCAATTATCAGGTGTGCCATATTTCTTTCTTTTTTAGTTATATCAACTGGATAGCCTTTTTCATCCAAAATTACACTTGTTTCCGGTATCTCAAACTCAATACTTCCACCTTTTAATCTTTTCTTATGCAATATAGTAGCCAGTTCTTTCATAAGCATGAAGTCATTAACAAGGTAGTTGTATCTCTCCAAAAGAGACTTATCATTACCCTCCAGTATGCTATATACCTGGTTGTAAGTCATTCTTTCCTTGCTCTTTATTACACTCTCCTCTATATCATATTTTAATACATCACCCTGTGCATCTATTTCCATTATACAACTTAAAGTCAGCCTGACTTCACCGGGTCGAAGGCTGCACAAACCATCAGATAATTTAAACGGCAGCATTGGTATGACACGTCCGGGAATATATACACTGGTCCCTCTTTTTTTTGCCTCTTTGTCAATGACAGATTTCTCCTTAACATAATGAGTCACATCGGCAATATGGACACCCAGCTGATAATTGCCGTTGTCCAACTTTTTCACAGACACGGCATCATCAAAATCCTTGGCATCTTCGCCATCTATGGTTACAATGTTTTCTTGTGTCAAATCCAGCCTGCCTCTTGTTTCTTCCTCCGTAACCTTGTCTGTCATACTTTCAGCCTGTCTCATCACCTTATCGGGAAACTCCACATTCAAGTCATGCGTCTTAATTATAGCCATTATCTCTGTCTCAATGTCATTCTCATTACCGAGTATTTCAACAATACAGCCTTCAGGATTTCTTCGCGGCTGCGGATATTTTGTGATCTCGGCTACAACCTTACAACCATTTTTGGCTCCGTTAAACGCATGCTTGGGTATAAACACATCATAATACATCCTCTTATCATCAGCAACAACAAAACCGTAATTGTTATTATACTCAAACCTGCCTATCACCTTAGTCACGGCCCTGCTTAGTATCCTTACAACCTCTCCTTCTTGTTTTCTCCGGCTTTCATTTTTTCTCGTCAACTTTAAAATTACCCTGTCCCCATCCATGGCACCATTCATGCTTGAGGAAGGTATAAAAACATCTTCCTCGCCATCATCCCTTAGAAAGAATCCGAATCCCTTTTCGTTGCCTTGGACGGTGCCTGCAATCATATCCATATGCTGGGGAAGTCCATACAAACCCTTGCTGTTTTTGATGATCCTGCCTTCCTTTTCCAAATCCTTTAATATCTTTTCCGTCCGCTTTTTCTCACTCTTATCAATATCGAAGGATGCCATAATATCATCCAAACTCATAGGTCTGTACGATTCTTCCCCCATGTACTCAATTATACTATCTTTTATTTTCATAAACGTTATAAGCCGAGCTCTCCGGCCGCTTTTTTCATCTCCTCCAATGCAATTTCAAAAAAATCATCCAATGTTATACCAAGTTCTGTACAAGTATTTATTTGTTCCCTGCCTGCCCCTCGTGCAAACGATTTATCCTTAAATTTCTTCTTTATGGACTTTACCTTAACATCCTTCAGCTTCTTTGACGGCATCACCTTAGCCGTCGCTGTAATCAAACCTGAAAGAGGGTCTGCCGCATATAAAGCCTTATCCAAAAGACTCTCCCTCTCGATACCGTGTACATCATTATGAGCCCTTACAGCATGTATCACTTCATCTTCCAAACCCAAATTCTCGAGCATCTCGGCACCGATTAAACTATGAGATTCCGGGTCATCCGCCGTCTGTTCATAATCGATGTCATGAAGGAGCCCTGTTAACGCCCATTTGTCCTCATCCTGACCCAGCTTTTTTGCCAGACCCCTCATTATTGCTTCAGTGGCAATCATATGATCAATCAAGCTCTCTTTGGAAACATGGTCTTGTATTTTTTGTAATGCTTCTTCTCTGTCCAACTTAGTCGCCCCCATATTATTATGTTACAAATATTATAATAAAAATCAGCTCAACACTACAAATTTAAAAAAAGCACCTCCCGGTGCATTCTATAAAAAGAGAGGTGCAAAAACCAACGAAACAATTGTCATCAATTTAATCAAAATATTCAAAGAAGGGCCGGACGTGTCCTTAAACGGATCACCGACGGTATCACCAACTACTGCAGCCTTATGAGCCTCGCTTCCCTTACCACCGTGGTTACCCTCTTCAATATACTTTTTAGCATTATCCCAAGCTCCACCCGAGTTAGCCATTTGTATTGCCATAAGTACACCCGTCACCACGGCTCCGGTGAGCAAACCGCCTAAGGCTTCCTTTCCCAACAGGACTCCTACCAATATCGGTGCTATTACGGCAATCAAGCCGGGTAAAATCATTTCTTTTATTGCGGCATCAGTACTTATTGAAACACAGCTGCCATAATCCGGCTTACCACTGCCTTCCATTATGCCGGGTATTTCCTTAAACTGATGTCTTACCTCTTCTATCATCTTAAAAGCCGCCTTACTGACAGCCTCCATTGTCATAGATGCAAACAGATACGGCAACATGCCGCCTATGAACAGACCTGCGATTACATAAGGATTAAGCAAGTCGATCGACTCAAGTCCAACCACTTGGCAATATGAATTAAAAAGCGACAAAGCCGTTAACGCTGCAGAACCAATTGCATACCCTTTGCCTATGGCTGCTGTCGTATTACCTACCGAATCCAGCTGGTCTGTAATATCCCTCACATCTTCAGGCATATCCGCCATTTCAGCAATACCACCAGCATTATCGGCAATAGGTCCATATGAATCTACTGAGACGGTCATGCCCGTGGTGGCAAGCATACCGACTGCTGAAAGGGCAATCCCATATACGCCCATAAACTTATATGCAAGAATTGTGGCCGCCGCAATCAGTATCAGTGGAAATGCCGTGGATGTCATGCCAACGGCCAGGCCGCTAATAATTGTCGTACCTGCACCGGTCTCCGACTGCTTTGCTATATGCTTTACCGGTTTATAATCAGCGGACGTATAATACTCCGTTATCTCTCCTATAGCTATTCCTACCACAAGCCCGGTAAGAATCGCCCATAAAGCATTTAGATTTCCAAACATCATCTTGCTAAGTATAAAAGTCGCAATAACAACGATGATATTACTTGTATATGTACCCATCATTAATGACTTCTGTGGATTACTGTTGTCACTACTCCTTACGAACATACTTCCTATAATAGAAGCTAATATACCTATTCCTGAAATATAAAACGGGAACAAAACATAATTTACATTATCAACAACCAAGGCACCTATAGTAATAGCTGATACTATAGATCCTACATAAGACTCAAAAAGATCTGCACCCATTCCGGCCACATCGCCTACGTTATCTCCTACATTGTCGGCTATGACAGCAGGATTTCTCGGGTCATCCTCAGGTATTCCCACTTCGACCTTACCTACCAGATCCGCACCTACATCTGCAGCCTTTGTATAAATACCGCCGCCGACTCTGGCAAACAAGGCTATAGAACTGGCACCTAAGCTGTAACCGGTGATTATATCAGGATCTTTAAAGATCATATACAATACACCTAGTCCTAACAAGCCGAGCCCAACAACAGCCATTCCCATAACGGACCCGCCGGAGAAAGCTACATTTAATGCTTTGCTCATATTGCTTTGAGCAGCATTAGTAGTTCTGGCATTAGCCCTGGTAGCCACACTCATACCTATGTAACCTGATAAAACAGAAAATAGTCCACCCACAACAAAACAAAGTGCGGTAAGCCAGTTTATAACAAAACCCAATATCAAAACCATAACAACCATGAATATTGCAATAACCCTGTACTCGCGGCTAAGAAAAGCCATAGCGCCCTCATGTATAAAATCAGAAAGTTCCTGCATCCTGGAATTGCCTGCATCCTCTCTCAATACACGAGTAGCCTGATAATATGCAAATACAAGGGCTAACGCACCAGCTACCGGTGCAAGGTATAAAAAGCCCATTTTTGCCCTCCTCTATAAAATAATATATTTAAATTATCTCAATATTATAGTAAGAACTACAGACGTTACAATAAAAGCAACAGCAAATATAGCAGTCAGCCTTCCCAATGTAGCATCCAAAGTTCTTGCTCTATTTTTGCCGAATAAGCTTTCCGCGCCCCCTGCGACCGTACCCTGTACTCCGGGATCTTTAGAAGACTGTAATAATACTGTAAAGGTCAGTACGATAGCTATTATAAGATGTATTATCTTCAAAGCTGTAATCAATCTTACCCCACCTCTCACTATTTTTAGTCTGATGTAAATATTTTAGCACAATATTATTAAATTTACAACCATAAAATGGGCCCAGACATCTCATGGCCCATTTTATGGCATACTTTTTAATGATTTAAGCCAAAGTGTATGGCACACTTTTATATAATTACACACTTATTATTGTTTCAAGTTATAAAAAGCAGCTAAGCCAAGAAAATCCGCCGTTTCTCCCAGCTCTTCCTCAATCCTCAAAAGCTGATTATATTTTGCGACCCTTTCCGTTCTTGAAGGAGCACCTGATTTTATAAATCCCGTATTCATTCCAACAACAAGATCTGCAATGGTTGTATCCTCGGTTTCTCCCGAACGGTGCGATATTACGGCAGTATATCCTGCTCTCTCCGCCATTTTTATTGCCTCCATGGTCTCCGTAAGAGTACCTATCTGGTTTACTTTTATAAGTATGGAGTTTGCTACTCCAAGCTCAATACCCTTACCCAGCCTTTCGGTATTTGTAACAAACAGATCGTCTCCCACAAGCTGTACCTTGCCGCCTAATCTATCGGTAAGCATCTTCCAGCCATCCCAATCTTCTTCAGCCATACCGTCCTCAATTGAAAATATAGGATATCTGGATATCAGATCTTCATAATAGGTAATTAATTCTTCCGAATTTCTTACCAAACCCTCACCATCAAAATGATATTTGCCGTCTTCACTATAAAGTTCTGACGAAGCTATATCAATGGCAAGTCCAACATCTACCCCCGGCTTATAATCGGCTTTTTCTATGGCCTCTACTATAACTTTTAGTGCTTCCTCATTAGATGTCAGGTTCGGTGCAAAACCTCCCTCGTCACCTACTGTCGTTGCAAGGCCGTCTGAAGTGAGAACATCCTTAAGTGAGTGAAACACTTCGGCACCAATCCTGAGTGCCTCTGCAAATGACTGTGCACCCACCGGCATTATCATAAATTCTTGTATATCAACGTTGTTATCGGCATGTTTTCCACCGTTCAATATGTTCATCATCGGCACAGGAAGCACCCTGGCATTCACACCACCAAAATACCTGTATAACGGCACATCCAGTTCATTCGCCGCTGCATGCGCACAGGCCAGCGATACACCTAACATTGCATTAGCACCCAGCTTGCCTTTATTTGGAGTACCGTCTATTTTCTTTAAGAGTTTATCAATATATACTTGATCAATCGCATCAAGACCGACAAGTTCGGGAGCCATAATTTCATTGACATTTTCTACCGCTTTTAAAACACCCTTGCCGTTATAACGTGTTTTATCGCCGTCCCTTAATTCCACTGCTTCGAAACTGCCTGTGGACGCACCGGAGGGAACCGATGCCCTTCCAATTACTCCATCTTCAAGGAGAACCTCTACCTCGACTGTGGGATTCCCCCTAGAATCCAATATCTCCCGGGCATGTACATCCATTATTGTTGACATACTCTATTTCCCCTTTCTAATGATAAGATCCTGTCCAGTCATTTCTTCAGGTATCTTTTTACCTAAGATATCCAAGATTGTAGGAGCTATATCACAAAGCCGCCCTTTTGTTTTAAGCTCAACATTGTTTTCTCCAATTACTATAAAAGGGACCGGATTAGATGTATGAGCGGTATGAGGCGCATCAGTTGCTTTATCCCACATTTTCTCGGCATTACCGTGATCAGCAGTAATTATGGCTTTCCCGCCTGCTAGAAGCACTTCATTAACCACACTGCCCACACATTTGTCTACTGTTTCGACCGCTTTTTTAGCAGCATCGAATTCACCCGTATGACCAACCATATCACAATTAGCATAGTTTAAAACTATAAGATTATATTTTCCACCTTTTATACAATTAATTACCTTGCCGGTTAAATCATAGGCACTCATTTCCGGCTGCAAATCATAGGTTGCAACCTTAGGTGACGGGACCAAAACCCTGTCTTCTCCCTCATAAGGTTCCTCCACACCGCCACTGAAAAAAAATGTTACATGGGCATATTTTTCCGTTTCAGCTATCCTCAACTGTTTTAAACCCAGTTTACTCACATATTCCCCCAAAGTATTAACATATACCTCCGGAGGATAAGCAATGTGCACATTTTTTAAAGTATCATCATACTGCGTCATGGTTACAAAGTAGGTCGGGATATATCCCTTGCCCCTGTCAAATCCGATAAAATCTTTATCAGCCAAGGCATGCGAAAGTTGCCTGGCCCTGTCCGCTCTGAAATTAAAAAATATGACGGAGTCATTTTCCTCTATGGTAGCTACTTTTTTATCAGGTTCCTTAATCACTGTGGGAACTACAAATTCATCATTAATGCCCTCATCATAAGAAGACTTAACTGCCGATAAAGGGTCGAGGGCTGTCCTACCCTTCCCCATTACCACGGCATCATAGGCCTTTTTTACTCTGTCCCACCTTTTATCTCTGTCCATGGCATAATATCTGCCCGAAACGGATGCTATCTCCCCTATACCTATCTCGATTATTTTTTTCTCAAGCTTTTTTATATATTCTGTGGCCGATTTCGGCGGCGTATCTCTCCCATCAAGGAATATATGGATAAATACTTTTTTGATGCCATTTTCTTTAGCCATACGAAGCAGTGCATATAGGTGATCGCTATGACTATGTACCCCTCCGGGCGACAACAGTCCCATTATATGTAGCTGTGAGTTATTTTCCTTTACATTATCCATTGCATTCTTTAACACCGGGTTTTTAAAAAAACCGCCTTCATTTATATCCTTCGTTATTCTGGTAAGGTCCTGGTAAACAACCCTGCCGGCGCCTATATTCATGTGCCCAACCTCAGAATTGCCCATTTGCCCGTCCGGAAGACCTACGGCCTGGCCGGAGCAAAGTAGCTGCGTATTCGGATATCTTTTAAAGCAGCTGTCCAGATTAGGGGTATCCGCTTTCTTTATAGCATTATACCTGTTGTCATCACCAAAACCAAATCCATCCATAATTATCAAAGTACATAACTCAGTCATTTTAAATCTCCTTAAAGTTAACAAGGTGATAAAAATCATCTGGTTTTAAGCTGGCACCACCAACCAGTGCTCCATCTATATCATCCATTGCCATTAGCCCTTTTATGTTACCCGGCTTTACGCTTCCGCCGTATAATATCCTGACATCATTACCTATCCCAAGCAATTTGTCAACTTTTTCCCTTATATATCTAATCACAGACTGTGCATCCTCAGGTGAAGCATTCTTACCTGTCCCTATAGCCCATATTGGTTCATAGGCTACAGTTAACTCATTTACACTGACACCGTTTAAATCTTCTGTGAGCTCGCTACCTATCCTGTCCAAGGTTTTTCCGCTTTCTTTTTCTTCTAAGGTTTCTCCAACACATAAAATCGGCTTCAACCCATGATTTATACATGCCTTCATCTTTTGATTCAACATATGGTCATCCTCCTTAAAATGGTTCCGCCTTTCTGAATGACCAATTATTACATACTCTGCTCCGATTTCCTTTAACATAAGTGGGGATATCTCACCCGTATAGGCTCCACTGTCTTCCCAGCACATATTCTGTGCACCCAACTTTATATCGCTACCCTTTATCTTATTGTAAACCACGGATAAGTCTACAAAAGGAGGTATGATTACGGTCTCTACGCTATCGTCCAGCTTGCATTTTAAAAATTCATCTATAAATGTATTCGCTTTACTAGGTCCCATATTCATTTTCCAATTACCGGCCACCAATGGTTTCCTCATTTTATCACCACCTATTTATTTTGAAGAGCACTTATGCCCGGAAGCTCCTTGCCTTCCAAAAACTCCAGCGAGGCTCCTCCCCCTGTTGATATGTGAGTCATACTGTCACGGAATCCCATCTGTTCTATGGCGGCTACGGAATCGCCTCCACCTACTATCGTCTTACCTTTGCACTCGCTCATAGCCTGTGCTATTTTACGAGTTCCGGTAGCAAAAGGCTCCATCTCAAAAACACCCATAGGGCCATTCCAAACAACAGTTTTTGCTTTTTTTATTTCTTTAGAAAATAGCTCTGCAGTCTTGGGACCAATGTCAAGCCCCATCTTATCGGCAGGCATTTCCTCAATATTTAAGACCTCATGCTCGGCATCATCACTTAGCCGGTCAGCCGCCACAGTATCCACCGGAAGAATAAGCTTGACTTTTTTTGCATTTGCCTGCTGCATTAATTCTCTTGCCAGCTTTATTTTATTCGTCTCAAGTAGTGATTTACCTATTTCGTAACCTTGAGCTTTGATAAAAGTATACGCCATTCCTCCGCCAATGAGTAAACAATCCACCTTATTAATGAGATTCTCAACGACTCCTATTTTGTCCGAAACCTTAGCTCCTCCTAATATTGCTGCAAACGGCCGGTCGGGATTTTCAATGGCATTCCCCATTGTGGTAATTTCCTTTTCCATTAAAAATCCTGCAACCCCGGGTAAAAATTTAGCTATACCGGACGTTGAAGCATGTGCCCTATGTGCCGTTCCGAAAGCATCATTTACATATATATCGGCCAGTGAAGCCAATTTCTTCGCAAAATGAGCATCATTTTCTTCTTCTTCCTTATGAAACCGCAGATTTTCCAAAAGAAGTATGTCCCCGTCGTTCATTTTATTAACTTTTTCAGCAGCTTCCGGACCAATACAGTCTGAAGAAAATAATATCTCACGGTTCGATAGCCGCGAGAGCTTCTCTGCAACCGGCCGCAAACTAAACTTTAAGTTAATCTCGCCCTTAGGCCTTCCCAGATGCGATGCCAATATAACTTTTGCATTACTGTTTGTCAGATACTCGATGGTAGGCATAGCCGCTCTTATACGCGTATCATCGGTGATATTTCCCTCTTCATCAATCGGCACATTGAAGTCAACACGTACAAAAACTCTCTTTCCCGTCACGTCCACATCTTTGACTGTTTTTTTAGCCAATTATACCACTCCTTCTTAGGGCAGGGAGTACATCCTGCCCGTAAGATTAAAACCCTTTATTAGCAACATAAACCGCCAGATCAACAACACGGTTTGAATAAGCCCACTCATTATCATACCATGCGACAACTTTAACCATATTATTGTCAATAACCATGGTAGATAATGCATCAACTATAGAAGAATGGCAGTCGCCCTTGAAGTCCATCGAAACAACAGGCTCTTCGGTATAATCCATTATACCCTTAAGTTCACCTTCAGCTGAATCCTTAAGCGCCTTATTTACCTCTTCTACCGTAGCGTTTTTATCAAGATCAGCGACTAAATCCGTAATTGAAACATCAGGTGTCGGCACCCTGAGTGCCATACCGCTGAGCTTACCCTTTAGCTGTGGAAGAACTAAAGCCACGGCTTTAGCTGCACCGGTTGTAGTCGGAATGATATTTAAAGCTGCAGCCCGCGCTCTCCTTAGATCCTTATGCGGAAGATCAAGTATCCTCTGGTCATTGGTATACGAGTGAACCGTAGTCATTAGGCCTCTCTTTATACCAAATTTCTCATCGATGACCTTCGCCACCGGAGCAAGACAGTTGGTAGTGCATGATGCATTGGATATGATGTTGTGTTTTTTCGGATCATATTTGTCCTCATTGACACCCATAACTACTGTAATATCCTCATTTTTAGCCGGGGCTGTTATTATTACTTTTTTAGCGCCTGCTTCTATATGTTTGTTGGCTCCATCCTTAGATGTAAATCTGCCTGTTGATTCTATCACTATGTCCACGCCGAGTTCTTTCCATGGAAGTTTTGAAGGATCCGTTTCTTTAAATACCTTTACCTTCTTACCATCAACAATGATGGAATCATCGGTATAAGAAACCTCACTTTTGAAAGTACCGAATGTAGAGTCATGTTTTAATAGATATGCCAGTGTTGCAGGATCTGTCAAATCATTTACAGCAACAATCTCCATGTCCTTCAAATTCTTATCACAGGCAGCCCTGAATACATTCCTACCAATTCTCCCAAAACCATTTATACCAACTTTTACTAATGCCATCTTTAAAACCTCCTTATAGATTTTATTATTAATTATCACCAATTATAGTGATTTAATTAGCTTAATCATTTTTAGTGCTGCTCCCTCATCAATAACCAGGTTTTCAGGATGCACTGCCCTGCAGGATGACAATATCGCCTCTCCTTTGGAAGTACCGCCGGATATAGCAAGTTTATGCCTCATATCTTTAAGTTCATCCATGTTAAGACTTATGGTACCCGTCGTATATACTATTTCTCCATCTATATTTAAATAATACCCCATTGTTTCCGCCACCGCACCGATATTTTCAAGATGTTCCATTGTTCCCTTGTCCAAATGCCGGCGAGCCGCCATAATATCCGCCCTTCCTATCCCGTATATAAGGATATCGGCACTTTTAACGAGATCAATGACTTTTTTAATACCTTTTTCTTTTAATAAAGCATTTAGTGATATGGTACTTATGTCATCAGGAATATTAAGAAACTGATAATTAGCATTCAATTTTTTGCTGAGAACAGCGGTAATCGTATTTGCCTGGAACTCTACCTCTCTGCCCAATCCTCCTCTAGCCGGTACCACAGTCAAATTATTATATTGCTTATCAACTGCAAAAACCTTAGACATAGCCGCAATCGTAGATCCTCCTGCAACGGCAAGAATCAGGTTATCATGTAACAGGTCACTTAAGATGGATGATGCTCTCTTACCCATTTCATCTAACAATAAACGGTTTTTGTCCACATCACCGGGTACAATGACTATATTGCCTATGCCAAGTTTATTTTGTAAAAACTTTTCCAGCTCGGGCAGACCTTTAAGATCATGAATAAAATCCCTAAGGGATTCCAGTACTTCTTCGCCCTCTTTGGTCACCCTCATACCCGTAGCGGAGGTTGAAATCAATCTCTGGGTACGCAGTACATCTACTTCATCCCTTATTACTCTCTCAGTCATACTTGTTATTGAACTTAACATTCTTCTACCCACGGGTTGATTATAGAAAATAGAATAAAGTATATTATATCTTTTTTCTACAACTTCAACGAGTTCCGGCAAAATCTTTTTTTCCATTTCAACAAGGTAATTCATATTTGTCCCCCGTAGACGTAAAATGTCCCTCATATTATAAAAAAACTTACATCTTTATTTTATACCAAGATAAAGGTTAACACAATACCATAAATTATTAATCAAACCTTTTCCTTCTATTTGAGGACGGAATTCCTTGCTCATCCCGATATTTAGCAACGGTACGCCGTGATATACACACACCGTAACGCTTTAACATTTCAGTAATTTTTAAATCACTCAAGGGTGCATGCGTATTCTCGTTGGCTATAAAACCTGATATCATATTCTTAATCGATTTTGAAGAAACGACTCCGTCATCATTTGCCACACCGTTCGTAAAGAAAAACTTAAGTTCATATATTCCCTTAGGTGTATCTATATATTTACCATTTGTAGCTCTGCTGACTGTAGATTCATGAATTTTGCATACTTCGGCTATCTGCTTTAAGGTAAGCGGCTTTAATCCGTCAACACCAATATCAAAGAAGTTAATTTGATACTCGACAATAGCCTTAACTACATTATAGAGAGTACTCTTTCTCTGCTCTATATTTTTGATAAGCCAAAAAGCCGAGTGAAATTTTTTATCCAGGTATTTAAACTCTTCCGTACTTCTGCCCGGACTATGCAACAGCTGACTATAAAATTTACTTATACCAAGCCGCGGTATATCACCGTCGTTAATAATAATTTCAAAATTATCACCGTACCTTCTCACAAATGCATCCGGCACTACATACCGCATGTCGTTATAATCGGAGAAATTACAGCCCGGCCGCGGATTCAAGGTCTTTAAAATGTCAATCATGTGCTGGACATTCATTACATCAATGTCCATTTTACGAGCTATTTGGGTAAGTTTATTCTCAGCCACATCGCTAAGATATAACTTAACCAGGTTTTTAAAATCTTCATCTAAAATATCCTTTGCCTCAAGTTGTAAAAGAAGACATTCTTTCAGATCCCGGGCACCTACTCCTGGGGGATCAAATCCCTGTACTATCTCCAGTGCCTTCTCGACGGTATGAATACTTTCATTAGTATTTTTAGCAAGCTCCCCTAAAGAGGCAGTTAGGTAACCGTTTGCATTCATACTATCGATTATATATTTACAAACTTTTCTTATGCTCATGTTAATAGGCATAACATGCAATTGAAATAACAAATGCTCCCTCAAAGAGGTCCGTGTAGGAACATAACTTTCAAGAGAATAGTCCTCATTATCATCGTTATATTCGCTATCCTCCGATTTGTTCCGATTAATATAATTATTCCATTCTACGATATTTGATACTTCAGACTCAGAAGTTTCAAGCACTGGGTTTAATTCAAGCTGTTCATCTAAATATTGACTTAAGTCTATAACATTAAGCTGCAAAATATTTAAAGCCTGTTTCAGTTCAGGGGTCATAGTCAATTTTTGTGTCTGATTTAATGTTAAATTTAAATCCAAGGCCATATACCCTAACCCCCTTAATCAATTTACAGAATTTACAGTTTAATATATTCTCAGTAAATAATATAAAGTTCTTATCTAATAATGATAGAGTAGATATACCCTATCATTATTATAACTCATCCATCAACTTTATACCAGAACTTGTACCTATTCTGTTTGCTCCGGCCTCAATCATTTCCATGGCTGTTTTTATATCTCTTATTCCGCCGGCGGCTTTGACACCAATATCAGGTCCTACCTCAGCTCTCATAAGCCGTACATCCTTTACTTTAGCACCGCTTGTAGAAAATCCCGTACTTGTTTTAACAAAATCCGCCCCTGCCTTAACCGCAATGTCACAGGCTCTTTTCTTCTCTTCATCACTTAAGAGGCAGGCTTCAAGTATCACCTTTACAATAATATTCGGCTTCTTGCCCTTTGATGCATCGACTACACCCTTTATATCTTTAAAAACATATTCATAGTTACCGCTCTTTAATCTTCCAATATTAATCACCATATCCAACTCATCGGCTCCGCAGGATAAAGCCTCCCGCGCCTCCTTCTCTTTGGCAGCGGTAGTTGTAGCTCCCAGCGGGAAGCCGATCACAGTACATACTTTGACTGAGGTATCCTTTAAAACTTCCCCGGCCAGGCCTACATAGGATGGATTTACACAAACCGAATGAAAATTATACTTTGCCGCCTCATCACAAAGCTTTTTTATTTCTTCTTCTTTTGCTTCCGGTTTCAGTAAAGTGTGATCAATCATGGATGACAGTTCTTCTTTGGTAATCTCCATATTATAACACCTCTTAATATTGTTGTATTCCGTCTTTTGTGACCAATGAATAAATAAGCTTAGGTCTTTCTATACGTTCCTTCGAAGTCTCAATCGCTTCTGTAATATCAGGCAAAACCATGTCTAATTTTTTCTCATCATTGGCATATACTGTAGCTATAACCTCGTCTTTATGGACAAAATCCCCTACCTTCTTATTGAGCATAATTCCGACGGACAAATCAATAATATCATCTTTGGTAGCCCGTCCCGCACCCAGGCGCATGGCACATAATCCCAGCTCTTCCGCTTTAATTGACGCTAAATACGAATCACTGCCGGCCTTGATCTCATGTTTAATCTTTGCCTGGGGTAAAAGCGAATAATCATCCAAAGCCGCGCAGTTGCCTCCCTGTGATGTAACCATCTCTTTAAACTTATCAAGACCTTCGCCTGACTTAAGTGCATCCTCCAGCATTGTAGCAGCCTCTTTCCTGGTTTTGGCCATGCCGGAAAGCTCTAGCATGTTGCTACCGAGAAATAAGCAAACATCAAGCA
>DHDL01000005.1:19008-19248 GCA_002399345.1 Thermoanaerobacterales bacterium UBA4877
CTTCACATCCAATACGATGGCATCCGCACCTCCCGCTAGTTTTTTGCTCATTATAGAGCTGGCTATAAGAGGTATAATATCAACCGTCGCCGTAACATCCCTTAACGAATACAGCTTTTTATCAGCAGGCGCCAGATCTCCCGTCTGTCCTATAACGGCCAGGCCGACTTTGTTCACGTTATCAATAAACTCATCCATAGAGAGAGATACATTCATATTGGGTATCGATTCTAGCTTGTC
>DHDL01000005.1:19474-20294 GCA_002399345.1 Thermoanaerobacterales bacterium UBA4877
GCAACACCCCCGGTGCTGTGTTTATCTACCTTAATACCCTTAATAGCGGAAAGATCTGCTGTTTCACCTGATCTAGCCATAGCAATGGTGAGATCGGTTGTCTCCCTGTCACTCATCCCGGAAAAATATATGGCCATAATAAGAGCAGACATTTGATAATCCGGAATATCATCGTTTGTATACCCATGAATGAAATATTCAATTTCATTCTTATCAAAAGCCTTCCCGTCTCTCTTTTTTTTAATAAGATCTACCATCCTCATAAATCCCCACCTCTTACCATTTCGAGAAAACTAACCCCATGTGCAAAACCTTCAAGCCCAAAATTTTCAGCTATAGTCTGTGCAACATCCGAAAATGTATCTCTGACCCCAAGGGACTCTCCATTCACGTTGGAGGGGGTATACACCAAGAGCGGCACATATTCCCGCGAATGATCAGTACTTTCGGTTGTAGGATCACATCCATGGTCAGCCGTTATTATAAGTAAATCATTTCTTCTCATATTATTTTCTATATCAGACAGAGAATCATCAAAATCCTTAAGTGCATCCGCATATCCCCTGACATTATTTCTGTGGCCATACAATGAATCAAAATCAACGAGATTAGTGAAAATTAACCCTTTTTCAAGATTATCCATATAATCAATCGTTGCTTTTACGCCGTCACGGTTATTGCCAGTATGATTGCTTAATGCCAGACCCCTGTGGGCAAATATATCCTCAATCTTGCCCACACCATAAACATTAATGCCCTTAGCTATCATTTTGTCCAACACGGTATCTTCCGGTGGGGTAAGTGAAAAATCCCGCCTGCG
>DHDL01000005.1:20603-21008 GCA_002399345.1 Thermoanaerobacterales bacterium UBA4877
TTAATTATCTCTGTTCCGGATGCCGGTTTATTACCTAAAATCTTGGTACCTATCCTTTTTTCAAATGCACTTATAGTATCCGCCGGAAAACCGTCGGGATATGTCGGGAAGGGTTTCTCCAGCCAAACACCGGCAATTTCNNGTAAGTGAAAAATCCCGCCTGCGTTCCGTTCTTACGAAGTTACCCGGCTCACCTATAAAAGGCCGGGCAATTATTCTTCCTACGGCATGCTCTCCCGTCATTATCTCTCTCGCAATACGGCACATCTCATACAACCTATCCGGAGGAATAATGTCTTCATGAGCGGCAATCTGAAATACACTGTCCGCCGAAGTGTATACTATAGGAAAACCGGTTTTTATATGTTCTTCACCCAGTTCCTTAATTATCTCTGTTCCGGATGC
>DHDL01000005.1:21246-23851 GCA_002399345.1 Thermoanaerobacterales bacterium UBA4877
TCCAGCCAAACACCGGCAATTTCCCAATGTCCTGTGGTCGTATCCTTTCCTGCAGATTTTTCCGCCATTTTTCCATAAAACCCCATAGGGTTATTGCATGGTGGAACGCTTACAAGCGGCCTTATATTACCCAGCCCCAAGTTTCCCATATTAGGCAATTTCACTCCCGTAGCCGAGCATATGTGTCCCAGCGTATCCGAGCCCTCATCGCCAAACTTCCCAGCATCAGGCAATTCACCGATTCCTACACTATCCAAAACAATCAATATTATCCTATCAAAGCAGCCCACAAAAACACCTCATTCCAATGTAGTATATTAATACGTAGAAAAGCTAAACTCTTTTCCTCAATACATAAAATCTAAACTTATCGGGCTTAAAAAAGTTAGAAGAATAAAGAATGGCCCTGTCATCCTCATCATAGTGTACCTGGTTCAAAAGTAAAATTGCATGGTTTTTACTTAAGCCCAGCTTCCTAGATGCCACCGGATGATAATTGATAGGTATGATATCTGAAACGGCATAGGAAATTCTGATATTGTATTTTTTGTCAAGTAACCTAAAAAGGGACTGTGAAAACTTATCCATACCCTTACCCAATATCTTTACAGGTATTCTATCTATACAATATACCATCGATTCACCGTTTGCAGTCCTAACCCTTTCAATCCTATAAATCAACTCATTCACTTTAATACAAAGTTTCTCTGCTTCTTCATTATCAGCCGGTAATACACTGATAGAAAAATCGGTGGTACCTGCTGTCATTCCTTCCCTCTCTATTGCCGTAGTAACACTGAAAAGCTCCTCTATCCCGCTCTCAATTACGGAACGGTTTCTTACAAAGGTACCGACACCCTGCTGCTTTACAATCATATTTTCCTCTTCAAGCACACGCAGTGCTTCTCTCAGCGTCATACGGCTTATACCGAATTCCTTTGAAAGATTTGCTTCCGAAGGCAACCTATGACCGGGAGGCCAAGTCCCGTCCTTAATAAACTCTTCCATTTTTTTTAATGCCAAATCGTATAAAGGTCTTCTATCACCTTGTATCAAGCCCATAGATAATCACCACATTCCGCTTAAACAATTTTGTGTTTTTAACGTGACCCCTTGTCATAGGGTATTCCCTCCGCTTTAGGTGCCTGAGAATTTCTGGACGTAAATGCAAGCACTATCAGTGTAGCTATATACGGTATCATTTTATAAATTTCACTGGGTATATCCACCGCCGTCAAAAACGAGAGACCGGAATAAGCTGAAGCAATAGTCTTCATTAAGCCAAAGAAAAATGCTGCAAACATAATTCTAAAAGGTTTCCACTGGCCGAAAATAAGCACTGCCAAAGCCAAAAATCCATATCCGGCCACAGTCGCGTTAAAATTAGTGGATGTCGGTATTACAAATACAAGACCGCCAATACCACCGAGTGCTCCCGATATTGCCACACCGATATACCTCATTTTATAAACGTTAATGCCTACGGAATCCGCAGCCTGAGGATGCTCACCGCACGATCTAAGCTGCAGTCCAAATTTAGTCTTGTACATGACTATCCAGGAAATAATGAGTATGGCAAACCCTATATATGTTGTTATATAGGCCTTTTTAAAAAACATGTCCCCTATTATGGGTATATCGCCTAATATCGGAACCTTATTAATCCTAAACTGATTAATAAACGGTATCTGCTGTACCGTACGTATCATCCTGGCCACATATATAGCAAATGCCGGTGCAAACATATTGATGGCCGTTCCGCTTATTATTTGATCCGCTTTCATATTTATTGATGCAAACGCATGTAATAAAGAAATCATTATACCCGATAGAGCGGATATAATAAGTGCAATCAATAATATAGGCTGGCCGGGCAATCTGTCCTGGAACATATTAATGAACAATACACCGCTAAATCCTCCGATAATCATCGTACCCTCAAGTCCGACGTTTATTACACCGCTGCATTCGGAAAACATCGCTCCCAAAGCAACAATCAGCAGCGGAATCGAAAAATACATCATCTGCTGTATAAGAAAATATATAGTATTCATCTTTAATTTCCCCCCGCGCTTTCCTTTTGGGCTGTAACCTCATCGTTTACATTGCCGGAATATGCCGGTTTATGTGATCTGATAAACTCTTTAAACAAAAGGAAGAATGCTCCAAAATAAATAATGACAGAAATAATGATATCGGTTATCTGCGGTACAAAATTATATAGTTGCATATTAAAACCACCGACTGTCAAATATGCCACAAAAATACCTGCAAATATAATACCGATAGCATTATTTTGCCCCAGCAGTGCAACAGGGATGCCGTTAAAACCTTCAGGAGCCAATACGTCGACCACCTCGATGCTCTTTCCTGAACCTGCCAGATAAAGCAGCGCTCCACCCAAGCCCGAGAGTGCACCGGCTATCATCATTGAAATTACAATAGTACGGTTTGAATCAATACCTGAATATTTCGAGGCATCAGGATTTAACCCGCATGCTTTCAATTCAAAACCAAACTTTGTTTTTTCTATAAGTATATATATTATAATGCCGGCAATGACAGCTATAAATATACCGCCGTTTACACTGGACGGACTGTTACC
>DHDL01000002.1:0-21553 GCA_002399345.1 Thermoanaerobacterales bacterium UBA4877
TGTCGGTAGTATAGCTGAATAAATAAAAAACCAGGTCTAAGTGTATATGGTAGTATAAAGGAGGGACTATGATGCCTAAGCAGAAAATAAGGATACGCCTAAAGGCATATGATCATGCAATGTTGGATCAGTCAGCTGTGAAGATTGTCGATACAGCCAAAAGAACTGGTGCGGAGGTCTCAGGACCGATTCCACTGCCGACAGAAAAAAATATAATAACTGTTCTGAGGGCTCCGCATAAATATAAAGATTCCAGAGAGCAGTTTGAGATGAGGACTCATAAACGTCTTGTTGATATTCTGAATCCTACGTCTAAGACAGTTGATGCTTTGATGAGACTTGATCTGCCGGCTGGTGTTGATATAGAAATAAAGCTATAGATAAAAATCGAAATAGCTAGGAGGTGGAGACATGAATAAAGGTATACTGGGTAAAAAACTTGGGATCACTCAGGTCTTTGACAAAGATGGAAAAGCAATACCTGTTACTGTAGTTGAAGCAGGCCCATGTACAGTAGTTCAGAAGAAAACTGTTGAGACTGACGGTTACAACGGATTGCAGCTAGGTTATGGAGATGTTAAACCGGACAAAGTGAATAAGCCCATGATGGGACATTTTAAAAAAGCCGGTTTGGAGCCTAAAAGATATCTCCGTGAGTTCAGGTTGGATGATATTACAAAGTTTGAAATTGGTAATATTATTGAAGTTAATATATTTAATTCCGGCGACCGGGTGGACATAGTTGCTACCTCAAAGGGTAAGGGCTTTGCCGGTGTAATTAAAAGATGGAATCAGCACAGAGGACCAATGGCCCATGGATCAAAATACCACAGAAGAGTAGGATCGATGGGTGGCAGCTCATCTCCATCAAGAGTATTTAAAGGTAAACATCTGCCGGGACATATGGGTAATGCAAGGGTTACTGTACAAAATTTAGAAGTCTTTAAAACTTATCCTGATAAGAATTTAATGCTTGTAAAAGGTTCAGTACCCGGCATAAGAGGGTCTCTGCTCTATATAAAAGACTCCATAAAGGTGAACAAGTAAGTGAAGGGAGGAACTGAGATGGCATTGGCCAAAGTTTACAATACTAACGGTGAGCAGGTTGGAGAAGTAGAGCTTAATGAAGAACTTTTCAATGCGCCTGTTAATGAAGCGGTCCTCCATGAGGTGATTAAAAATTATCTTGCAAATCAAAGGCAAGGTACCCATGCCACAAAAACACGCGCCATGGTAAGAGGCGGCGGCAGAAAACCTTGGAGGCAAAAGGGAACAGGCAGGGCTAGACAAGGAAGCATAAGGTCACCACAATGGATTAAGGGCGGAATTGTGTTTGGACCACATCCGAGAAGTTATAGATATAATCTGCCAAAGAGTCTAAAAAGGGTCGCTATGAAATCCGCTTTAAGCTCCAAGTATAAGGAAAATAAAATAATTGTACTTGAAGATTTAAACTTGGATAAGCCTAAGGCAAAAGAAATAATAAAATTGCTTAATAACTTAAAAGTAGATAGCAAAACACTTATTGTACTATCTCATAATAGGGAGAATGTATATAAATCATCACGTAATATACCCGGCGTTGAAACCACATATATTGGACTTATGAATGTACATGATATTATGACTCATGATACTTTCATTATTACTAAAGATGCTGTTGACAAAATGGAGGAGGTGTATGCCTGATGGATCTCCATGATGTTTTGATAAGGCCTCTAGTAACTGAGAATTCTATGGATATGATGGCAGATAAGAAGTATGCTTTTGTGGTAGATAAGCACGCAACTAAGACACAGATAAAAAATGCCGTTGAGAAAATATTTGATGTGAAAGTAAAAAAGGTGTTTACTTCTAATCGTGTGGGTAAAGTAAAGCGGGTAGGCCGAAATGAAGGCAAGAGATCGGATTGGAAAAGAGCCATAATTAAACTTACGGAAGACAGTAAAGGAATTGAGTTCTTTGAGGGACTTATGTAATTTCCTAAAGGAGGTAAAGAAATGGCTATAAAAAAATATAAGCCTACCTCGCCTGGAAGAAGGTTTATGTCTGGTAATACCTTTTATGAAATTACAAAGACCAAGCCGGAAAAATCATTGGTGGTTAGCTTAACCAATAAAGGCGGAAGGAATGTATATGGAAGGATTACCGTCAGACATAGAGGCGGTGGGCATAAAAGACTTTATAGGATTATTGATTTCAAGAGAAATAAGTTTGGTATACCGGCCAAAGTTGCTTCTATTGAGTATGACCCTAACAGGACGGCATATATAGCACTTCTCCATTATGTTGATGGTGAAAAGAGATATATACTGGCACCCGCAGGATTGAAAATAGGAGATACAGTCCAGTCTGGTGAGGGTTCTGATATAAAGGTCGGAAATGCATTAAAACTTATTGATATACCGGTCGGAAGTACAATCCATAATATTGAATTAGTACCGGGTAGAGGTGGTCAATTAGCAAGATCGGCAGGCTCTTCAGCTCAGCTGGTTGCTAAGGAAGGCGACTATGTACAGGTTAGATTACCATCGTCCGAGGTTCGCCTGGTAAGGAATCAGTGCATGGCAACATTAGGTCAGCTTTCTAATATTGATCATGAAAATATTAGGGTTGGAAAAGCTGGTAAGACAAGATGGCTCGGTATAAGGCCGACAGTCAGGGGATCGGTTATGAACCCGATTGACCACCCACATGGCGGCGGTGAAGGTAAGGCTCCTATAGGGCATCCTGGTCCGCTTACACCGTGGGGTAAACCTGCGCTCGGGTATAAAACCAGGAAGAAACATAAATCTTCTGATAAACTTATTGTTAAGAGACGCAGTAAGTAAGGGAGGGATAATATGAGTAGGTCAGTAAAAAAAGGACCTTTTGTAAATGAGAAATTATTATCACGTATAATTGAAATGAACAAGGCTGGTGAAAAGAAGGTCTTAAGGACGTGGTCAAGAAGTTCTACTATTGTTCCTGAGATGGTCGGTCATACAATTGCAGTACATGACGGCCGTAAGCATGTGCCGGTTTATATTACTGAAGATATGGTTGGACATAAATTGGGCGAATTTGCTCCCACTAGAACCTTTAGAGGTCACTCAGGTTCCGAGAAAACAACCAAGATTAAATAAGTAGTTAAAGGTAAGGAGGGTATATAAAGGTGGAAGCTAAGGCTACATTAAAATATGCCAGTATTGCTCCCAGAAAGGTTATGATTGTGCTTGACCTTATAAGGGGTAAACAAATTGATGAGGCAGCGGCAATCCTCAAGTATACGCCAAAAAGAGCTTCATATATAGTGGGGAAGCTTTTGAACTCTGCGGTAGCAAATGCTGAGAATAATTTCAGTATGAATAGAGATAAACTTTTTATTTCAAGAGCTTATGCCGATCAAGGGCCAACCTTAAAGAGATATCTACCTAGAGCCCATGGGAGAGCTGATGTTCTAAGGAAGAGGTCCAGTCACATAACTTTAGTTCTTGAAGAAAAGTGATAAAGGAGGTGCAGATATGGGTCAAAAGGTTAATCCAAAAGGATTTAGAGTGGGCGTCATTAAAGATTGGAATTCAAGATGGTATGCAAAGGGAAATACATTTGGAGACGTATTGGTCGAAGATATAAAACTGCGTGATTTTATAAAGGATTCGGCTTTCGACGCCGGCGTGTCACAGATTGAGATTGAAAGAGATGCACATCGTATCAGAATAAATATCCATACCGCAAAACCTGGTATATTAATTGGAAAAGGCGGTTCTGGAATAAATAAATTAAAAGGAAAACTTGAGAAGATAACTACTAAGACAGTTCTTCTAAATGTGGTTGAGATAAAGAGACCCGAACTGGACGCCCAGCTTGTTGCTGAAAATATAGCACTTCAGCTGGAGAGAAGGATTTCGTTCAGAAGGGCAATGAAGCAGTCTATATCACGCACAATGAAGGCCGGAGCTAAGGGTATTAAGGCACAGGTTTCGGGAAGACTCGGAGGAGCCGAAATTGCAAGGACAGAAACTTATCATGATGGTATTGTGCCTCTACAGACTCTGCGTGCGGATATAGATTATGGTTTTATTGAAGCCAAAACGACATATGGAAGAATAGGCGTGAAAGTTTGGATTAATAAAGGTGAGGTTTTACCTGCGCCGAAGAAAGAAGCAGCGGAAGGAGGAATGTAACATGTTGATGCCCAAAAGGGTTAAATATAGAAAGCCTCATAGAGGTTCTATGCCTGATCGGGGCTCAAAGGCATTACGAGGCAATACGCTTACGTATGGCGAATTTGGTCTTCAGGCTTTGGAACCGGCGTGGATAACATCTGCACAGATTGAAGCAGCCCGTATAGCTATGACCAGGTTCATTAAAAGAGGCGGTAAGGTATGGATCAAGATTTTTCCTGATAAGCCTATAACTAAGAAACCTGCCGAGACGAGAATGGGATCAGGCAAAGGTGCACCTGAATATTGGGTGGCAGTTGTTAAACCTGGACGGGTACTTTTTGAGATTGGCGGTGTTAGCGAAGATACTGCTAAGGAGGCTTTAAAGCTGGCGAAATATAAGCTTCCCATTAAAACCAGATTTATAAAACGTGAAGATTTGGGTGGTGAAAATAATGAAAGCCAGTGATATGTTAGATTTAACAGATAATGAATTAAATCAAAAGGTTTCCGAGTTGAAAGAGGAATTATTTAATCTTAGATTTCAGCTGGCTACCGGTCAACTGGATAATACAAGCAGGATCAAGTTGGTAAGGAAAGATATTGCGCGGGTCAAGACTGTTTTAAGGGAACGCCAGATCAAAGCAGTTTAAAGGAGGTTAGCAAATGGATACAGTTAGAGCTAATCGAAAGCAAAGAACAGGCTTAGTGGTTAGCGATAAAATGGATAAAACGATAGTTGTAGCTGTGGTAGACAGAGTAAAGCATCCACTTTACGGTAAAACTGTTAAGCGGACCAAGAAGTATAAGGCCCATGATGAAGGTAATGTGGCGCATACCGGAGACAAGGTTTTGATTATGGAGACGAGACCGCTTAGCAAGGAAAAAAGATGGAGGCTGGTCAACGTAATTGAAAAGGCGAAATAATGAAAGGAGGGCTACACCATGATTCAACAGCAGACGAAGCTGAAGGTTGCCGATAACACAGGTGCAAAAGAGATTATGTGTGTCAGGGTTCTTGGCGGCCCAAACAGGAAATATGGAAATATAGGAGATGTTATAGTAGCTTCTGTTAAAAGTGCAACACCAGGGGGCGTTGTAAAAAAAGGAGATGTGGTTAGGGCTGTTGTGGTACGTACTGTGAGCGGCCTTAAAAGGAAAGACGGTACGTATATAAATTTTGATGAAAACGCCGCAGTCATAATCAAGGATGATTTGCAGCCCCGCGGTACGCGTATCTTTGGACCGGTTGCCAGAGAGTTGCGTGAAAAGAACTTTATGAAGATAATTTCACTTGCACCGGAAGTGCTTTGATTGGAGGTGTTAAGATGCCAAAAGTACATGTCAAAAAAGGTGATACTGTTATAGTTATATCCGGTGAAGATAAAGGGAAAAAGGGAAAAGTGCTTAAGGTGATGCCCAACGAGAAAAAAATACTTGTTGAAGGAATAAATATTGTGACTAAACATAAAAAACCAAACGGCCAGGCCCAGCAGGGTGGTATCATTCATGAAGAAGCGCCTATTTACAGTTCCAAGGTTTTGCTTTATTGCAATACTTGCGGTAAAGGTGTGAGATATGGCCGGAAAATTCTCGATAACGGACAAAAAGTCAGATACTGTAAAGTCTGTGGCGAGAATATAGACTGAAAGGAGGTTTAGTATGCCAACAGTACCAAGGCTTAAAGAAAAATATCTAAAAGAGATCGTACCTCAGCAAATGGATAAATTTCATTACGGCAACCAGATGCAGGTGCCAAAATTGGTCAAGATAATCATCAATTCAGGTATTGGCGAAGGAAAAGAGAACCCTAAGGCGTTAGATGAAATGGCCGAAGAGATCAAGTTAATTAGTGGACAGCAGCCTGTAATCACAAAAGCTAGAAAATCTATTGCTAACTTTAAAATCAGGAAGGGCATGCCCATTGGTGTGACTGTTACTCTCAGAGGAAATAGAATGTATTATTTTGCTGATAAGTTATTGAATGTTGCTCTTCCTAGAGTTAGAGATTTCAGAGGAGTATCTCCAAAATCTTTTGATGGTCGTGGGAATTATACTCTCGGTATAAAAGAGCAATTGATTTTTCCTGAAATTGATTACGATAAAGTTGAAAAGATAAGAGGAATGGAAATAATATTTGTCACTACGGCTGGTAATGACGAGGAAGGTTATGAACTTTTAAGGTTATTGGGAATGCCTTTTTCAAAGTAAGGGAGGGATAAAATGGCACGCAAAGCATTAAAAATAAAACAGCAACGACCACAGAAGTATTCTACAAGAGAATATAACAGATGCAAGATATGTGGCAGGCCGCATGGATATATAAGAAAATTCGGTATATGCCGTCTATGCTTCAGAAAATATGCCCATGAAGGAATAATACCAGGCGTTAAGAAGGCAAGTTGGTAATAGGGAGGAGGTATATTTAATGGTTACGGATCCAATAGCTGATATGTTAACCCGAATCAGGAATGCCAACGTAGTTAAGATGGATACGGTCGACATTCCGGCTTCTAATATGAAAAAAAGTATTGCAGATATTTTATATAACGAAGGATTTATCGAGTCCTATGAAATGGTTGATGATAGGAAGCAGGGTGTAATCAAGGTAAAAATGAAATACGGCTTAGAAAAGGAAAGAGTAATAAGCGGACTTAAAAGAATAAGTAAACCTGGTCTACGGGTGTATGCCAGAAGGGATCAGGTTCCGAAGGTTTTAGGAGGACTTGGCATTGCCATATTGTCAACATCTAAGGGAGTAATTACCGACAAAAAAGCCAGACAGGAAGGTGTTGGCGGAGAGGTCCTTTGCTACATCTGGTAAAATAAGGAGGTGCGAAAATGTCAAGAATAGGAGAAAAGCCTATTGCCATACCTCAAGGCGTTCAGGTTGATTTGATGGATGATAACGAGGTCGTTGTTAAAGGCCCCAAAGGTGAATTAAAACAAAAATTCAACAAGAATATAACCATAGAGAAAGCAGATAATGTAATAACTCTTAAGAGACAGAGCAACAAAAAATTCAATCATGCTTTGCATGGACTTTCCCGAACATTAATTGCGAACATGATTGAAGGTGTAACAAAAGGTTATGAGAAATCTCTTGAAATTGTCGGAGTAGGTTATAGAGCATCCAAGCAGGGTAAAAAACTTATATTAAACCTTGGATATTCACATCCGATTGAGATTGAAGAAGAGCCGGGAATAGAAATTGCGGTGGAAGGAAATAACAAGATAACCGTAAAAGGTATTGACAAGCAAAGAGTCGGTCAGGTTGCTGCCATTATTAAAGATACAAGAAGACCGGACGTGTATAAGGGTAAAGGCGTCAGGTATTCAGGTGAAGTTATTAAGTTAAAAGAGGGTAAGACAGGTAAGAAGTAGAGAGGAGTGATTTGACTTGATTAATAAAGAATGTAAAAATAATGGAAGACAAATGCGTCATAGAAGACTGCGCAAAAAAATCGTAGGTACAAATGAGCGTCCCCGCCTCTCTGTTTATAAGAGCTTAAACAGTTTTTATGTTCAAATAATAAATGATGAGATCGGAAATACCTTGGTCTCTGCATCAACTATGGAGTCGGAGATAAAATCACAGATTTCCAATGGTTCTAATAAAAAAAGTGCAGAATTGGTTGGAAAGAAAATAGCCGAAAGAGCCCTTGAAAATGGTATCAAGACCGTAGTATTTGATAGGGGTGGATATAAATATCACGGCACAATAAAGGTTTTAGCTGATGCTGCCAGAGAAGGTGGATTAGAATTTTAAAGGAGGGAAATTATGCGGGTTAATCCTAATAGCTTAGATCTAAAAGAAACTGTAATAACGATGAATCGTGTAGCCAAAGTTGTCAAAGGTGGCAAAAACTTCAGATTCAATGTACTTGTTGTAGTCGGTGATAAAAACGGTCATGTCGGTATTGGCACTGGTAAAGCTGTGGAAATACCGGAGGCGATACGTAAGGCTGAAGAGGATGCCAAGAAAACTTTAATTACAGTTCCAATTTTAGGTACTACCATACCACATGAGATTATAGGAGAATTTGGTGCGGGTAAGGTCCTTATAAAGCCTGCTAGCGAAGGTACTGGAATAATTGCCGGAGGTTCAGTGAGGGCTCTCATGGAAGCAGCCGGAATTAAAGATGTAAGAGCAAAATCGTTAGGCAGTGATAATGTGAGAAATGTTGTAAATGCGGCATTCGAAGGACTTAAAAACTTGAAAACCGCACAGGAAGTAGCAAGACTTAGAGGAATAGATATTGCAGAGGTATAATATAAACTCCATGATTCAAGGGGAGGTGTCTTAGTTGAATATACATGAATTAAAACCTGCCAACGGTTCTATAAAGAATAAAAAGCGTGTAGGCAGAGGCATTGGATCTGGGCATGGCAAGACATCCACAAGAGGTACTAAAGGTCAATTTTCTAGAAGTGGTGCGAAAAAGAAAACCGGTTTTGAAGGCGGCCAGATGCCATTACAAAGAAGGCTTCCTAAGAGAGGGTTTACAAATATATTTAAGAAAGAGTATGTTATAATAAATGTCAAGGATCTCAATGATTTTGATGATGATACGGTAATAACGAAAGAATTACTCACAAAAGACGGAAAGATTAAAGATTCCAAATATAATTTAAAGGTACTTGGCGATGGTGAGCTTAATAAGAAATTAACGGTTAAAGCTAATGTTTTTAGTAAGTCTGCCGTTGATAAGATTGGAAGGGCTGGCGGAAAGGCAGAGGTGATTTGACGTGTTTTCAACTTTGGCCAATGCCTGGCACGTAAAAGATATAAGAAACAGAATACTGTTTACTATTGCAATGTTATTTGTTTTTAGGGCCGGTTCACACATACCTGTTCCTGGTATTAATACGACTATAATAAAACAAATGATTAACAGCGGACAGTTATTGGGATTTTTTGATGTGATTTCCGGAGGTGCGTTTAGCAATTTCACAATCTTTGCATTGAGTATTACTCCTTACGTAACCTCGTCAATTATAATACAGCTCTTGACGATAGCTATTCCTTCATGGGAAGAAATGGCCAAGTCGGGTGAAGACGGTAGGAAAAAATTATCGCAGTATACAAGGTATGGAACCATTATTTTGGCTTTTGTTCAAGCTATCAGCATGACTTTTGGACTCAGACGTGCAGTTACTGAAGTAAACACATTTAATCTACTGATAATTGCCTTTACTTTAACTGCAGGTACTGCTTTTTTGATGTGGCTGGGTGAACAGATTAATGAAAAGGGTATAGGCAACGGTATATCAATGATAATATTTGCCGGAATTGTTTCCAGAGTTCCGGGGATGTTTGTTACGACATATCAGTATGTGAAAGCAGGTACAACAAGTATAATAGGAGCAATTGCATATTGGTTTGTTATTTTGGTTATGATTGCAGCAATTGTGTACGTATCTGAAGGCCAAAGGAGGATACCCATACAATATGCCAGAAGACAGGTGGGCAGAAGAATGTATGGCGGGCAAAGTACGCATCTTCCATTGATGGTAAACCCAACAGGTATGGTGCCGATCATATTTGCTGTTTCAATATTACAGTTTCCGCTTCAGATTGCAGCGTTTTTTCCAAATAGCGGATATGCTCACTTCATGACCACCTGGTTTAATACCGGAGGAGTTCTTTATAATGTACTCGATGTATTGTTGATTATCTTCTTCACATTCTTTTATTCTGCTGTTGTATTCAATCCTGAAGATGTAGCTGATAACCTTAAAAAATACGGCGGGTTTATACCGGGAATAAGACCAGGTAAACCAACATCCGATTATATATCTAAAATTATGAACAGATTGGTTATGATCGGTGGTGTCTTTTTGGCTATTGTTACTTTAGTCCCAACAATAACAATGAAAATAACAGGTTTAAACCTTTATTTCAGCGGCTCGGCAATTTTGATTGCTGTCGGGGTTGCTCTTGATACAGTAAAACAATTGGAATCACAGCTGGTCATGAGAAATTATCAGGGTTTTTTAAAGTAAAGAAGGTGTATCATGAGATTAGTGATAGTTGGACCGCCAGGTGCAGGCAAGGGAACACAAGCAAAATTGATCTGTGAAAGATACAATATTCCGCATATATCTACCGGTGATATGTTTAGAAAAAATATATCAGAGGGTAATGAAGTCGGAAAAGCGGCTCAAAAATATATCAACCAGGGTATTTTGGTGCCTGATGATATAGTAAATCGTATGGTAAAAGAAAGAATATCCCAGCCTGATGCTAAAAACGGTTTTTTGTTTGACGGCTATCCTAGGACTGTTGATCAGGCAGAAATATTTAAAGCATTATTATCCGATCAAGGATTTAATTTAGATGCAGTGTTTAATCTAGGGATATCAAGGGAAAAATTAATAGATAGGCTTACAGGCAGACGGATATGTGAAAAATGCGGCGCTTCCTTTAATGTTATAACAAACCCATCCAAGGTTGATGGAATCTGTGACTATTGCGGAGGCAATCTTACACAGAGGCCGGATGATAATGTGGAAGTAACCACCAAGAGGGTGGATGTTTACATGAATGAAACAATGCCGCTTATTGACTATTATAGG
Source organism: Thermoanaerobacterales bacterium UBA4877 (assembly GCA_002399345.1). Classification (GTDB taxonomy): domain Bacteria; phylum Bacillota; class Thermoanaerobacteria; order Thermoanaerobacterales; family UBA4877; genus UBA4877. The sequence goes on from DHDL01000002.1 coordinate 10,725, forward strand.
TCAGCACATATACTATATGAAATAAATGCAGACGGACCTATAGACAGGGTATTTGAAGATATATGCAAAGTATTGGAGCGCGAAGTAAAATGATAATTATTAAATCGGAAAATGAAATTGATATTATGAGAAAAGCAGGAAAGATTGTGGGAGATACACTGAGAGTTGTCGGCGAGCATATAAAGCCCGGTGTATCGACCGCTTATTTGGACTCCATTGCTGAAAAGTTTATATTAAAAAATAATGCAGTTCCAGGTTTTAAGGGGTATGGTGGATTTCCAGCAACCATATGTGCTTCTATTAATGAAGAGGTTGTTCATGGTATACCCAATGCGAAGAAGATACTTAAATCCGGAGATATTATAAGTATAGATACTGGAGCAATATTTCAAGGATTTTACGGTGATGCCACTCGTACATTTCCAGTTGGAGAAATTGATGATACAGCCAAAAAACTTATAGATGTAACGAGGCAGAGTTTCTTTGAAGGTATAAAATTCGCTAAGATTGGCAATAGACTTTATGATATATCCAATGCTATTCAGACGTATGTGGAAACCAACGGATTTTCAATAGTCAGGGATTATGTAGGCCACGGTATAGGCCGTGACATGCATGAAGATCCGCAGATACCGAATTATGGACCAAAGGGCAGGGGACCTCGTTTAACAAAAGGTATGGCTATAGCTATTGAACCTATGGTAAATGCAGGAGATTTTAGGGTAAAAGTTTTACCTAATAAATGGACTGTAGTTACTGCTGATAAAAGCTTAGCTGCGCATTATGAGAATACATTAGTTATAACAGAAGACGAGCCTGAGATTCTTACAAAGTGAAGAACGGGGGACTTCAATGGATAGTATGGATCTGAAAGCTGGCCAGGTTGTTAGGTCAAAGGCAGGCAGGGATAAGGGAAGACTGTTTGTTGTTATTAAGGTGGAAGGATTGTATGCATTTGTTGCAGATGGTTCTTTGCGGAAAATAGAAAAACCTAAGAAAAAAAAGATGAAACATCTTGTAAGATACAATATAATAAATTGGAGCATAAGAGGCAGGCTTATCGGCGGTAAAAAGATAACAAACGCAGAGCTTCGCAAAATTCTCCTTAACATCAACCTTAATATAAATGATGTGAAATAAAGGAGGTTTAAAATAATTTGTCCAAGGATGATATGATAGAAGTGGAAGGCGTGGTACTTGAAGCATTACCAAACACCATGTTTCAGGTTAAATTGGAGAACGGTCATGTAATACTGGCGCATATATCGGGAAAGCTGAGAATGAATTTCATCAAAATACTTCCGGGAGACAAGGTAAAGGTCGAATTATCCCCTTATGATTTGACTAAAGGCAGAATTACATGGCGTGCTAAGTAAAGGAGGTATGTAATTATGAAGGTTCGGTCATCCGTAAAACGCATGTGCGAAAAATGTAAAGTTATAAAGAGAAAAGGCAGAGTTATGATTATATGTGAAAATCCTAAACATAAACAAAAGCAGGGTTAAGGAGGTGCAAATATGGCAAGGATAGCAGGTGTAGATTTACCGAGAGAAAAGCGTGCCGATATCGGCCTTACATCTATTTTTGGTATAGGTCGGTCCAGAGCAGAACAGATATTAAAGCAGAATCAAATAAAACTTGATACTAAAATTAAGGATTTAACCGATGAAGAGGTTAACAGGCTCCGGGAAACCATTGAAAAAGAATATAAGGTTGAGGGAGAGCTTAGGCGTGAGGTTGCTCAGAACGTGAAGCGACTTGTAGATATCGGCTGTTATAGAGGGATAAGGCACAGGAGAGGACTTCCTGTTAGAGGGCAGAAGACAAGAACCAATGCCCGGACAAGTAAAGGCCCGAAGAGGACAGTTGCTAAGAAGAGAAAATAAGGAGGGAATTTGATGCCGACCAAGACAAGGAGAACACACAAAAAGCGTGATCGTAAGCATGTTGAAAGCGGTATAGCGCATATACATTCAACATTTAATAATACTATTGTGACGATTACGGATATGGCTGGAAATGCACTTTCTTGGGCAAGTTCTGGTGGAACGGGATTTAAGGGATCCAGGAAGTCCACCCCTTTTGCGGCGCAGATAGCTGCGGATAATGCCGCAAAATCTGCTCAAGAATTTGGATTAAAATCTGTTGAAGTTTATGTAAAAGGCCCCGGAGCAGGAAGAGAAGCTGCTATAAGGGCATTACAGGCTGCAGGCATTGAGGTTAATGCGATAAAGGATGTTACACCCATCCCGCACAATGGATGCAGACCGCCAAAGCGCAGAAGGGTTTAGGGAGGTGAGATCATTTTATGTCAAAATATTTAGGTGCATCATGTAAGCTGTGTCGTAGAGAAGGACAAAAACTCTTTTTGAAGGGTGATAAATGTTATACTGACAAGTGCCCGGTAGCTAGGCGCCCATATGCTCCCGGTGAGCATGGGCAGGGAAGAAGAAAGATGAGCTATTATGGCACCCAGTTAAGAGAAAAGCAAAAGGCAAAAAGAGTATATGGAATTATGGAAAAACAGTTCAGAAGGTATTTTGTAGAAGCAGCGGGTATGAAGGGAACGACAGGTGATAATTTGTTCCAGTTATTAGAAAAAAGATTGGATAATGTAATATACAGAATGGGTTTTGCATCATCCAGATCTCAGGCGAGGGAAATGGTCAGTCATGGTTTCTTTATGGTAAATGGTAAAAAGATGGAAGCACCTGCCTATAATATAAAGTTAAACGATGTTGTTACAATGAGTGATAGGCATAGAAATAATGAGATAGTTAAAGGCAATTTAGATATTCAAAGGACCATCCCGGCTTGGTTATCCATAGATAAGGATAAGATGGAGGGTATTGTTATCGGTATGCCAAAGAAAGAAGATATGGATATACAGTTTGAGGATCACCTTATAGTCGAGCTTTTTTCTAAGTAATATTACCCTCAAATCCTGCCAGTTATTAAGGAGGGTTAGAATTAATGTTTGAAACAGAAAAACCTAAAATCGACAGGGCGGAAGTTTCGGAAGACGAGACCTATGGTAAGTTTATTGTTGAACCATTGGAACGAGGGTTTGGAATTACTCTGGGAAATGCACTGAGAAGGATTATGCTTTCATCTTTGCCCGGTGCCGCTGTTTCATCTATTAAGATAGATGGAGTGTTGCATGAGTTTTCAACTATTCCCGGTGTAAAAGAAGATGTAGTTGAGATTATATTAAATCTCAAGGAATTAGCGGTCAAAATCTATAGTCCAGAGACCAAGATAGCAAGGATTGAAGTGGATGGTCCGTGTGAAGTGACGGGTAGAGATATAAAAGCCGACGGTGATGTAGAAATAGCTAATCCGGATCTTCATATAGCGACTCTTGAACCGGATGCAAAATTATATATGGAGCTTACGATAAACCCTGGGCGCGGATATGCCACATCCGAAAAAAATAAGAGGCCAGATCAGCCAATAGGTATAATACCTATTGATTCTATTTATACTCCAATTAAGAGAGTTAATTTTTCTGTGGAGGATACCAGGGTTGGTCAGATCACGGATTATGACCGATTAACCTTAGAGGTATGGACAGATGGAACTTTAAAGCCTGATGAGGCAATCAGTTATGCTGCAAAGATTATGATTGAACAGCTGAATTTATTCGTGGGACTTACTGAAAAAACCGATGAAGTTGAACCTGTTGAAGAAACAGAAGATGACAAACGGGATAAGGTATTGGACATGACCGTGGAGGAGTTGGATCTGTCCGTAAGATCTTATAACTGCCTAAAGAGGGCAGGAATAAACACCGTGGAAGAGTTGACTCAACGTACAGATGAAGATATGATGAAAGTCAGAAATTTAGGTAAAAAATCCTTGGAAGAGGTGCAACAAAAACTGGCTCTGCTGGGTCTAAGCCTTAGGAAAAGCGAGGAATAGAGAGGAGGTAAATAATGGGCTACAGGAAATTAGGAAGACCTTCTGCTCACAGAAGAGCTATGCTTAGGAATCTTGTTACCTCATTGCTTGAGCACGGTAAAATTAAAACAACCGAGACCAGAGCAAAAGAGGTTCGCTCTCTGGCAGAACATATGATAACTTTAGGAAAAAGTGGAGACCTGCATTCAAGAAGACAGGTTATGGCCTATGCACAGGACGAATCAACCGTAAAAAAATTATTTGATGAAATAGCTCCTAAATATGCCGATAGAAACGGTGGATATACCAGAATTATAAAGCTTGGTAACAGGCTAGGCGACGGTGCACTGGAGGTAATTTTAGAGCTTGTATAAACTTGTAGGGATTAAGTTTTCTTAATCCCTATTTTATAATATTCATAGAGGGTACCGGTATGAATAATAACATTATATCAATTCAAAATCTAAAATTTGCATATGGTAAAGAGCCTGAATATGAGCCCGTACTAAAAGATATTGATTTGTCGGTAAAGAAGGGCGAGTTTATTGCTGTACTCGGAGAAAACGGTTCAGGTAAGTCGACATTAGCTAAGCTGTTGAATGCTTTGATTGTTCCTTCAGATGGAGATGTGTTTATAAACGGGATTAATACAAAAGATTCTTCGAAAATATGGGATATTCGCCAGGCTGTGGGTATGGTCTTTCAGAATCCGGACAACCAGCTTGTGTCTACCATCGTTGAGGACGATGTTGCGTTTGGACCGGAGAATCTCGGAATAGAGCCAGCAGAGATAAGACGGCGTGTGGATTCATCTCTTAAAGCCGTGGATATGTATGAAGAGCGTCTAAAAGAGCCTCATCGTTTGTCAGGCGGCCAAAAACAGCGGGTAGCCATAGCCGGTATTATAGCAATGAGACCTGAATGTATTGTCTTGGATGAGCCGACTGCTATGTTGGATCCGGTAGGCAGAAGCGAGGTAATGAGTACCATCATGAGGCTCAATAAAGAAGAGGGTATAACGATACTACTTATTACGCATTTCATGGAAGAAGCGGCTGTGGCTGACAGGGTTATAGTAATGAATAGAGGAGAAATCAAAATGAACGGAACACCTAAAGAGGTGTTTAGTGATGTTAAAGAGGTAAAGGAATACGGTCTGGATGTTCCTCAGGTAACTGAATTGGCATATATGCTTAGAAATGCAGGTATCGATATACCTGCAGGAGTTATTACAGTAGATGAGATGGTGGATATACTATGTCAATTATAGCTAAAGATTTAAATTATACCTATGGTCAGGGTTCTCCATTTGAAACAAAGGCCCTTAATAGTGTAAGCCTGGAGATAAATGATGGTGAGTTTGTGGGACTTATTGGACATACGGGGTCAGGCAAATCGACATTGATTCAGCATTTAAACGGTCTTTTGCATCCTACAAGCGGACAGGTGTTTGTAGACGGTGTCGACATATCTGAGAAAGGCATGAACCTGAAGGAAATAAGGAGAAGGGTTGGACTTGTCTTTCAATATCCGGAGCATCAGCTTTTTGAGGAGACAGTATATAAGGATGTGGCTTTTGGACCGAAAAATATAGGCATAGGATCAAGTGAGATTGATAAAACAGTGAAGTGGGCTATATCTGAGGTTGGCCTGGATTATGATGAAGTAAAGGATAAGTCTCCTTTCGAGTTATCAGGAGGACAGAGGAGAAGAGTAGCTATAGCAGGAGTACTGTCCATGCGGCCGGAGGTTATGATACTTGATGAACCTACTGCCGGTCTGGATCCTAAGGGGAGAGACGAAATTCTGTCTGAAGTTAATAAATTAAACAAACAAGAGGGTATTACCGTCATCCTGGTATCTCATAGCATGGAGGATGTGGCAAAATTAGCTGACAAACTGATTGTGATGAATAAGGGTGAGATAGTGATGACGGGTACGCCGAGGGAAGTTTTTGAGAATCCAAAGCTCCTTTTGTCTATTGGACTGGGTGTGCCGCAGGTAACTCTTTTATTTGAGAGATTAAGGGAGCGGGGTTGGGACGTAAGAAGTGATATTCTGACTGTTGAAGAGGCAAGAGATGATATATTGAAGAGGGTGGGCAAGCGTGATTAGAGATATAACTATCGGCCAGTATGTACCGGGTGATTCGGTTATACATCGTCTTGATCCTAGAACAAAGATACTGCTTACCTTAATCTTTATAATTTCCCTTTTTATTATAACAAAGTTTTCAGGTTATCTCATAGCGGCTGTCTTTTTATTTGGCACGATATACTTATCGAAGGTGCCCATAAAATATATGTTTAAAGGACTTAAGGGTGTACTTGTAATATTGCTCATTACTGTGATAATAAATATGTTTATGACTCCGGGCAGGGTACTATGGTCTTTTCTCTTTTTGAAAATAACATATGAGGGATTGAGACAGGCTGCTTTTATGGCATTGCGTCTTACTTTTTTGATTGTGGGTACTTCGCTTCTGACACTTACTACACCTCCTATTGTTATGACAGACGGCATAGAGTATTTTTTACAACCTTTTAAGCGTGTGGGTGTACCTGCTCACGAGTTAGCTATGATGATGACAATTGCCTTGAGATTTATTCCTACGTTGATGGATGAAACGGATAAAATAATGAAGGCGCAGATGGCAAGAGGTGCTGATTTCGAAAGCGGCAATGTTTTAAACAGGGCAAAGAGCATGGTGCCGCTGCTTGTACCTTTGTTTATCAGTGCATTCAGACGGGCGGATGAGCTGGCAGTTGCTATGGAAGCAAGGTGTTACAGAGGAGGGCAGGGCAGAACGCGGCTCCATAAGCTTGAGTATGAGCGTTCCGACTATATAGCCTTTTTCTTTGTTTGTTTGATGGTGGGTTTGATAATCTGGAACAGGTACTGGATCTGGTAGATATGAGAAATATAAAAATAAAGATAAGATATAAGGGTACGTCTTATTGCGGATGGCAGTCACAGAAGAATGGTGTAGCCGTGCAGGATGTGATAGAAAGGGCTATTGAGAGTATCGGCGGTGGCAAGGTTAAGCTGGTAGGTTCGGGAAGGACGGATGCGGGGGTTCATGCGTTGGGCCAGGCCGCTAACTTCACGACAGATTTATTGATGCCTGCCGGCAGATTACCGATGGCGCTTAATGCCAACTTGCCCGATGATATTGTGGTGTATGATGCCGAGGATGTGGGCCCCGGGTTTAATGCACAGTTTAATGCAGCGGGGAAAAGGTATTTGTACTGCATATGGAACTCCAGATTTAGGCCTGGCCTGTTTGATGAATATTGCTATCATTACCCTTTCCCTTTAGATACGACAAAGATGAAGGAAACCGTAAAGGTATTTATAGGTACACATGATTTTAAAAACTTTATGTCTACCGGAAGCAATGTAAAAAGTACAGTGCGTACAATATGGGGCATTAAACTTATTATTAAGGACGAACTCATATTCATAGACGTTAGAGGTAATGGTTTTTTATATAATATGGTAAGGAGAATAGCGGGATGCCTGGTCGATGTGGGAAGAGGAAACTTAGACATCTCAGCAGTTAAGGATTTGGTATATAACATCGGAGAATTAGACAAATATGTCACATTGCCCGCTAAAGGTTTATTTCTTGTTGAGGTATACTATTGACATGTTGAAAAAATTTTATTATACTGGAAACAGTGTCTTGGAAGCCCCGCTAATTCCGGATACTAAATTATTCTGGAGGGAAAAGAATGCAGAGCACATATATAGCTAAGCCGCAGGAAGTAAAAAGAGGCTGGTATGTTATAGATGCAACAGATAAGCCGCTGGGCAGATTAGCCAGCGAGGTCGCTAAGATATTGACCGGCAAGAACAAGCCGATTTATACACCTCATGTTGATACAGGGGATTATTGTATAGTAATAAATGCTGAAAAAGTTTTGCTTACAGGTAAAAAGCTTGATAATAAAATTTATAGGCATTATTCCGGATATCCGGGTGGCCTAAAGGAAACTCCATACAGGGCAATGATTGCCAAAAAACCTGAATTTGTCATATATGAAGCAGTAAGGGGCATGATGCCCAAAAACCGGCTGGGTAGAAAAATGATAAAGAAATTAAAGGTATACAAGGGCTCGGAGCATAAGCATGAAGCTCAGAAACCACAACCTATAGAGCTACACATATAAGGAGGGATACGAATGGCAGCTTATTATTATGGAACGGGTAGAAGGAAAAATGCTGTAGCCAAGGTAAGATTATATCCCGGCACCGGTAATTTTACCGTTAACGGAAAGACCCTGGACGAATACTTCGGCCTGGAGACGCTAAAGCAGATTATACGGCAGCCTTTGGAACTTACTGATTCTATTAATAGATTCGATATAGTAGTGGAAGTAGCAAGCGGCGGACTTTCCGGCCAGGCCGGCGCCATAAGGCACGGCATAGCGCGTGCATTAGTCGAGGCTCAGCCTGATCTTAGGTCAGCCGTTAAAAAGGCAGGTTTTTTAACCCGTGACCCGAGAATGAAGGAAAGAAGAAAGTATGGCTTGAAAAAGGCCAGAAAAGCACCACAGTTCTCAAAGAGATAGATTATACGGAAAGGCGAGCATTTATATGCCCGTCTTTTTTTAATGCTTATTATTAAATATAATTAAAGGAATTTTACTGAAAATGCCGAAACATTATTTATTGCAATATAAACCACTTAATCTGATTGTGTGATTACAATAGGAGATGGGGTTTGAATGATTAACTTAATAACAACAGTTGGGACTTCACTTTTTAGAAATTATGGGATAGCGAGTAATGATGAGAATTATAAATGTATGGGAGACAAACCTTACGAGTGCTATCAAGAATATCTAAATGAATCAAAACAAGTTGAAAGGGCTATCATCAGTTTTTATGATAATAAGGATAGTACAGACGACATTTCAGCGGAGATAAAAACTACAAAAAAAGTTAAAGAATCTTTAAATGCAGATATAGATGTATACCTGCTGGCCGCCGATACGATCATTTCGTGCCTGGCTGCAAACATTATAAAGTATTTTTTGGAAAAAGATGATATCAGAGTTCATTTTAATCCTGAACTGTATGTCATTAAAGGTTTACAGGTGCAGAATAGAAAAAAGTTTATAAATGAAGGATTAAGCAATTTGATTACAAGAGTTAATACCATATTGAAGGAAAATAACCCCGGCAATGTGGCCTTTAATATATCTGGTGGTTATAAAGTCACCATACCGTACTTTACACTTATGGCCCAGATAAATAGGTGCAGCACATATTATACTTTTGAAAATACTGAAGAACTCATAGAAATACCTGCTGCACCAATAAGTATCAATGATGAAATGTTTAATAAATATAGAAAGGAATTTGAAGAATTAAGTTCATATATTAATGACTATGATAGATGGAAAAATAATCATCATGAATTTACAAACATAGCTAAATCATGTATTGAAACATATGGTAATATAGCAAGCTTGTCTCCTATCGGCGAGATTTTATGGGGTAACTATAAAAATAAGTATGTTAGTTTTTTTGCAACGGATGAGGTTGTTGGAAAGATAAAAGAAAATAAAGAGCTTGCTAATAAATTGCTAAAGATATTAGGTAATGAAGAAATACGTAAAAGAAAAACTGAGAAAAAAGGAAAACATCTGGTTTATGATGACGGAAATAATGGATTTAGGATTATTTATATTGATCATGATGATAAGATATATGTCTATGCTGCTTTTGATCATGAACCTGATGAGTTAAAATTTCTTGATGATCCTAAGCAAAGTAATAAGATGGAGGATTATGATTTCGAGTATTATGCAATAAATAAACAAGCACTTACTTCAGGAAAAAGTGATTGGCTTGAAAAGCCACCCCTCCTGCCACCATTCCGCCGGCGGACATAGCCGTATGGGTTACATTTACCTCATTTAGGTTCGTGCTACCCAATGCCTTCAAAACAGTTAATGAAAGAATAGCCACAAATATGGTAGGCCATGGCAGAGCACCCATGCGCAGGGCAACATACATAGAACTGGTGGTAATAAGTGCAGATCCCAGCGCACCGAGTATCATACCGCGGAGTGTAAATTGATCAACCCCCTGTATTGACAGCTGTTTATATCAGCTATTGTATCATAAAACTTTACCTATTGTTATTGAAAATTTAGTTATATTCTACTGTCATAACAATCACTTGTCAATACTTTAACAATAAATTATGTGCTGTTTGGCAGGAATAACAAATTTTATGTTGTATTAATAAAGTAAGAGGAAACAAATGCAGTTAATAATTATTAGGGGGGATAGCTATTGAATACAGATATTGAAATAGCACAGAAAGCAAAGATGAAACCCATTAAAGAAATAGCGGAAGGCCTGGGACTCACGGAGGACGATATAGAACTATACGGAAAGTATAAGGCAAAGGTCAGCCTTAATGTAATGGACAAACTTAAGGATAAACAGGACGGAAAGCTTATCCTGGTTACTGCAATCAACCCGACACCGGCAGGAGAGGGGAAGACCACAATCACTGTGGGTCTGGGCCAGGCCTTAAACCGGCTGGGCAAGAAGGCCGTGATCGCGCTTCGTGAACCGTCATTAGGCCCCAGCTTTGGCATAAAGGGAGGAGCGGCAGGCGGCGGTTATTCCCAGGTGATACCTATGGAGGATATAAACCTCCACTTTACCGGAGACATACATGCTGTTACCACAGCTCACAACCTGCTCTCCGCTATAATCGATAACCATATGCAGCAAGGTAACGAGCTGGGCATAGACCCTCGGAGGATCACATGGAAGAGAGTAATGGACATGAACGACAGGGCGCTGAGACATATAGTGGTCGGCCTGGGCGGTAAGCCGAACGGGGTGCCGAGGGAGGATGGATTTGACATATCCGTCGCCTCCGAGGTCATGGCTATACTTTG
>DHDL01000002.1:21763-25965 GCA_002399345.1 Thermoanaerobacterales bacterium UBA4877
CATGCACAGGGGGCCATGGCGCTGCTTTTAAAAGATGCCATTAATCCCAACCTCGTGCAGACACTGGAAAATACGCCAGCCTTTGTCCACGGCGGGCCGTTTGCAAACATAGCCCATGGATGTAACAGCGTGGTTGCCACAAAGATGGGGTTGAAGCTGGCCGATTATACGGTCACTGAGGCAGGTTTCGGTGCTGACCTCGGAGCAGAAAAATTCTTTGATATCAAGTGCAGGTATGCAGGGCTGAAACCCGATGCAACGGTGCTGGTAGCCAGTATAAGGGCGCTTAAAAACCACGGTGGGGTCAAAAAACAGGACCTGTCCAAAGAAAATGTTGAGGCCTTAAAGAAAGGCTTCGAAAATCTGGAAAAACAAGCGGAGAACATAGCCAAATTCGGTGTGCCCATGGTTGTTGCTATCAACAGATTTCCCACAGACACCGATGCGGAAGTTGATTTTGTCTATAAAAGATGTGCGCATCTGGGCATACCAGTCGCATTGGCGAACGTATGGGAAAAGGGTGGGGAAGGAGGCATGGATTTAGCGAGTAAGCTGCTCGATGTACTTGGAAGCGAAAAGACAAATTACAAACCCCTGTATGAGCTTAATGCGGGAGTAAAACAAAAGATAGAGGCCATTACAAAAGAAATATACGGCGCCGACGGGGTCGATTATACAAAGTCGGCAGAAAAGGATATCGCCTCCATAGAAAAAATGGGCCTGGGGAATCTGGCCGTATGTATGGCTAAGACACAGTACTCGCTCTCAGATGATCCCAGCCTGATGGGGCGGCCGAGGGGATTCAGGATAACAGTAAATCAGGTTAGGCCGTCAGCCGGCGCAGGATTTCTGGTTGCTTTAACAGGTTCAATTATGACCATGCCCGGTCTCCCTAGGCATCCTGCAGCATATAACATGGATATAGATGAAAATGGAAGGATTACCGGTCTATTTTAATAGTAACTTTAAAATTACTTTTGGTAATGAGTTGTGGGGACATCTCAATACGGTTATGGGATGTCCTCGATTTCTGTTAAAGTTCAAAGCCGGTTTAATTATTGATTGTTTGAGCTGTTAATCATTTTGATAAGTTTGTTGATTTCCAAGCAAACCGGACTCAGACAATATCTGTTTTAAAAGCTGTATAGACCTATCCTATGGAGAAAATCATCAAAGTTGAAAGATTAGCTGATATGATTGCTTTATATGAAGATATAACTCCAATACCTATAGAAAATATTAAAGATATAACAATAATTGATGGGATTATTGAATATGAACGTAAAGTAACATAAAATAATGATATTGTTTAAATTTAGGGGGGATTTTTGTGGATGCAATAGCATGGATAGGTGTTATGTTTATTATTGCGGTAATTATTAGAGCAAAGGTGCCTTTTGTTGGGAAACTACTTATACCGGCTTCTCTTATTGCAGGTATAGTTGGATTTATTTTTATGAATACAACCGGACTTGGATCAACTACAGCAGACACATATAGTAATATAGCCGGGCAACTGTACACCTTTATGTTTATCAACCTAGGAATTACTCTTGCTTCTAAAAACGAAGTAAGTGATAAAAAGGATTCAGGGAAAAAGATTAAAAGTTTAAAAGATTTACGTTCAAAAATGAGTAACAGCCCGTTCTCAGGAATATTTGGCATGGGTTCTTATTGGGCTTTAGCGTATGCTTTCCAAGCACTCATTGGGTTTGGAGTTCTGTATATAATAGGTAAACATTGGTCTATGAATCCAACGTACGGTCTGCTTGTACCGTTTGGTTTTGCCCAAGGACCGGGACAAGCTGTTATATATGGAACAGAAATGGAAGCTGCCGGTTGGGAAAGTGCTATACAGGTAGGCATGATATTTGCTGCTGTTGGTTTCCTTGTTGCCTTCATATTTGGAGTGCCGTATGCAAGAGAAGGTATCAAAAAGGGGATTGCTTGTTCTAAGATTAAGCTTGGTAATGATTTATCTAGAGGTTTTTACGAGCCTGAAGATCAAGAAACTTATGGAAGGTTAACCACATACGGAGGTAACTTAGATACATTAACTTTTCATTTAGCTTTGATTGGAGTATCCTGGATTCTTGGTTTATACGTGGGTAAATTGTGGAAGCTGATTCCCGGATATTTCGGATCGCTTTTCTCAAATCTTTTGTTTTTTAATGGTATGCTTTGCGCTTATGCTATACGTTGGATTCTTGGGAAAATGGGACTTCATAAATATCTTGATAGAGGCACTCAAAACCGTATAACTGCAACATGTACCGATATAATGGTTGCGGCTACCTTTATGGCAATTAACTTTGATATAGTAAAAAGATGGATGGTTCCTATCCTAATAGTATGTGTAATTGAATCGATTGTAACTTGGATTACTCTTAACTATTTTGGCCCTCGCTTTGGTGGTGAGAATGATTTTGAGAGAGTTTTAGGGGAATGGGGAACCGTTACCGGGACAAATGCAACAGGCTTAGCGCTTGTTCGTATAGTCGATCCTGAAGTAGAGACAACAACAGCGGCAGAACTAGGACCGGCCAATATTGTAAATGTTCCCGCATCATATATTGTGATGCCTTCCATTTTAGCGTATGCTGCCGGTACGATGTCTTTTCGGGCAATGTTTATCAGTCTTATAAGTGTAATTATAGGATATCTGATATTTATGCGAGTAATAGGTGTTTGGGGAAAGAAGACTTTTGATATTAGAAAAGGTGAGAAGTATAAGGATGGCAAGATTATAAAATAACCGTTCCTCTATGTGAACTCGGGCATTATGGCGAAATTCATGCTGTATATACTGCATCAAACCACCTCGCTATATACCTTATTCCTGTCATTGGTCAATTAAAATATTAAAAATGCGAAAAAGATATAAAAAATGAAAAAAGTATGTCGATAATTATTAATGAAGTGTGCAATTAAAATAAAGGGGGATTTATATGAGCAATTTGGATAACTACAAGTCGGATACGCTTATGCTTATTGTAGGAAGTAATCCGCTGCCCAATTATGTAGCCGCAATGCTTTTGGCGAAGGACAATGCCAGGCTTGTTTTGATTCATACTGATAAGACAGAGAGATTTGCACATCGCATATATGATTTAGTAAAGGCAAAGAGGCCTGGCCTTAGAAATCCGGCATTTGTGGAGATATGCGAGGCAAACAGATCTAGGATTATAGATGCTTTAAATGATCAATTAACACCTTTAATTAAAGAGCGCCCCAACGATGTAATCGGTCTTAACTACACAGGTGGTACCAAGGCAATGGCAGCGCATACCTTTGATTGGGTAAAAAATAATGTAAAAGCACCCGTTTTTTCCTATCTTGACTCGCGAACATTTCAAATGTTTATTGATAAGAAAGACGATAAGGTTTCTTCAAAAGCTTTCCCCGCACTGGAATCGGTAAAGGTATCTATCCCCGAGCTTATGCAGCTTCATGATGATTTTGAGTATCAGAAGATTAATGATAACATAAAGAAATATCCGCAATTCGCCGATGCATCGGAAGATATGTTTGAATTCATGAAAGATAACCATGAAATATGGCGATTATGGTGTAATAAAAATTTAAAGAGAACCGATGGACGTTTTATATCAGATGGTGCTTTAAAAAAGGCTATATTACCTGAGGGCTATATGAGAAAGCCTTTCCAATTCCTATCCGTTGGGGATGAAGTGACAAAACTGGCTGACGCGGCCAAAGAGTGTGATACGGATGCAAAAAAATTAGCAGGATGGCTCGACGGCAAATGGCTGGAAGACTATGTGTTGAAATGCGTAACCGAAATAGCCGAGGAGTGTGGGATTACTGATTATTGCAGGAATATAGATGTAAACGAACCTAAAAACTTTGAGTTTGATGTAGCCTTCATGAAGGGATACCAAATATTCGGCTTGTCGTGTACAACCTCGTATGATAAGGGGTTATGTAAGTCTAAGTTGTTTGAGGCGTATATAAGAACACACCAGATGGGTGGGGATGAAGCCCGTACTGCTTTAGTATGTTTTTATAAGGACAGCTTGGTTTTACAAAACGAATTGGAGAAGCAATGGGAGGCGAAAAATAAGATAAAGATATTTGGCAGAGATAAAATATTTGACTTGAAAGAGGAATTGAAGAGATGGATTTTTAATGTGGGAGAGATTAAAGATGAGTAGGTACACATTAACAATAATAGATACGCGTAA
>DHDL01000002.1:26289-29942 GCA_002399345.1 Thermoanaerobacterales bacterium UBA4877
TACAACATGCATATTAAAGAGAGCGCCGGGAATGGACTTTACAGTGGTACATGAGGATTTTGACTGGGACGGCCAGGCCCTGACAGAAGTATTAAAGGATCTAATGAAAAGAAGCGCGGTAAAAAAGTTGGATCGCTGTTATTCCCATCCAATGCTGGGGGCAGCCGTCACGGCGGAGTGCACATTTTCCGGTTTGCCGGCAACGCATTTGGATAAAGACGGGAGACTGATGTCATCAGAGGCCTGGTCTAAGGTAAACGCAGCTGAAGAAGCAGAGAAAAACCTGTCACAACCGGAAGGATACGAGAATTTTTTTTATGCCAGTGAATTTTCCGATATAGCCTCAACCGGGAACCGTTCCGGTTATATAGGTGTCGTCCATATTGATGGGAACGGCATGTCAAAAAGGATAAATACCATACGGGCTAAATATAAAGACAGCTCTGGTAACAGAGATTTTATAGATGAAATGAGGAGTTTTTCATCAGATATTCAAGCATCTGTAGAGAGTGCATTACAAGAGAGCATGAGGCATTTAATTAATTCAATAGATACAGATAATTTTACACATGAAGGAATTATAGGGAATGAGATAAAAATTAAAAAGATGGAAGAGAAGAGTGAAACAAAAGAGGATCCCAAATATATTCTACCGTTCCGGCCGATAGTAATGAGCGGTGATGATATGACCTTTGTGTGTGACGGCAGGCTTGCGCTTACATTATCTCAATATTTCCTTAGTACACTATACGAGAAGAGATTGCCGGACAATAAGCCATTTTGCTGTAGAGCTGGTATTGCCGTGGTAAAATCACATTACCCATTTTCCCGTGCGTATTCTTTATCTGAGGATCTATGTGCATCGGCAAAAAAATATATAAATGAGTATAAGAAAGATCACCCCAATGAAAAACAGGATATATGTGCCATGGATTGGCATTTTGCAGTTAATGGTGTTTTAGGAGGCGGCATGGAAGAAATCAGAAAGAGGGAATATGAAACAACAGACAGTAAAGACCAGGAACTTTGCATGCGCCCTATACGCGTATTCCCAGACGGAGATGATTGGCGGACATGGAATGTCTTTAGCAGTTTGGCCTACACGTTTAAAACTGGTGATGAATGGAAGGACAGGCACAATAAGATCATTGCCCTGCGGGAGGCTCTCCGCAAGGGAAGCGACGAGGTAAAGAATTTTCTTTCGCTCAATAATGGCATTAGGCTACCTGAAATAATAAACCAGAGAGATATGAATAAGAAGGGCTTTCAGGCCGGCCGCTGCGGATACTTTGATGCCATAGAAGCCGTGGACTTTTTTGTTAAGCTTGAGGAGGGAAAATGATATGGTGGATTACTATATAACATTAGAGCTGGAAAGCGATGCCACTTTCAGCCGGGGAGACGGTATAGTGGGCATGTTGAATCAGGAGGTACAGCATGATGAATACGGCTGCCCGTACATATCAGGCAAGACGCTTAAGGGTCTATTGGTTGCGTCATGCGCTGAGATAATGATGTCACTTAAAAAAATGAATCAGGATGCTGCCTGGTGCGAGCCTGCCGGAAGGCTATTTGGTAAAGCGGGCAGCAGCGAAGTAGGACAGGCTTTGATGCATGTGGGCGATGCTAAGTTACCTTCGGACCTGCGCCAAGCCCTGCTATATGATTGGGTAGAGTATAAGAAGATGAGACCGGAGGAAATATTGGACACCATGACGGCGATACGCAGCCAAACCAAGATTGATGAGGAGACTCAGGCGGCGGCGAACGGAAGCCTGCGTTCGGACAGGGTAATATTGAAGGGTATGTATTTTGAGGCCGTCTTGGTGTTTGATGATAAACCACAAAAAGAAGAACTGGAACTCCTGTCTGCGTGTGTGAAGGCCACGTGCAGAGCAGGTAGCAATGTAAGCCGCGGGCGGGGCAAACTGGCAACCAATTTCTTTGATGACAAGAAGAAGTCTATTTTAGAAAAGTATTTCAATAAATTTAAGGAGGAGGTGTTGTCATGAGAGCCGTTACATATGATATTCATCTTTTAGAGCCTGCCATAGTATCCAAGCCGGATGCCGGTGAGGAGAACAGTGCCGTGAGCCAAAGCCATATCCCGGGCAGCACCATACTGGGTGTTGTAATAGGTGAATATATGAGGCGGCATGATATTAAAGATGCCGCTGTGGATCAAGCCTGCAGAAGATTGTTTTTTGACGGCAGCACATGCTTTTTGAATGCCTATTTAAATATAGACTCGCAACGCTCGTTACCAAAGCCTATGTCGTGGTTTGTCAAAAAGGATGATGTGGCAAGAGATGATGCCGTTATATATGATTTTGGGGTAGAGGTAAGTGATAAGCTTGAGGATGCAAAGTCTCCGCAGGGTGATTATTGTTGCAGGTATGATGGCGGGATCTATATCTCTTCACCTAAATACATGGTAATGCCACATAACACCGGACGTGACCGCAATAAAAAGCGGGAGGGCGACAGCACTGTCTATAGATATGAATCACTCATGCCGGATCAAGTGTTTTCAGGTGCGGTAATTTCAGGCAATGACGAGGATCTTGGGATCATTAAGGATATCCTCGATAAAAAACATATAAAAATAGGAATGTCCCGCTCAGCTGGCTATGGCCTGGCTAAAATCGAAAATGTGTCCATAAGCTATTGGGACGAGTATGAGCAGGATGAAGAACCATATAACGAGGATGAGACAATAGTTACGCTCTTGAGTGATGTCATTGTCTCAGATAAATATGGACAGAACACACTGGATGCTGAAGCATTATTTAGTGTAAAACCTAAGAAGGCTTATTATGCGCCTAAGGTGGTGGCAGGGTTCAATCGGAAGTGGGGACTGCCGCTGCCGCAGATGTGGGCATTTGAGGCAGGCAGTGTTTTTGTATTTGACACTAATTCAATCAACAGTGAGCTCTTGAAGAAAGCTCGTGAATATGGTACAGGAGAGCGCCGGGCCGAGGGTTTTGGACGTATAGCCGTTAACTGGCACTGCCAAGATAAATATAAAAGGACAGAGTTATTGGACCATGAATTGAAAATTGAACCCAAAGCTTTGGATGGCAATAGTGCGTTCATGGCGGAAAGACTTGTAGAGAGTAGATGGAGGAGCATCTTAGATAACAAGTTGGCCGGAGCTATCAAAGACATTAAAATTCATGGAAATGCTGGAAGGACGCAGATATCACGCATAAGGGTGTTGGCACACAGGATGTGGTTTAATAACAAAGAAGATACAATATGCGACTACTTGGATGGTTTAAATAAAATCTCTAAGGAACAGTTGGAAGTTACTAAGGTAGAATCAGAGAATTTAATAAAGTGGCTCAAAGATAATTACACACCTATTGGTAAAGCGTATTGTTTTAATATATGCGAAGAAAAATTTAAATTTAAAGATGAACCGTCACTGGGAGGAGTCAAAATATCAGAAGAAGACAGACATAAGTTGATGGTGGAATATGCGGCGCGTCTTTTGGATGGTATTTTAAAGAAACTGCTTGAGGAAGGTGAGGCAAAATGAGACCACAGTGGGAAAATGGACGGGGTGTGGCAAAACGTATATTCATAGAATGTGATCTGGTACTGGATTCGCCAACACATATAGGAAATGGTGAGGGCGACCTTATCGATAT
>DHDL01000013.1:0-1711 GCA_002399345.1 Thermoanaerobacterales bacterium UBA4877
CCTTGGTTTGTAGGCTTTATCTCACGTCCTACACGATTGAATATTTTTACATTAAGTTCCTTTTCCAATTGTTTTATATGCTGTGTTACGGCCGGTTGCGTTAGGGAAAGATGCTGCGCCGCCTGGGTATAGCTTTTATATTCAACCACTGCCAGCAGTGTGTATAGCTTTGGGTCGATCATTTGTCACACTCCCTATTATAATTATAGCTTATGGTGCATTAAAAAATAATAAATTTACTTTATAAATGTTACGCGTATAATAATAGCATAGTACGTAAAATTTAGCAAAAATAAAAGCTGTAATTAAATACATTATAACGTTTATTATCATATAAATATAATTATGCGATTGTTTTGCTTGGGGGAGGATGAACGAATGGCTAGTCTTTTAAATCAAACGAATGATACGACAATAATACTTTTATCTTTATCATTGATTTTGATTGCCGGTTTTTTACTGACACGCATCACAAAGCTTGCGAGGTTGCCTAATGTAACTGGCTATATCATCGCGGGTATTTTGATCGGCCCGTATGTGCTCAACTTGATTCCGCAGGGTATGGTTAAGGGCATGGGCTTTATCAGTGATATAGCTTTATCATTTATTGCTTTTGATGTAGGACGCTTTTTCAAAAAAGAAATTTTTAAGGAAACGGGTACCGGTGTAATATGGATAACCATGCTGGAGTCGCTGGTGCCGGGTATATTGATTATTTTATCCATAAGATGGATATTCCATTTAGACTGGAATTTCTGCCTGCTTTTAGGTGCAATTGCTACAGCAACAGCACCGGCAAGCACCATGATCACCATACGGCAGTATCATGCCCGCGGGGATTTTGTAAATATTTTATTGCAGGTGGTGGCCTTTGACGATGCCGTCTGCCTTATTGCATTCAGCGTGGTAGCAGCCCTAATAAATGCAAGCGGCGGAGCCGGCATCTCCATCCACGAATTGATTTTACCTATTGTATATAATATCGGGGCGTTGATATTGGGCTATGTCGGCGGATTGCTACTTAGCAAACTTATGACGCCTCAGCGGAGTGGGGATAACAGGCTGATACTGACGATTGCACTGTTACTTGGCATTGCGGGATTATGTGCGGCCGCAGATATTTCTCCGCTGCTGGCTTGCATGGTTCTTGGTGCCACATATATAAACTTGACGTATAACGAAGAGCTTTTTAAGCAGGTGAATGAATTCACCCCACCTATTTTGTCTATGTTTTTTGTAGTATCCGGGATGAGTCTTGATATAAACTCCTTTAAAACAGCAGGAATGATAGGGGTAGTTTATTTTATAGTGCGTATTGCGGGCAAATACCTGGGAGCATACCTGGGCTGCGCATGGACCAATACAACGGATAGGGTGCGAGATTATCTCGGCCTGGCCTTGATTCCGCAGGCGGGTGTTGCTATCGGCCTGGCCTTTTTGGGGAGAAGAATGCTTCCAACAGCTACGGGAAATATGCTACTTACAATCATACTATCCTCGTCGGTGCTTTATGAGCTGATAGGGCCGGTATGCGCCAAGTTCGCTCTGATACATTCCGGCTCGATTAAAAAAGAGAAGCTGCAAGATGAAGGAATAAAAATAAGCAGCCGGTTATAATCAATGTATAAATATTGCTGGGGCATTTGGCCTCAGCATTTTTAAAATAAAAAATAAAGACCGCAGTTTTTTGCCGCGGCCTTTAAATATCCGG
>DHDL01000013.1:1989-13611 GCA_002399345.1 Thermoanaerobacterales bacterium UBA4877
TTTCGCTGTCTGATAGGCGGCAAGTGTTATCCTTCAGATCATAATAGATTATGTTTACCTCATCGGCTTCAAAGTTTATCTTGCCGTTTCAATCTGCTTAAAGGTATTGAAGTTGACTGTAAAATATTATACTATGACATTATACATATTTATAATTGTATGATCTATTAAAATAATCTAGGGGGCAATTTTATGGACGAGTTAAAAGAAAAAATAAAAGAAGACATTTATTCTATAAAAGAGGAACTTTTTAGTATATCCAAATACATACATGACAACCCGGAGACTGGCAGGAAGGAGTATAAGGCGTCTGCCCGGCTGGAGGATGTACTGGAAAGACACGGTTTTAAAATAGAGAAGGGATATATGGGTATGGATACAGCCTTTAAGGCTGATTACGAAAATGGGGACGGAGCATCAATTGCCTTAATGGCAGAGTATGATGCACTTGTAGGCATGGGCCACGCATGCGGACACAACCTGATATGCACTTCGGCCGTAGGGGCGGCAATAGCACTGCAGCCTATAATAGACAAGATGGGCGGACGGGTTACCGTGTTTGGAACCCCGGCCGAGGAGACCAACGGAGCTAAGGTTACCATGTCGGCTGCCGGTGCCTTTGATTCTTATGACATTGCCATAATGGCCCATCCGTCGGATAAATACAGTGTATATTCATCTTCATTAGCCATGGATGCCCTGCAGTTTGAATATATCGGCAAAGCTGCCCATGCGGCGTCCGCTCCCCAGGAGGGTATAAACGCACTGGATGCGGTGCTACAGCTCTTTAGCAGTATAAATGCATTGCGGCAGGGGATGGATGCAAGCTCCAGGGTACATGGTATTATAACAGACGGGGGCCAGGCTCCCAATATTATACCCGATCATGCGGTGGCGTGTTTCTATGTGAGGGCAGCCACAACGCAGGTTTTAAATGTGCTTACGGGCAGGGTAAAGAATTGTGCCAAGGGTGCGGAGCTGGCCACAGGTACATTGCTTAAGGTTTCCAACTTCGAATATTCTTTTGACAACCTGGTCACCAACAGGCATATTGCCGAGATCTGCCGGGGCAACTTAAAACTTTTGGGTATAAATGAGATGGCAGGTGACGACAGCGATACCGGCTCTACCGATATGGGGAACGTATCACACCGGGTGCCTTCCATGCATATGTATTTTAAGATTGTAAAGGAGGGCACGCCGGGGCACAGCATAGAGATGAGGGAAGCGGCAGGATCTCAGGAGGGTATGAACGCTATGCTCACCGCAGCCTGTGCCCTTGCTATGACTGCATCGGATGTTATTACAGATAACAATTTGAGACTCAGGATAAGGGATGAGTTTGAACGCTCAATAAGTAAATAGGATGACACTTTTTAAGGGGGAGTACATATGCAAAAGCTGAAAGAGACAATCAATGCGATAAAGCCGCCGGATGAGGGTGCAATGGCGCAGGCTAGGCGAAGGTTGGACAGTCTCACTAAACCGCAGGGGAGTTTGGGAAGGCTGGAGGAGATAGCTGTGAAGATAGCCGGTATTACGAGTAAGGGGATACCGGATGTCCCCCGTAAGCTGTCCATCCTTATGGCTGCCGACCACGGTGTGGTGGAGGAGGGCGTTAGTGCCTTCCCTCAGGAGGTAACCGTGGAGATGCTGGAGAACTTTTTAAACGGCGGGGCTGCGATGAATGTGCTATCCCGTCAGGTAGGGTCCGATCTGTGGGTTGTGGATATCGGAATCAAAGAGGATATTTCGGATAAAAAGGGCGTCATGCACATGAAGGTGGCCAGCGGAACGAATAACATGGCGTGCGGTCCGGCCATGAGCCGCAGCAATGCCGTGAAGGCTTTAGAGACAGGCATCTCTCTAGCAACTAAGGCTGAGGATAAAGGATACGGTCTGATAGGCACCGGGGAGATGGGTATAGGCAACACCACGGCCAGTGCCGCCGTGATATGCGCATTTTCCGGGCTGAGTCCCCACGAGGTTGTCGGTGCGGGTACTGGCCTGGGTGAAGACGGTGTGCGGCATAAGACGGAGGTTATACAGCGGGCGCTGGATGTGAATAAACCGCATCCTGATGACCCGCTGGATGTGCTCTCAAAGGTGGGTGGGCTGGAGATAGCCGGCCTGGCCGGTGTCTTTTTGGGTTGCGCGGCTGAGCGGAAACCCGTGCTGATAGACGGCATCATATCGGGTGCGGCGGCCTTGACTGCGTACAAGATGAGCAGCCTTTCAGGTGAATATATGTTGGCATCCCACCTATCTGCAGAGAAAGGTCAGAAGGTGGCGCTGAACATGATGGGCCTGCAGCCGCTGTTTAATTTAGATATGAGGCTGGGAGAAGGAACAGGGGCTGCGCTAGCCATGGGAATAGTGGATGCATCTATTAATATAATCCGTGATATGGCAACCTTTGCAGAGGCCGGTGTATCGGAGGGGGAGTGACATTATGAATATAAAACCAAGGAGACTTGAGAAAGGCAACAGGATAGGCGTTGTCGCTCCAGCAGGACACGCAGACGAGGACGAGGTAAATAAGGGTGTTGAATTTTTTGAAAAGCTAGGTTTTGAAATCGTGTTGGGATCAAGTGTAAAGGCTGATCCACATGGATACCTGGCTGCCAGTGATGAGTTTCGGGCGTGGGATGTAGAGCAGATGTTTGTAGACGGTACTATTGATGGTATAATAGCGGTAAGAGGCGGTTATGGCTCGTCACGGATATTAAATATACTGGACTACGAAAAAATTGGGGCAAACCCCAAGCCTTTTATCGGTTACAGCGATATAACCGCACTGCTTACCGCTATCCAGGGTAGAACAGGCCTTATCACATTTCATGGACCAAACCTGACTACCGATATGAATGAATTCACACTTAAGTATTTTAAGTCGCAGCTCATGGGCGGCCAGGCGGCAGGGGTGATAGATATTCCGGATGACGTAGAGGCTGCCTGTGTAAGACCAGGCCAGGCCGAGGGCCGTCTTGTGGGTGGAAACCTTTCACTCTTATGCTCTGGGCTGGGAACACCTTATGAGGTTGATACATTCAACCGTATACTCTTTCTGGAGGATTTAAATGAATCGCCTTACAAGATAGACAGGATGATGACCCAACTGAAAAACGCCGGAAAATTGGAAAAGGCCTGCGGTATACTCTTGGGCTCATTTACAGATTGCGGTGATGTTATGCATATTTTTGATGATATTTTTGGCGGGCTGGATGTGCCTGTACTTTACCTTCCCGTATTCGGTCATGATACCTATAAGCTTACCATTCCGGAGGGCGCTATGGCCGAGCTGGACTCGGAAGGGCATGTCTTTAATATAAAAGAAGCTGCAGTAATATAATAGGAGGGATTTATCATGAGCTTAAAAGGTAAGAAATATGTTATGCTTGTAGAGCAGGATTTTGAGGACCTGGAGCTATGGTATCCTGTTATAAGGTTAAGAGAAGAGGGAGCGGAAGTAAAGCTTCTTGGCAGGGAGAAGGGCAGGACATACACAGGTAAACACGGTGTGCCTGCACAAAGTGACTGCACTGCTAATGATATAAGCTATGAGGATATCGACGGTGTTTTGGTGCCGGGAGGATGGGCGCCGGATAAACTAAGAAGAGACAAGGGCATACTCGAGCTGATAAAAGACATGGATAAACAGGGTAAGCTGATTGCGGCCATATGCCATGCAGGCTGGGTACTTTCATCCGCCGGAATACTCGCAGGCAGGAAGATGACCTGTGTGTCTTCCATAAAAGACGATATGGTGAATGCGGGCGCTTCATATCTAGACAGTGAGGCGGTTGTGGACAGCAACCTCATCACCTCCAGGACACCAAAGGACCTGCCTGCATACATGAAGGAGATAATTAAGAGAGAAAGCAAGAGGTGTGATGATGGTACAGGATGTAGCCGAGGCAATAAGTGAAAAGGCGGCGGAGATAGATTTAAGCGGGTTTGTTTCCAAGGGGTTAGTGATACTGGTAGTGATCATAGCTTCCGTAATTGTTATCAAGGTAGGTAATTTCCTGATTAAACGTTTCATATTGAACAAGAGCAGGGGAAAGAACATGCCGCTAGAGGAAAGGCGGGTTAAGACCCTGGCCAGTATATTGCGGAGTGTTATCAGATATGCTGTGTATTTTATTGCGGGGATGACGATACTGGACACATTGGGTGTCCCCATGACATCCATTGTGGCTACGGCCGGCATAGGCGGCCTGGCCGTTGGATTCGGGGCGCAGAACCTTATCAAGGACATAATAACGGGTTTCTTTTTACTTCTTGAAGACCAGATATCGATAGGCGATTATGTTACCATAGAGGGGATATCGGGTACGGTTGTAGGCATTGGCATGAGGGTTACGACCATTCAGGGTATTGCAGGCGAGCTCAACATAATACCCAATGGTTCCATATCCAAGGTTATAAACTACTCCAAGGCGAACAGCAACGCCATAGTTGATGTAAGCATATCCTATGATAGTGATATAAACAAGGCGGCAGAGGTAATGAAAAGGGTGGGCCGCGAGCTTATGAAGGATGATGAGGATGTGGTGGAGCAGCCGGAGGTATTAGGAGTGGTAAGCCTGGGTGATTCCTGCATTAGGATCAGGATGATGGCTACCGTACGTCCGGCCACTCAATGGTCGGTGGAAAGGGAACTGCGCAAGAGGATAAAAGATGCTTTTCAAAGGGAGGGCATAAAGACCCCCTACCCGCGTACGATTGTTATCAGGCAGGAGGCATAAGGTTTTTGATTGATTCTATCCTGTGCATGCCGCTGGGATGAGAGTAGGAAAACCATTCAATAAAAGCCGGGGGAGACATATCCGAGACATTTTTCGCGGCAAGGTCTGTCTGTAGTTTTATTGCGGCAGCCGGGTCATGGGTGAGCGAAACGGATGTCAGGTCTGCCTCGGTTTCCATATAACGCGAGGCGTAGTTATATATCGGGCCGGATATATACGATGCAAGAAATAAAAACAATGTTATATATGCCCATACATACGGTTTAAAGCGGCCGCGAAAGGGTATATCCGATTTAATCAGCATGTGCAGTACGGCAAAGAGTATAAATATACCGGCGCAGCCTGCGGCCAGGCCTTTTATTATGTGACCTTTCTTCCAGTGGGCCATTTCGTGGGCTATGACTCCCTTTACCGCATCCTCGGGATAATCCTTTAAAAGGGTATCGTATACAACGATTCTCTTTACTTTTCCGATACCGGTGAAGTAGGCGTTGGCCTTCCTTGTCCTGCGGCTCGCATCCATGATGAGTACTTCATCCACTGGTATGTCCGCCTTATCCGCCAGTTCTTGTACCATGGATATAAGCTTGGGGTCTTTTGTCGGCTCAAACTTGTTAAACATGGGTTCTACCAGCACCGGGCCGATGATTGTTTCCAGTACCATTACTACTGATACAGTGGCCCAAGCGGCTATATGCCACCTGTCCGGCCATCTGTTCATGGCAAAGAACAAAAGCAACACGCCTATGCAGGACATGACAAGGTCCATGGAAGCATTTTTAATATAGTCGGACCACCATGAATTTAAGGTCTGTGTGGAAAAGCCCCAGCTTTTCTGCAGGGTGTATCCTTCATAAAAGCTGAATGGCAGATCGATAAGGTTAAGTAATGCCCAAAGAATGATAAAGTATAATATTATGCTGGCAGTATATCTGCCTGTAGTCCTCTCACACCACGCGGAGAGTTCTCTACCTGCTTTTCCCATGGTAAACCATATAAGAAAGACAAGGTTTACGGCAATGTCCGCTACGGAGATGATCCTTTGTGTGCGGGCATGATCGCGGGCCCGGCCGACATCCTTTTTGGAAAAATACGTGTATGTGTCCTTAGAAGGCTGCCCCGGGTATAATGTAAACCAGGTGAAAAGTACAAGAAATAACAGCGTTACAGCTATCATAATATACCACAGACAATGAAATTTATAAGTCATTTTCCATTTCCTTTCATCGTTATTTATTTGATTATACTGTCTTTACTGATTTATTTCAAGCTTACAGAAATTAACATAATTTTATATCTCTTCTAATTGTGATATAATAGGAAATATCACTTTATGTCTCGGAGGTAATGTATGAAAAAGAAGTTATGCTTATACATATTAACTTTTATAATGGTACTGGGTTTAACCGCTCCTGCCTGCGCGCAAGGCCCGGGAAACTTTATTTTTGTTGTAGCCGACGGGCTGAGTATGGATGATATGAAAAATAACGACCTGCCCAATATAAAACGCCTTATGAATAAAAGTGGCGTGGCGGTTATGAATACCAATGCCGAGCAGCCGAAAAATGAGCCCGGTTCATTTTTGACCATAGGTGTAGGTACGCGGGCATACTCCGGTGTTGACTCCAGCCAAGGTTACAACACCGACGAGGAGTATATAGGCAGCAAAGCCGGAAAAGCCGGGGAATTTTACAACATTTATACGGGTAAGAAGCCGGAAGGCGAGGTGGTGGTTCCCGGCCTGGTACAGATAGGTGTAGCTAATGAGGACAGTGCGGATGTACAGCCCGGTCTTTTGGGAGAAACATTAAAAAAAGCCGGCATACCGGTTACGGTATTAGGTAACAGCGACCGGCCGGACAAGGAACGAAGGTATGCACCGCTTATTGTGATGGATGAAAACGGGGTTGTGCCTTTCGGAGACGTGAGCGGCAGAATGAATATAAGGGACGAGAAATATCCCTTCCTGCTTAAAGCCAATTATAAATACCTGAATAAAAAGCTGGATGAGTCCTTAGACAGAGGGGGACTCACGGTAATAGACCTCGGCGATATGGCGAGGGCGGATGATTTAATGAGCTTTGCTACCGAAGAAAACGGCCCCAAGGTTAGGTCGGAGGTCTTAAAGAGTATAGACGGTTTTATTGGTACGCTGCTTGACAAGATGGATTTTTCCAAAGATATGCTGGTTATTGCAAATCCATATCCGGGCAGGGATGCCATGGAGAATCAAGAAATGCTTACACCTGTAATTGCGGCAGGGCCAGGCCTTAAAAGCGGGTATCTCATTTCGGACACGGCCAAGAGGCCAGGAATAGTGGCCAATTATGATATTACCTCGTCAATACTTAACTATTTTGGCCAGGATACGCCGGATAACATGATAGGTCATACCATGCGGTACGGTGGACAAGGAAGCTTTGGGTCCCTCTACGAACAAAATCAAAAGATAACCTCCATACATGTAATGAGGCCGACTGTCGTGACATGGTATGTAGGCGTACAGATAGGCATACTCCTTGTTTCGCTATTGTTTATGTATGTATTTAAAAAACAGATGTATGTACTTAAGTATTTGCTTATGGGCGATATGCTCATCCCGTTTATACTTCTTATACTACCTCTTTTTGACATACGATCACTGCCTGTCATGTTAATTACAATAACACTGCTATCAGCGATACTGGTCTATGTTTTAAAGTGGGCCTTTAAGGATAGTTACAGTATAATGACGGTTATAGGTATTCTAACGACCGTGGGTATAGCGGTCGACCTCCTTACGGGCGCAAATCTTATGAAGTCATCAATATTGGGTTATGACCCTATAGGAGGGGCTAGATACTATGGTCTGGGCAATGAATATGCCGGCGTTTTGCTAGGCTCGACTATACTGAGTGTTGCCGGTGTCATGGATAGGCATTCGGATAAAACAAAGAATTTACGCTTTATTAATATTGCCGCGATGTTTTTTATAGCATTCTTGATGGCCGCTCCGAGCTATGGTGCAGATCTGGGGGGTACCATAGCTGCGATTATGGCATTTTTAATGATGTCCATAATGTTTTTTAAAGACAAGATATCATTTAAGGATATTGTATATTCAACCATAGTAATGGTTGCGGTTATTGTTTGCTTGTTTATTGTGGATATGTCCCTGGGAGCGACTCATATAGGGGAGCTGGCAAGAAATGTGGCTGTGCAGGGTTTCGGCCCGCTGAATGAAATTGCCTTGAGGAAACTGGCAACCAATCTGAAGCTGATAAAATATACCATATGGAGCAGGGTCATGCTGGCTTCCATTGCTGTGTTGGGTGCTCTTTCGTACAAACCGCGTGGCCTTATGAAAAATATATTCGCCGATAATCCGTATTTATACAGAGGTTTTATAAGCGGACTTATAGGAACATTTTTTGTCCTTGTTGCCAATGACTCGGGAATTGTTGCGGCCGCTACGCTTATCATATACATGGTCCCGCCTATTGTCGTGCTCGCCATAGATAAAATTATAAAAAATGACAACAAAGAAAGTATTGTACCTGATAGCAAGAAGTAAATTTACTGTTATTAATATATTATCATAAAAGGATCTGACTTACATTGCGATCTTGATAGGTTTGTTTTAACAAATCTCCTAATGTGATGTAAGAGTAGTTTTCTGCTGTTATAACATGTAAAAGTGTTGACACTAAAAATGATTTATGCTATACTTTGGTGTGTCGCTTGGAGAGGTGTCCGAGGGGTTTAAGGAGCTGGTCTTGAAAACCAGTGTCTCCGTAAGGGGCCGTGGGTTCGAATCCCACCCTCTCCGCCATAAGTTTAATATTTTTTCATTGTAGCAGATTGTGGAGGAGTACCCAAGTCGGTGAAGGGGCGGTCTTGCTAAGACTGTAGGTCGTGTAAGCGGCGCGAGGGTTCGAGTCCCTCCTCCTCCGCCATCAATTGAAATGATAAAGGATGCCGTGCGGCTTTAGCTGCATGGTTTTGTTATTTTTACGGGAGTTTGTTTTTTGTATCTAACTATAAAGCATTTGAAATAACTTATGAAATTGGAAAATATAACTTGACACTTTTTATCCATTTTGATATATTTAAAAAAGAGGATGTGATCTGATTGCTTATTACAAAAGAAACGGATTATGCCCTGCGCATACTACGGGCACTAGCCGATGGCAGACGACTTACCACAGCGCAGCTGGCGCAAAACGAACAGATCCCCCAACAATTTGCTTATAAAATACTTAAAAAACTTCAAAGGGGCGGACTTGTCCGGATTTTGCGCGGTTCAGACGGAGGATGTATGCTGGCAACCGGATTAGATCAGGTTTCCTTTCTTCAGCTGATGCAGACCATGGAGGAAGATTCTTTTTTAAGCTCTTGCATGAAACCAGGATATCGGTGTAAGTGGTGTGAGAAGCACTATGATACTGTTTGCAGAGTACATGTTCATCTTTCTTCAATCCAGGATAAACTGAATAGAGAACTTGATTCTCACAGTCTCAATGAGGTTATTTTTGGTGAATGAGTTTTTTTACGGCTATAGTGGATAAAAATAATCAAGTATTAAAAGGGAGGGTGCTTTTATGTTATTTCAAACGACTCAACAACAGGAAGAATTACGTGCCAAGATCCGGAAGTTCGCGGAAGAAAAGGTGAAGCCGTCCGCTTTTCTTATGGATAAGGAAAATAAATTTCCCCGGGAGGTCGTTACCGACCTGGCAAAAATGGGAATGATGGGGATCCCGTACCCAAAGGAATACGGCGGTTTGGGGCTGGATGTAACCAGCTATGCAATTACCGTGGAGGAACTCTCGAGAATCGACGGCGGGACAGGTGTTATTCTTTCAGCTCATACATCACTGGGTACCTGGCCGATTTTCGCCTATGGTACGGAGGCACAAAAGAAAAAATACATGATACCCTTGTGCAAAGGTGAGAAAATAGGGGCTTTTGGCCTTACCGAACCGAATGCCGGTTCGGATGCCGGCGGAACTGAAACAACGGCCGTGGATAAGGGAGATTATTATTTGCTGAACGGCGGTAAGATTTTTATTACCAATGCACCTATTGCGGATACATATGTAATCTTTGCTGTTACAACTCCTGACATCGGTACCCACGGTATTTCGGCCTTTATTGTAGAGAAGGGTTGGAAGGGATTTGATTTTGGTGATAGTTATGACAAAATGGGTATTCGTTCTTCTTCTACTGCAGAGTTGATTTTCAATGACGTAAAGGTCCCAAAGGAGAACCTGCTGGGAAAGGAAGGCGCCGGATTTAAAATAGCCATGCAGACTTTAAACGGGGGACGCATCGGTATTGCCGCACAGGCCCTCGGGATTTCGCAGGGTGCTTTGGAGCTGGCGGTATCTTATGCCAAGGAGCGAGTCCAGTTTGGAAAGCCCATAGGGTTTCAGCAGGGCATCTCATTTAAGATTGCGGAAATGGCAACTAAGGTGCGTACATCTCGTCTTTTGGTTTATTCCGCGGCCGAGCTTAAGGAAAACAACGAGCCTTATATTATGGAATCCGCCATGGCTAAGCAATACGCATCCGATTCCGCTTTAGAAGTGACTAACGACGCTCTTCAGATTTTTGGCGGCAACGGATATCTCAAGGGCATGGATATTGAACGAATGTATCGTGATGCCAAGATTACGACGATTTATGAGGGAACCAATGAAATACAGCGGGTGGTGATTGCGTCTCAAATCCTCGGCAAGGAGCCAAGAAATGACGGATCATCTTCTAGCGTGCCGCGCAAACCCGCTCCCATCACCGGTATTCGTAAAAAGATCATTTTCCGGGAGGGGAGTGCAAAGGAGCAGGTTGATTCATTGGTTAATGCACTAAAGAAAGATGGCTATGACTTTACTGTTGGAATAGCTAAAGATACACCGATTGGCCAGGCCGAACGGGTTGTCTCAGCCGGCAAGGGTATAGGTGGAAAAGAAAACATGAAACTTATCGAAGATTTAGCAGGGGCAGCCGGCGCTGCCATCGGCAGTTCGAGGCCAGTAGCGGAGACCTTAAAATATCTGCCGCTTAACCGTTATGTGGGCATGTCGGGTCAGAAATTTGTTGGAAATCTCTATATTGCCTGTGGAATTTCAGGCGCCATTCAGCATCTGAAAGGACTCAAAGAGGCATCCACCATTGTGGCCGTCAACAAAAATGGCAATGCTCCCATTTTCAAAAATTGTGATTATGGGATTGTCGGTGATGTAAAAGAGATTCTTCCTCTGCTGACTGCCGCGCTGGATACCGGCAAAAAAAAGCCTGCGCCGCCCATGGTGAAAATCAAGCGGCCGGTAATGCCGCAGCCCGAACCGATTGGACCACGCTATATCTGTAGTGGGTGCGGCTACGAATATATACCGGAAGCGGGCGACGAGGATGGCGGCATAGACCCCGGTACATTGTTCAAAGACCTGCCGGAGGACTGGTGCTGCCCGGAGTGTTCTGAAGTCAAGGATCATTTTATTAAAGAATAATGTCAAAAGGGGGAATAATACATGTATTGCGTGAGGAATGTAACTGATGATCTTTATTGGGTCGGTGCCAATGACCATCGGCTGGCTCTGTTTGAAAATGTGTATCCCATTCCACGGGGAGTAACATATAATTCCTATCTTTTGCTGGACGAAAAGACCGTCCTGTTTGATACGGTAGACTGGTCTGCCTGCCGCCAGCTGCTTGAAAATATTAACCATGTCCTGAATGGCCGGACGCTGGATTATCTGGTTATCAACCATCTGGAGCCGGATCATGCCGCTTGCATTGAGGAAATTATGATGCGCTGGCCAGAGATTAAAATTATCAGTAATGAAAAAGCTTTTATGCTGATGCGTCAGTTCGGGTTTCATGTGGATAA
>DHDL01000013.1:13847-14629 GCA_002399345.1 Thermoanaerobacterales bacterium UBA4877
GGTGCTTTATTTTCAGCCGACGCCTTTGGGACTTTTGGCACACTGGACGGTAAATTGTTTGCCGATGAGGTGAACTTTGACCGGGATTGGCTGGATGATGCCCGCCGGTACCTGACCAATATTGTGGGAAAATACGGGCCGCACATTCAGCTTCTCTTAAAAAAGGCCAGCGGTATTATGGATAAGATTAAATTGATTTGTCCGCTGCATGGTCCGGTATGGCGTAAAGACTTGATGTATTTTATCAAAAAGTACGATACATGGAGCCGTTATATACCAGAAGAGAAGGGCGTCATGATCGTTTACGCTTCCATGTACGGCAATACGGAGTCGGCTGCGCAGGCTCTGTCTGCAAGGCTATGTGAAAAAGGGCAGACTAATGTGGCTATGTATGACGTATCAACCACCCATGTTTCACAACTGATCTCCGAGACCTTCAGATACAGTCATTTGGTGTTGGCCTCAGTTACATATAATCTGGGGATTCATCCGGCGATGAATGATTTTTTGATGGATATGAAGGCCCTGAATGTTCAAAACCGTACCGTTGCCATTATTGAAAATGGATCCTGGGCCTGTAAATCGGGTGATTTAATAGAAGAGTTTATAAGAAAAGAACTCAAGAATATGACGGTTCTTGGGGAACGGTTGAGTATGGCCTCTACATTAAAAGAAGAGAAAGAACCCGAGCTGGATAGGCTGGCGGATGCTATACTTGAATCCATGAAATAAAAATTATCACATTTTTTTAGATTATCTAACCGGTACCGTTGCATGGTGCC
>DHDL01000035.1:0-29097 GCA_002399345.1 Thermoanaerobacterales bacterium UBA4877
GTCATTAGAAAGATAAAGGAGGGCGGGCACTCTCCTTTATCTTTCTTGATTACCGCATATTCCTGTTTAGTCAGTAATTATCCTATTTTAAACAAATAAAAAACATGTCGTCATGAAGGCTATAAAAACCTTAAGCGAAGCATGTTCGTGCCAATCCCGGCAGACCGCTGCATATCGCATACAGAAAAATGTTGTTTTCTGCATGCTTTTAATATAATTTATACGCAAGCCAATTCCGCGATGTTTAGTGAATGATCCCCAACCCTCTCAAGATTACTCAATAGATCTAAGTAAACCACTCCGGAAGCCGGTTCACATTCTCCTCTATTTAATCTCTTGATATGATTATCTCTTAGATCCTCTTCTATCTTATCAATTTCATTCTCAAGCTTAAGGACATTTTGATAGCCCTCTGTGGAGGGCGAATCCATAACATCCAAAGCCTTCTTTACCGCATTGAAGACTACGTCCGTCATACCATGAATCTCTGAAAAAGCTAAATCGGAGTATTTAAGATTATTATCTATGCTATACTGAGCCATTTCGGCAACATTATCAGCATGATCCCCTATTCTCTCAATATCATTTATAATATGAAACATTGATGTCACCTTCTTGGACTGTTCAGGCGAAAGTGATGTGTTAGAGATCTTAACCAAGTATTTAGTAATATCTGTTTCCAATTGATTGATATATCTTTCCCTGTCAAACACCTTTTGACATTTTTGCGAATCATATTCAAAGAATGATTCCATTGAGACCTCAAGATTTTTTAGTGATATATAGCCCATCCTTATTGCCTCTTTATATGCCTGGACAACCGATATGGACGGGGTTTCCAATATCCTTTCATCCAGATACTTAAGGCCGTTTTCTTCTTCTTTCACCTCACCCGGCAGTATACGTTGTACCAGTTTTACAAGATAACCGGCAAAAGGAAGTTGAATAAATGTATTAGTAACATTAAAAAGTGTATGAGCATTGGCGACCTGACGCGTTATATCAGATGACATAAACTTTACTACAGCTGTCACCGGATTTAAAAATATCATAAAAATAGCAGTGCCGATAACATTAAAAAATGTATGAATAAGTGCCGCCCTTTTGGCTGTTCTATTTGCCCCAATACTCGCAAGAAGTGTTGCTACTGTTGTCCCTATATTATCACCGAACAATATAGGCAGTGCTGTTTCAATAGGCATTAAACCTTGGAATGCCAGTGCCTGGATTATACCTATTGTTACACCTGAGCTTTGAAGTGTTGCCGTCATAATAAACCCTACAAGCACGCCGAGAAATCTGTTACGTCCAAGCATGAGAATCAGCCGGGAAAATTCCGGTACATTTTTTAATGGCTCCACTGAATTCCTCATCATATCCATACCCATGAACATAATTCCAAAACCTATTATGATTTCACCGATCTGCTTAATTTTCTTTGAGCCGAAAAACCATAGTACAACGCCGATGGCAATTGCAACAGGTGCTATATATGACAGCCTAAAGGCAATAAGCTGTGCGGTTATAGTCGTACCTATATTTGCCCCCATTATAACCCCTACCGCCTGCTCCAGGTTCATTAAACCCGCATTTACAAAGCCTACAACCATTATTGTTGTAGCGGAGCTGCTTTGCATTATGCCTGTAACAAATATACCTGCGATAACCCCCATATACTTATTTGTAGTTAATATTTTTATAAAATGTTTCATTTTATCCCCGGCAGCTTTCTGCAAACTGTCGCCCATAAGACGCATGCCATACAGGAACATGGCCAGGCCGCCTACAAGTCCGGTTATCACTTGCAAAGCCATATTGTACCTCCTTTAAAATTCAATGCTGCCACACACTTCATTACAGCAAAAAACAGCTGGGTTAGCTGACTATGTACTTCATATTTTCACCACTATCGTCGTAATTTATAATCACAGTCTTGCAAATACTTCATCTTGTCCTAAATTACGGCCTTTTTATTCTCTTAAAAACTTTCAGATACCGCTATCATCACCAACAATAAAATGTCTAAGAGCTTGAGCCACACCATTGTTGTTCTCGGTAGCGGTTACATAATCGGACATATTTTTAACATCTTTCCTGCCATTGCCCATTGCCACACTAATACCAGCCATCTTCAGCATAGAAATGTCGTTTTCGCTATCTCCCATGGCAAGCACCTCATCTTTACTTATGCCAAGATAGTTCATGAGTTCCGTTAATGCTAAACCTTTGTTAACCCCTAATGTAGTGACCTCAATATTTGTCGGTGTTGAGCTGCTTATTTCTACATTGAGTTCTTCTAATTCGTTCCTGACTTTTTCTAGTTTATCCTTGTCTCTATCTACTATGACGTATTTAAGTATTTCCATGTCATGAGAATGTACCAATTTTTTTAAATCTTTATCTACCACAAATTCAAGCTTGTCCTCATCTAAAAACAGATCGTTGCCTTTTAAATACACAAATTGTCCACCTAAATCTGTTTCCAAATACATCTTTGTTCTATCAAAAAAATGAAAATAGATATTGTATTTGTGACATATATCAATAACTGCTTCAGCTTCATTTTTACCCATGGGATGAAAGGCTATATCGTTGTATTCAGTATCCGTTACGTAAGCACCATTGCATGATATGATATAGATACCGCCTCCAAGGTAATTTGCATATCCCTTGGCTGATGTGAACAATCTACCCGTACTTAAAGAAATGTTTATATTTAGTTTTTTAATATAATCTAGTAATTTTTGATTTTCTTCAGAAATGTATTTATCAGAATTTAAGAGTGTACCATCCATATCCATAGCTACCAATTTATACACAAGCACTATCCCCTTACGGAAAATTTTTGATAGATTCTTAGCATTAATTATATAGGCAATTTGTAAGTGATAAATTAATATACCGGAATCAAATTTATCTTTGGCATATTAATTATACTATAAAAGACACAATTTAAAAAGCCTGTTTTCAAAAGATATATATATGTAGAAAATACCGTTTTCTTGGTATTTATGGATGTCTAACCTTAAATTAAATTTGACTAAACCAGACAGTTGATCTATAATATAAAAGATATTAATTATTCATTGATAATTGGTGGTGAAAATAATGGAAGAGAATGTTGCGTCACTTTTGAAAAAAAACGGAATAAAAGCCACTCCACAAAGGCTTGCTATATATAATATACTAAAAAACACTAAATCCCATCCCAGTGCCGAAACCATATATAAGGGATTATCAAAACAATTTCCTACGATGAGTTTGGCAACTGTTTACAAAACGCTCGGCTTATTGAGCAGGATAGGCCTCATACAGGAAATTAACGTGGGTGAGGACAGCTTCAGATATGATGCCAATACTGCTCCTCATCCCCACATTGTATGTCTTAAATGCAAGAGAGTTGATGACGTTGGTGGCTACGATGTACCCCAGTCATATGATACCATTGCGAAAAATACGCACTACAAGATTTTATCACATCAATTGTACTTTTATGGTTATTGCCCTGAATGCAAAAAAGGAGAATGACTCATTCTCCTTTTTTATATAGTACGCAGGAATCTTTTAATCCTACTAACCGCTTCTCTCAAATCATCCATTGAACTCGCGTAAGATAACCTTATAAAACCATCACCATTTTCACCAAATGCATCCCCCGGTACCGCCGCAACTTTTCCCTCATAAAGAAGCCGGGTGGCAAAATCATTGGATGACAGTCCAGTATACTTAATGGATGGAAATATATAAAAGGCCCCATGAGGCTCGAAACAGTTAAGTCCCATATCTCTTATCTCTCCCAGTAAAAACCTTCTCCTGCGGTCATATTCATCCAACATTCTTTTTATATCCTTGTCTCCGTTTTTCAATGCTTCAATGGCGGCATACTGCCCCATTATAGGCGCACAGGTTACATTATACTGGTGAACCTTTACCATTTCTTTAACAAAAAACTCCGGTGCCGCTATATACCCCAGTCTCCAGCCTGTCATAGCATAGGTTTTGGAAAACCCATTTACGGTTATAGTCCGCTGCCACATATCCTTGAGACTTGCTATGGATGTATGCTTTATCCCATAAGTGAGCTCACTGTAGATTTCATCCGATATTACCATCAAGTCGTGTTTCTTTACAACCTCGGCTACACCCACAAGCTCTTCTTCAGTCATTACCGCCCCTGTCGGGTTGTTGGGATACGGAAGGATCAGAACCTTTGTCTTATCTGTTATGTAATTTTCCAATATATCCGGTCTAAGTACAAAATTATCTTTTTCATATGTAGGAACAAACCGAGGAATTCCGCCCGCCATAATTGTGCACGGCTGGTATGCCACAAATGAAGGCTGAGGGATTAAAACCTCGTCGCCTTCGGATACCAATGACCTGAGCGCCGTATCGATAGCCTGGCTGACACCGATGGTTACAATTATTTCCGTTTGAGGATTATAGCTTATACTATACCTGTTCAGCAAAAATTCCGCAATACCTTGCCTTAATTCCAAAAGCCCCATATTATGGGTATAAAATGTATGCCCATTATCCAAAGCCTCTTTAGCGGCATCAATGATATGCTTGGGCGTAACAAAGTCAGGCTGTCCCAAGCTTAAAGAAATGACGCCGTCTACCTTGGCTGCCATATTGGTGAAATTGCGGATACCCGACGGCTGAATGGATTTTACCCTATCCGATAAATATTTTTTATAATTCACATACACTCCCCCCTTAATGAACACGTATTTTATGAATTCTATAAGATTTTAGAAAATCCTCTCTCATTTATTAAATACCCCGTTGCATATTTGCAACCAACATTAAAAAATTGTTTTCTATCCTTGAGGAACACCGCAGAAATTATCGAGTTTATATATCCGGCATGAGTTAAAAACAATAAATCGCCGTCTATGCCTTCGGTATTATTTTTAAAATTTTTAACACACCTGTCTATATATTGAGATACATCATCTCCGCCCGGAAATGTAAAGTTCAGCGGCCTGGCCATATATTCAGCCCAACCTTCGTGATATTTTTCCATTATCTCCTTGTAGCTAAGTCCCTCCCACGCGCCAAAATCAATCTCGCTTAAGTCCGGGTCAATAGTATACGAGACATGTTTAATATCAGATAATATCCTTGTGGGAATAATGCATCTTTTCATCGGGCTGGATACAATGGTTTCTAAATGTATATCTTTAAAATAATTGATTATGCTGTATAACTGCTTCCTGCCTGTCTTTGATAATTCAGAATCTGTAATTCCAATATATCTTCCATGCATAGTAATTTCGGGATGCCTAACAATATAGACCCTCTTCACAGTATCACCGCCTGTGCATATGACACCAAAAGATACGTAATCTCAGAGAGCACCAACGAGGCACCTAATGCATCACCGTTTATACCTCCCATCCTGGAAGATATGCTCCTAATAAAAATTAAAGCAAATATAACTGCGCATATCGCGGGAAATATAAATCTTACGCCCATTGCGAACAGGCCTGCAGCAATTGTTATAATGGTTGAAATAATAAATTCCTTAATCCCGGCTTTATTACAAAACATGTACCCCAGCCCCTCTTTTCTTGCCGGCCTAAAGAGGACAGCCATAATAGTCATACTGTACCTGCCTGCAATAGGGAATGTAAATAGCACTCTGTAATCCACATATGAAACCAACTTTATATAAAAGACAGATGCCAAAAATATAGAAATGACGGAGAAGGTACCTACCCTGCTGTCTTTCATTATACTAACAAAGTCTTTTCCACGTGTCCCGCTGGCCAGGCCATCAACGCAATCGGCCAGACCGTCCAAATGAAATCCCAGGGCAACATACACGTATACCGTGAGCGCAATAAGAGACGCAATATCCTTCCCCAGCAATGATACTATGTAAAATACGGCAGATACCAATATTCCGAGTAAAATACCAACAACCGGGAAATACGCGGTGCATCCTGAAAAATCTTTTTCTGTCGGTTTCATATCAATATAAAAAGGCGTTCTTACAAGAAACATCAAAGCAATTAAAATCAACCTCATAAAACTACCCCTTTATCTTAAGTGGTATTCCGGAAATCATAAGATATACACTATCGCATATTCTGGCCAGCCGCTGATTAGCAAAACCTGCAATATCCCGGAATGCACGCCCCAGTGGATACTCAGATACCAAAGACATACCCACCTCATTGGTAACCAAAATAACGCATCCGGTAAATCCTACGGCTGCCGCGCAAATTTCATCTATTTCTTTCATAACCTCTGACTCGGCCTTTTCTAAATCGGCTGAGTTGGGATGATCCCAGTCAATCCCTATATCCATCAGGACATTGGTTATCATTACCGTAATGCAGTCTACAAGAATCGCATCGGCATCCCCGCATTTTGCGATGGCTGCACTCAGCCCCCGGTTTTTTTCAACGGTTGCCCACCCGGATGGTCGCCTTTTTTTATGCCTTTGTATCCGTTGCTTCATTTCCTCATCCAGCGGCACGGCAGTGGCTATATATACCACTCTTTTAAACCTTGATGCCATTTTCTCCGCCATACGGCTTTTGCCCGACCGGGCCCCGCCGGTGACTAAAATCACTTCGCTCATATACATTCACCTTCATCATTTTACTTAATTCATTATTTGAGCAGGTTGTATACAAAACCCATATCCAGCTTTTTCCTCACTGTCTGAGCCAGCAAATCATACTGCTCTTCCTTCTTTTTCCTGAAATCTATCTTAAGTTTCAAAGGATCAAGTCCTTTTGCCTTTCTTATGTTGTTTATAAGTCCTACGGCAAAAACATTGTTTTCAAATATACCATGAAGATATGTACCCATCGCCCTTCCCGTTGCATCCAATGATATAAGCCCCTTTTTAGATATTTGGCTTCCGCCTACAAATCTTGTTGTACCCATATGTATCTCATAGCCCCTTACTTCAAGACCGTTAAGTCCCTCAATTATTCCTCTACCATCCCGTATGACATCAGCCGAATTTACGGTAAGCTTATCTTGCTCAAACACAGTCGAAGCATCAAATATCCCCAGCCCCTGCGTCTCGCTTTTCTCTTCTACACCCGTAGGATCGGATATATATCTTCCCATCATCTGATATCCTCCGCAGACACCTATCACAATGCCGCCACTATTATAAAACTCTGTAATCTTATCAGCTATACCTGCGCTGCGCAAACTCTGTAGATCACCTATGGTGTTTTTACTGCCGGGTAATATAATAACATCGGGCTGACCGATGTCCTCCTCTCTCTTAACATATCGTAAGTTTATACCCGGATAGTAAAGCAGTGGGTTAAAATCTGTAAAATTAGATATATGCGGCAGGTATATGACCGCAATGTCTATATCATTCCCTGTAGATACGCTGTGCACCGATGGGGTATCCTCCTCATCCAGGCTGATATTCATGTAGGGAGTCACCCCCACTGTGGGAAGGCCGGTTATCCCCTTTAGCATATCAAGGCCAGGCCGAAGCAGCTCATAATCCCCGCGGAATTTATTTATTATAAATCCCTTTATCCTGTCGCGGTCATCCGGTAAAAGATCCAATGTACCCACAAATGATGCAAATACTCCTCCCCTGTCTATATCCCCCACCAATAGAACAGGGCAGTTAATTAAACGCGCCATTCCCATATTTACAATATCATGGTCCATGAGATTTATTTCCGCGGGACTGCCCGCGCCCTCAAGAATAATATAATCATATTCACTTTTAAGATCCATAAAGGCATCATAAACAATCCTTTTTATTTCATCCTTATAATTTTCATATGCCCCGGCATCCAGATTTTTGCGCGGCTTTCCCATGAGCACCACCTGCGAACCCACATCAGAAGTAGGTTTTAATAAAACAGGATTCATCCTTACATCCGGCACGATCCCCGCCGCCTCAGCCTGCATTACCTGAGCCCTGCCCATCTCCAACCCTTCATGGGTCACGTATGAATTTAAGGCCATATTCTGCGCCTTAAATGGGGCAACCTTAAACCCATCCTGCCTCATAATCCGTAGCAAAGCGGCCGTCATCACACTCTTGCCTACGTCGGACTGGGTTCCCTGTAGCATAAGACAACCATGCATATAAATTCACCTCCCGAGATTTGTTGGAATAACCATTGAATATTCACCATTTATAACCGATGTCCTCACCCCATAAGCCGTATATATATTCTCTTCATTTATGACTGAATGTGTGCTGCCGTCCGCAATCACATTGCCTCCATTCATTAAAATTATGTTATCACAAAAATTAAGTGAGAGATTAAGATCATGCATTATCGTAACTATAGTCATACCCTTGCTAGAAAGACTTCTTAATAAATTCATTACGTCCATCTGATATTTGATATCCAGATGCGATACGGGCTCATCAAGCAAAAGCATCCTGGGTTGCTGGGCCAGTGCCCTCGCAATAAGAACCCTCTGAACCTCGCCTCCGCTTATCTCATACAAACTCCTGTCTTTAAGATCGTAGACCCCACACATTTCAAGGCATTCATTTACTATATTCAAATCCTCTGCGCTGCCGTTACCAAAAGCATCGAGATACGGGCTCCTTCCCATCATCACAGTCTCAAATACCGAAAATCCTTTGGAATAACTTCCATCCTGAGGGACCAGGCCGATGGTCTTAGCCCTTTCCCGGCAGTCGGTGTCTAAAATATCCCTGCCGAATATATAAACAGTATCCCTTTTTTGCAGCCAGTATCCGGATAAATGACGCACAAGGGTTGTCTTACCCGCTCCATTCGGCCCGAGAATACCGGTTACGAGCCCATCATCTATATTCACTGTGATATTGTCTAATATTTTTTTACCGTTCAGACAAAAATTCAAATTATGAACCTCAACAGCGTGCAATCAAACCATCCCCTTGTTCCTCTTCAGCAGATAAATAAAAAACGGGCCGCCCATTAAAGCGGTAATTATGCCCACAGGTATCTCCACCGGGCTTAATATGCATCTGGAGATTGTGTCCGTAATACACATAAAACCTGCCCCGCCGATCAAAGATAGGATAAAAAGCCTGCGGTTGTCATACCCGGATATCATCCTCATCACATGAGGGACCACCAACCCTACAAAACCTATTATCCCGCTCACAGATACGCAGGCTGCCGTGACCAGAGAGGATATTATAACCAACTTTCTCTTTAGCCTCTCCACATCGACACCCAGGCCGTATGCCGTCTCATCGCCAAACTGCATGAGGTTGAGTTCCCATGTATGAAACATCAAAAGCACAATGCCAGCCGCCGTGAATGTTAGGCAGAATATAACTTTGTCCCATGAAGCAGACACAAAGCTGCCCATGGTCCAGTAAACGATCTGCTGCATATCGTTATGGTCAAAAAACATAATAAGAGACATCCCGGCAGTCAGCAGATTTCCCAAAGCCACGCCTGATAGAAGCAGCGTATTTACCGGTACCCTGCCGTTTACCCTGGATATGGCCAGTGCAACGAAACTCACCGCAAGAGCACCTGCAAATGCAAAAACATTAGTTATACCGATGCTCCATAATCCACCGGCAAAACTAAAGGCTATTGCGACCGAAGCACCAAAAGCTGCGCCTGAAGAAACGCCTATGATATACGGTTCAGCCAGCGGGTTACGAAAAACAGCCTGGTACGTCAGACCCACCGTAGACAGACCAGCTCCTACGATACAGGCCAGTATAACCCTGGGTAGTCTGATATTCATTATTATTATTGCATGG
Source organism: Thermoanaerobacterales bacterium UBA4877 (assembly GCA_002399345.1). Taxonomy (GTDB): domain Bacteria; phylum Bacillota; class Thermoanaerobacteria; order Thermoanaerobacterales; family UBA4877; genus UBA4877. The sequence continues at coordinate 9,731 of DHDL01000035.1, forward strand.
GACGGCAACATATCACCCTTAAGGTTAAAAACTTGGCCTATTAAAATATTCAAAGCTTCAAGAGGCGAGATATCGCTGCTGCCCACCACCAATCCGGTAAGGATACTTATAAAAAGAAATATGATAGACAAAGTTAATAAAAAATAAAATCTTTTATTCATCTAAACCCCTTACTTATCCAATTCCGGATGAATTATTTTAGCCATCTGATTTATACCGTCAAGTATACGGCTTGTAGGCCTTACTATGGTGTTGTCATCCACTATAAATATTTTACCATTTTTGGCCGCCTTGGTATCCTTATACCCGGCCAAACCTGAAATCTTGTCCACCTCTCCGGCATGCTTTGAGGCAATTATTATATCAGGCTGGTGCTCAACCATTTTCTCCAGACTATAATCCTGCCATCCGTCTACATCGGAGGCCACATTAGTTCCTCCGGCAATATTTATAACCTTGTCTATAAATGTATTCTTTCCAGCTGTAAAATTACTTTGACCCAATGACACAACAAAATATACCTTCGGCCTGTTCTTGCCTTTAACCCTTTTCTCAACAACCGCCACTCCGTCTTTGATCTTTTTAATTATGGCATTGGCCTTTTCAGTGCTGCCTGTTATCTTCCCGATCATCTCATAAGATCTATAAATATCATTAAAAGCATCGGGCTGCGTGACAACAACCGGTATATCGGAATCCTTCAGTTTCTTAGCATTTTCCTTGCCGAAGGAGCTACCCACCAGTACAATATCAGGCTGCGCCGCTACTATAGCCTCAATGTTTGGTGTGGAAAAACCCCCTAATTGTTCTTTATCTTTCACCTCGGGCGGATAATCGTCATACTCTGAAACCCCGACGATCTTATCCTGCAGGCCAAACTCATATAAGATTTCCGTGGTGCTGGGAGCCATAGAGACAATTCTACCCGGCTTTTTGTCTACGGTTGTTTTAGAGCCCATAAAATCCGTAACTGTCAATGGAAAACCAGGCGCTTGTGTATCATCCCCGGCGGGTTTTCCGGCATAACCGCATCCTGCAAACAGCATCATGATCATCATCAAAGATAATACAAAGGATACATGTTTTTTCAATATGCTCATCCCCTTAGGTTTTAATTACATAAAAAATACTACCCCTTCGGGTAGGTCATCTTTAATCTTTAACATTACAAATGCCTTGCCTTCCCTCCGAAGGTGTAATTAAACAAGCGGCAGGTCTCCTGGCTTGCACTTCATACTACTCTCCGGGCCTTCCCATATCGGTGGCCGTAATTTACGGATTTCATCCATGCTTACAGTAGCGGGGGCTGTAGCGGTTTTTCACCGTTTTCCCTTAACCGTTTTCTTATGTAATTTTAGGAGTAAACTATAATTATTAAATACACAATTTTATTATATCATCAAAGATAATAGTTTAAAACATCAAAATACGATATATGATATACTATACCTACACATAAAGGAGGTGTAAGCAATGCCATTAGACGGCATAGGTTTAAGAGCATTAACAAGTGAAATAAATATAAGTGTTATAGATTGCAAGGTGGAAAGGGTATATCAACCGGAAAAATATGAAGTAATACTTAACTTAAGAAGGCCTAAGCTAAATACTAAATTATTGATTAATTGCCACCCTATCTTATCCCGCATATGCATATCGGAGTCGAACAAAAAAAATCCAGTAAACCCACCGCCTTTTTGTATGCTCCTCAGAAAATATCTTGAGGGAGGTAAAATCACAGGCATAAATCAAAGGGGACTGGACAGAATTGCCATATTAACGTTTAAATCCTGGAAGGATGAAACTCTGAATCTCTACGTAGAAATAATGGGTAAAAACTCCAATATCATTTTAACCGATAAAAATAGCAAAATAATAGATGCCATGAGGCACGTATATCCCGATATGAGCCGCGTACGCAGCGTGCTTCCCGGACTAACCTACTCATACCCGCCTGCACAAAATAAAATCAATCTTGCAGAGGCAGATGAAAATGAAATCCGCGAGGTTTTTAATATAAGCTCGGACAAACCACTTCAAAGGTTTCTTGTTGAGCACTTTGAGGGATTCAGTCCCTTTCTATCTTATTCTCTTGCTTTATCCTGCGGGTGCGATCCTTTAAATAGGCATTATGACAAAGACACTGTAATATATAATTTGTTAGAAATGAAAGACAGCATTTTAAAAAATAAATACTCCCCCACTATTTATGTTGATAATGACACATATAAGGATTTTTTGCCGTTCTGTTTCAACGTTTATAAGCCTGTCGGATACGACTCCATGTCAGAAATGACGGAAAAGTTTTATGAGCAAAGAGAATTAAGCAGGATTGCTAATGACAGACTTTCGATGCTTACAAAAGTAATCAACGGAAACTTAAACAGATGCTACAGAAAATTAGAAAATCTGCAATCTGAACTGGATTCAGGAAAGGAAAGGGACCGATATAAAGAACATGCTGATTTGTTAATGGCTAATTTATATTCTATTAAAAAAGGCATGCAGTCGATAGAACTTAAAAATATATTCAGAGAAAATGGTGAAATTACAAAAATAAAACTAGACCCATCTAAAACCGCCATAGAAAATGCACAGCGTTATTATAAAAAATACAATAAGTTAAAGAATTCCATCAAATATATTACCGGTCAGATAAAAGATACAAAAGACGAGATAGAATACCTCGAATCGGAACTTAATAACCTGCAAAACATAGAAGATACATCGGAAATTGATGAAATAAAAAATGAGCTGGAAGCAACGGGATATATCAAACACAAGAAAAACAAAAAGAAAATCATACCTAAGTCTAAACCGCGTCATTTTAAATCATCTGGCGGCTACGATATATTTGTAGGAAAAAACAACATACAAAATGACAAACTCACCTTACACTATGCCCAGGCTGCTGATATCTGGCTTCATACCAAAGACATTCCCGGCAGCCATGTCATTATAAAGGCAAATAACAGTGAACTGCCGGGCAGCACCCTGCTTGAGGCTGCCAAACTGGCCGCTTACTTCAGCAAAGCCAGGAAATCCAGTAATGTTCCGGTGGATTATACATACAAAAAATATGTCAGAAAACCATCGGGTGCAAAACCAGGTAAGGTAATATATGCTAATCAGAAAACTCTGTATGTAACACCTACCGCCGAAGACATAAATAAACTCAGAGACAGGCAGCTATGATTCGTTTATAGTAACCCTGTCCTTATCGTCTATCTCGGTAACCTCCACATTCACCAACTCGCTACCGGATGTCGGCACGTTTTTGCCGACATAATCCGGCCGGATGGGCAGTTCTCTGTGACCCCTGTCCACAAGAACCGCCAGCTGTATCTTGCGTGGCCTGCCCCTATGCACTAAAGCATCCATGGCCGCCCTTGCTGTCCGCCCTGTATATATGACGTCGTCCACTATAACCACGATTTTATTATCGACCTCAAATTCAAGATCCTCTTTGTGCACCTGAGGGTCACCGTAGGCCGGTTTCAGATCGTCCCTGTAAAACGTTATATCCAGCGCGCCGGTCGGCACCTTTTTACCTTCTATTTTATGCATCTCACTCCCCAATCTCACGGCTAAAGGATACCCTCTTCTCTTTATTCCTATAAGGATCACATCCGTGATATCCTTATTCTTCTCTATTATCTCATGAGCCATCCTTGTAATAGCTCTGTTCATTGCCTGCTTATCCATTATTTCCGCTTTAAAATTCAACCGCGACCCTCCTAATAAAAAGCTTCTTATCCAATACGATAAGAAGTTAAAATATTCAAGCCGATCAAAATACACTCTTTTAAAATATATTAACATCCTTATCATACGTATGTCAACTTATAAATACCTTTATCAGGTAAACTGAAAAGTAGGCCTCAATAAAAGAACCTAAAATAATCAGTAGGAAAATTGATGCAATAACAATGGTATATCCTATAAAATCCTTTACAAGATTGGATATCCCATTGGACCTGTTCCTGAAAACATATAGAGCAAAATTAATTGCCATCACACCTATGATAATTAACGCCGGAAGTATGAAGATATTGGAAGGCAGCATTGATACCATAGCAAAGACTATACCTTTCCTCTGAAGCCTGTTTACTAAAAAGGAAAGGGTAAAACCAAATATAAAACCACGCAGAGATATTAATATCAATATAATTGGTATCCCGATAAATGTGGCTCCCATAATCCATATAAAAAAGCATATGCGGAAATTATTTGCCAGAGACTGTAACAATACACTGGAATTACTTATCTCGGTATTTGAGAATAGCTGAAAAAAACCGTTCAAATAATTAAGAAGCTCCATATTCTGGACATCGGTTAGTGACCTTGTACTCATATACCCGGTTATAATACCAACGCATAATAATAAGATACATAGAAAATATAACAGTAAATTATTCCTGATGTGCTTTATAAATAAGCTTAAAAAACGTCGCGGCAAAAGAATTACCTCCTATCCTAAAATAAGATATGATTTTTAATTGGACAATATTACCCCAAAGATATGGTTTAAATAATGGCGCCAATCTGATAAAATCGTGTTATTGGAGGTATAAATATGACTATAATGCGATGTACGGATGTTTCAAAAACCTTCGGTATAAATGAGGTACTTACAAATATAAACTTTGTTATAGAAAGCCGAGACCGCATAGGTATTGTGGGAAACAACGGCTGCGGAAAATCAACCCTGCTGGGTATATTAGCAGGGGATATGGAGCGTGACACAGGAGAGATTGTCACAGCATCAGGCACTTCCATTGGTTATCTGAAGCAAAATACGGTTATATCCTCAGAGGAAACCCTCTGGAAAGAAATGATAGATGAGTACAGCGATATCAAAGAACTTGAAGGAAAACTCAGATCAATCGAAACCCAAATAGCCCGGCTTGGCTCTATGGGCAAAGTTGATGATGAATTGTTTGATCGTTATGAAAAGATACGAACCATGTATGAAGATAAAAACGGGTATGCATGCGAAAGCATCGTAAGGGGAACCCTGGACGGTCTGGAATTTACTAAAGAGGATTATGACCGCCCTATATCGGAATTCAGCGGCGGCCAGAAAAATAAAATCATGCTGGCCAAAATACTACAGCGCCGTCCGGATTTGCTGCTCTTAGACGAGCCTACCAACTATCTTGATATCCCGTCCTGCGAATGGCTGGAAGATTATCTTAAAAATTATGACAGGTCCGTTATAGTTGTCTCCCATGACAGATACTTCCTCAACGGATTCGTAAATAAGATATTCAATATTCACGATCATACATTGGATACGTATAACGGCGATTATGATAACTTTATAAAGATAAGGGAAAAACGCCGTAAGCAGCGCGAAAAGGATTATATGCTTCAAAGAAAAGAAATAGACAGGTTAATGAATATAATAGAAGTTCAAAAACAAAGAAACACGGAAAAAAGTACAAGAATTGCATCCAGCAAGGAAAAGATGCTAAAAAAAATAAAGGTGATTGAAAAACCTAAGACTCAGTCAAAGATGAGGCTGGATTTTAAGATAGCATCCGAGTCCAGCAATATCGTCATAAAAACCGACGATATTGCAAAGTCCTTTGATGAAAAGAAGGTCTTTGACCATATAAATATTTCGATTAACAAAGGTGAAAAAGTTGCACTTATCGGTCCCAACGGTTCGGGAAAATCAACACTGCTTAAAATATTGACAGGAGACTTAAAGCCTACTGAGGGAGAAGTCATTTATGGGAGACGGGTAAATTTTAGCTATCTGAGCCAGGAGAGAACGGATCTTAATTTTGAAAATACTTTGATGGATGAGATATGGTCGGTGGATTCAGCCTTAAAACAGGTCGAGGTCAGAAATCTATTGAGCTATTTTCTCTTTGTTGGTGACGATGTTTTTAAAAAGGTATCCACACTCAGCGGTGGTGAACTTGTCAGACTATCCTTTGCAAAATTGGTTATATCGCAGGCTAATCTTTTAATATTGGATGAACCCACCAATCACCTCGACATACCATCCAAAGAGATTATAGAGGATGCTATAACAAGGTATAAGGGAACGGTATTATTTATATCTCATGATAGATACTTTATAAATAAATTGGCAAGCAGAATACTAGAATTGGACAACGGTAAGGTATCTGAATACCTAGGTAACTATTCTTACTATGTCGATAAGAAACGCCGACTTAAAAATATGGAAAATGATGAGTCGCAGCCTGATGTCATTAGTAAAACACAGCGATCCAATATGTTTAAAAAGGAAAGAGATAAGATAAATAAGCGGAAGGCAGCCCTTCAAAAACTTAACGATATGGAAAACATGATTGAAACAACTGAAAACACAATCAAAATGCTGGAGGAAAAGATGGCTGATCCATCACTCTATCAAAATGATGACCAGGCCAGAGAAACAGCTCTGAAATACAATCAGCTTAAAGAGACGCTTAAAGATTATTATAATCAATGGGAAAAAATGATGGAGTCCTCGGATTAAGACTCCATCCAGCCTGTAAATAAATACTCTACTCCTATAAGGGTCTTGGCATCTATTAACTTTTGTGAACTGATCATATCTTTGAGCTCTTGCTTTGTAAACTCCCTTATATCCAGAATCTCATCGGGATCTAAATTCTGTTTTCCCGAAACAAGGTCCGTCGCCGTATAAAGATAGATGTACTCGTTGGAAAAACCCGGGGATGTATAAAACTCAAAAACCTTTTTAAGTTTTCCTTTATAACCCGTTTCCTCTTCCAATTCCCTTGCTGCGCAAGCGCCGGGCAGTTCACCATTCTCCATTTTACCGGCGGGTATCTCCCAGAGTTCTTGTTCCGTCGGCTTTCTGTACTGTCTTACCATGATCACTTTTCCGTCTTTTGTTACAGGCAGAATTGCAGCTGCACCCATATGTTCCACTATCTCCCTCTTTGCAATTTTGCCGTTAGGCAGACGGACATTTACAACTTTAAGGTTTATTATACTGCCGTTGTATATCTTTTTGTCGTTTATAGTTATTTCTTTTTTATCCATTGTACTTCCTCTCTATAAATAAAGATTATCCATCACAAACCTTGCTGCTGCGGCACATGTCTTATAAAAATAAGGATCATCTTCATATACCCTACCCATAGTACGAATACTTAAATCAAACTTATTCATGGCATCGGTTATATATCCTCCGTTTTTGTCATAAAAATCACATCTGCCGGTAGACTTTAATAAAAAAATCTGTTTCTCTAATATTTCATAAGATAACCTGTCCATCTCCGGCAGCACGACATCACTGTGCGTATGGCATAATTCTTTTAACGAGGTCATGGAATGATGGCTTATTCCTTTATGCCTATCCCTACTGTCGGAAAAACTTATCCTGGGCACGTATACCGCCCTGCCTTTTAGATCGTTGACTGCATCGATGATATATCCTTCGTCGGCACCGGAAAAACCATATTTTGTGTTTGTACCGGTTATTCCCGGTCCCATGGATACAAGTATGACGTCAGCATGGCAGATCTCTTTTGCAGCGATCAAACCGGTATATATGTTTACCGCTTCAAGGTCGCCACCAAAGGCCTGGCCTATTGTTATTGTTGCATCGATAATTTTTTTTTCTTTAAGATGCCTTACGATTTTACTGAACGATATCGGTAAACAACCTGAATCTGTCATAACATAGCTTATTTTGATGCCTTTAAGGTATTTCAAAGCGGTTGCGGTTATGGCCATCATGCTGTGCAGCGGACAAATTATGACATATCCCCCGCCTAAGCCTTTAAATCCCGTTATTTTATCCCTGTATGGGCTACCTTCCTCTTCTACGCTCATAGCGCTGTGCTGTAAAGGTGTATAACGTAGCTTCATTATATGGCCCGGCCCGGCTGATTCAAATTCCTCATTTTTGCTTATTACAAAGTCATATCCCCCGGTACCCAAGCCAAGAGAGGTGGCAGTGGTATTTAAAATCACACTATCCCCCTGCTTTAACCTGCCCGTAAAAACGGTGTAATTCATGGCGGATATATCATTGCCATCTATCCTTACCGTAATCTCCTGCAACTTATCGTCCTCATATGTAATACCTTTAACAGTACCTTTTCTTAGTTTTATCATTTGTATAGATCACCTCATTCAAATCATTCAAACAGTTTTAAACCCAGAGATATGTAAGTGGTCTCATCTATATTCTTATTATAAGTAAGCCCGTTATCCAGTTTAAACTTAAGCACAGCATCTTCCATACCCCTTCCGTATATCCCGTCCAGCTTTCCTTTATAATATCCCATCTGTTTCAGCTTTTCTTGTACGGCTAAGACATGGGAACCCCTATCGCCGGGTGATAGGTTGCGGTATCCGTCTCCCATGAGCCCATACTGTCCACCGTATACAACCACCGGTGTACCCACCTGTACCATTGAATACAACTCTTCAACATCATTATTTCTCATCCGGAAACATCCGTGGGATGCAGCCCAGCCGACAGAACCCGGCCGATTCGTGCCATGTATTCCATAACTCCCCCACGGTACGTTAAGACCCATCCAACGTGTACCAAAGCTTCCTCCCCATATTGATTTACTTACTATCTTAAAATATCCAAGGGGTGAAGGGGTACTGTATTTACCTATGGCTATAGGATAGGATTTCATAAGTTTATTGTCTTCCAGAAGAAAAAGCCGTGCCTCTTCAGCATCTATCAATATTTTATATTGTTTAACATCCGGTTTTTCTCCATGTATTATCATTGGGGAAACAAACAATATCACTATAACGGCAAATATAACCAATACAATGAGGATTAATAATTTATTGTTTTTCATGTTTCCTCCCTGCAATAAAAAACTTATCTGCCTAAGTCATCTAAAAATTTCAATAATGAGTTCTCCTCTATCAATCTAGTGAGCGAATACCTCTCCGTATATATATGTATTGCAACAAGAAATAAAGAACATACTATTTTAAAATACCATGAACCAAAAAGAGCGACAAATGCTCCGGCAGATATCCCTAAAATATTAGAACCGGTATCTCCCAACATAGAGCGTGCTTTTAAGTCATCTCCCATATAAACAAGGACAGCGCAAAGCAGAGGAAACACAACCGCCATGGCCGGACTGCGGAGACGTGCAAATAAAAAGGTTAAAATAATCACCGAGAGAAAACCTTTGATCGAACGTCCGGGCCGTAAATCCAGAAGATTTAAAAAATTAGTCGATAAAGTTATAATAAGAACATTCATCAAAAATTCAAGCACGGGAAAAACTGCGCTAAGGTTAATATTAGTTACTCTGATACAGGATGATATAAAAAGCGCCGTTAAGAGACCGGACAGCGCTTTAAAACCTCCGGTTGTAAGCTCACCATTCATAAGCTTCCCAATATGTCCTTTAAGTCCCTTGACACTTCCGTCACCCATCATATCATCGATGAATCCGCTAAACCCCATTACTGCCGCGCCTATGATATAAGCCAATAAAATCTTAGTGTTGTCTGTTACGAACAGAAGAGGAATCGTACCGGAAACCATCACAGGAATAAACATAAGCCCCATACCCACAGGTATTTCATCACCAAGATAGTTTGTGGTAAGGCAGCCCCTTTTAATAAGCATTTTTTTAAACATGGTTTTCAGCATCACAGAAAAAAATACAGATATTACCAGGGAAATAATATAAAGCATATTCTCACCTCGCAGCCTCAAGTATTATGGTCTTAAGTATGTCTTTAAACTGCCTGCCCCTATGTATAAAATCCTTAAAGCTTCTTCCGGTCACCTTATGGGTCATATTCACTTCAACCTCTGCTATTGCATAACCCATCTTCAAAGTCTCAGCCGTCATTGCAAACTCCATACCGTACCCATCGGGAATCCACAAATTATTTAAAACCTCTCTTTTATATGCTCTCTGCCCGGACAGGGCTGAACCGATGACCTGTCCGGTGAGCATCTTTAGTCCCCAACGAGTTAATCCCTTTACCAGACCGAAGCCGCCTTTTTTATTGGTTTTGGGGAATGATGCTATGGCAACGTCGGCCTGGCCGCTAGCAACCGGCTTTATAACCTTGGAAATCTCTCCTGCAGTGTTACCCACATCGCCGTCTATAAGAACAATAATATCCGTATTTATTGATTTAAGACCCATCCTTACCGCATTTCCCTTGCCGCTGTTTTTTTTAAGCCTGATACATTTTACATCCATACCGCTGGATTTCTCAAATGTATCATCGCCAGAACCATCATCGATGACAACTATATTATCAAAAATCCCCGTATCTTTTATAGCTTTTAAAGTGCTTTCTATAACATCTCCTTCATTATAACATGGAATAACTACTCCAATACTCATTTAGACACCCCGGTTCATTGCAGGCATAAGCGAAGACGAAGATTTTTTAACACCATAATTGCCTTCCACACCCTGCATCACTATAATAAGTGAAGTCTCGCCTATAACATTGTCAACATTATCTACAGTAGAAATCTTCTCCTTTTTATAATCTTCCATATATGAATGCTTAACGTCGCTTCTTTCAACTCCAATTATTGGTATCTGTTCTTTTTTTATTGCCTTTATTATAGGTATGTCAACAGCATTAATAAAATTATCGTTTTCTACGCTGCCGCCGGCAATAATAACATAATCCACGGGCAAAGAATAATCTCCCTTCATTTCTATATACTCATTATCGCTTAAATACTTCATTAAATCCCCATATTTATGGTTTATTATATGCTGTGCTATTACATCGCTTGTAAGTTGAGGTATATTATTTTTGTCCATATCTTCAGAAGAAACATTGTTTGTTATTTTGTTTTTTAAAGCATCATCGTTCACACTTTCTTCTAACTTGCTATGAACAGCTGTTATATTGACAACATCCGCGCCTGCACTTTTAAGCGTGTTTTTAAGAGAAGAGTATATATAATCATCCGTTGTTTCTATGACAGCAACATTTATACCATTAAGCCTGTCCTTTGCAAAGAAAGGAAATACACCCTCGGAATACTGCTGGTATAGCTCAAGATCACTTTGAACCTCTGCATTCTTTTTATTTAAATCAATATTTTGCTGCTTCATCTCATCAAACTTTTTTGTCATTTCATCAATCAATGAATTTTGCTGTTCCATATAAAATTGCTGACTGTCTATATTAAAACCTATAAATATACCTATTCCCAGTGCCAAAAAAATTGCTGCTATCGTTATCACATAAAATTTCATATTAACACCCATAGTATCATCCCTTTATATACCTAAAGTAAGTTTTATCCTCAACCTTATTATACTAAAAAACTGCTGCATGGGCGGAGACATAAAAAAGACCACACTAATAGGCAAAAGTGCCGATATCGTAATACCCAATATGTAACTCAGCTTGACACCTGAACGGTATAACTTACTTACACCCTTTGCATCCATTAACTTAGAGCCTATTTTCAGTCTTACTAAAAAGGTACTTGCCATACCTTTACGTCCTTTTTCCAAAAAGTCTATCATATTAGTATGGGTGCCCACGGCAACAATAAGATCGGCCCCCAGTTCATATGACATTAAAAGAGCAATATCCTCACTGGTGCCCGGCATCGGTACAACATCCGATTTTAAATCAAGATCGTTTACCCTTTTGAGACCGGGTGCACGACCATCAGTGTATGCGTGTACTATGATCTGCTTACAGCTTTTAAGACATTTGTCGGTCACGCTGTCCATATCTCCCACTATTATATCGGGAGTATAACCATTTTCCAACAGTGCATCACCGCCCCCGTCAACACCAATGAGAACAGGTTTTACTTCATCTATATAATCATGTATCGTGTTTAAATCCTCACGGAAGTTTTTCCCTCTTACTACAACAAGAACCTGCTTACCTTTAATATCCACCACAGATTTAGGAAAATCAACCTTTTTTATAAAAAAGTCTTTTTCTCTTTTTGCATACTCCAGGGTATTTTCAATAAACTTGTCCAATTCTTTGTCTAAGCTCTTATAAGACCGGGCCATTAATTCATCAATTTTTTGTTCATCAAGTATAGTACCCTTGCCAATGTAAGCATCATTGCTATAGATTTCTTCTCCTTCTATATTTAGCGTGTCACCTTCTTGTATCTTATCGGCAGTATCTTCACCCACATCATCAATAAGCAGTATCCCGTTTTCCACAAGAATTTTTGGACCTTCATTGGGATATCTACAGCTGATTGACTCATCGGCATTTATAACAGCCTTTACCCTGTCTTTTACAAGTGTCTCAGCAGCAACCTCGTCCACATCCTGATGATAAATAACGGCAATGTCTCCGGGTTCTAATCTCTTACATAGATTCTTTGTCCTTTTATCAACCTTTGCCGTTCCTTTAATCATATAATCACATCCATCTAAATATAACCTATCAAAGATATATTATAACATATATAAGAAAAAAAATAATGAGCTGATTAAGCTCAGCTCACTTTCAATTCCAATCTCAGTTTATCCGCTATCATTGCTATGAACTCCGAGTTGGTAGGTTTCCCTTTATCATTCTGGATCGTATAACCGAAAATGCTGTCTATGGTCTCTACCTTGCCCCGGCCCCATGCCACTTCAATGGCATGCCTTATGGCTCTCTCTACCCTGCTGGAGGTTGTTCCGTATTTTTTTGCAATAGCCGGATAAAGCTCTTTAGTAACTGCACCAAGCAGATCCATATTATCAATCACCATCATAATGGCATCCCTAAGATAGACATAACCTTTTATATGCGCCGGTATACCGATCTCATGAATAATATTTGTAACTATAAGCTCAATATCGGGAGCCTCGGTGGTACTGTAGTTCGATGACGGCTTTTCGTAAACTCTGTATTGATTGTTGCTGTTTACATTTAAGACCTCATGTACACGCTTAATAAATGTATCCAAATCAAAAGGTTTTAGTATGTAATAATCTATACCCATCGATATGGCTTTTTGAGTTATTGTGTCCTGGCCAACCGCAGATAAAATAATGACCTTAGGATATTTATTCAATCCCAATTCAGGTAATTTTTCCAGAACTCCCAAGCCGTCCAGATAAGGCATAATTATGTCTAAAACTATTAGATCGGGCTGCGTATCCTGAACAACTTCGAGAGCATGATTTCCGTCGTTAGCGACACCTACAATTTTAAAACTCTCATCCTTCTCAAGACATTCTTTAAGTATAGAGCAAAACTCCTTGTTATCATCAACGATAACAATGCCGTATGTTTTATCCATCCTTCAATGCACCCTCTCCTTTAAATCAAAAATTCCACATCACCCTTTGTGTATTCGACAATCAATTGTATATTCCTGCTAACGTTTCCAAATACTTAATAAAAAATAAGCCGGTATAAAACCGGCTTATCCAGAAACTGTCTTATATTCGGCAGGTTCAATCTGATTGAACATCCATTCAATGTAAACACCATATCCTCTGGTAGGATCATTTACAAAAACATGGGTGACGGCACCTATCAATTTCCCATTCTGGATTATAGGGCTGCCACTCATTCCTTGAATAATACCGCCTGTTTTTTTTAGCAGTCTTCTATCAGTCACCTTAATTACCATACTTTTCGATGATGGACGGCTCTGATCGGACGTCTTTATGATTTCAACATCATAAGACTTAGTACCCTTATTATCTAAATCAATCAGTATTTGAGCCGGCCCGGTCTTTATTTCTGACTGTAAACCTATCGGCATTAATTTCCCTTGTACCTGTTTATTCATATGGCCAAAAATGCCAAAAGACGTATTCTCTTCAATGCTTCCCTGAGGATTTAATTCATTAGTAAATACACCGCGTATCTCACCGGGTTTATTGCTTTTTCCACTTTCAATGGAAGTGATCTCAGTATTGTAAATTTCACCGTCACTCAAAGACAGTTTTTTCCCTGTAGCTGTATCGGTTATAGCATGGCCTAAAGCTCCAAACATTTTATTATCCTCAGTAGTAAACGTCAAGGTTCCGATACCGGCGGTATGGTCTTTCACCCAAAGACCTATTCGAAATTCACTATCTTCTTTTGATTTTATAGGCATAATTTGCTTTTTTAGGATCCCACCATCTCGTTTTACAGATATAGGTATTGTTTTATTGCCTGCTTTGTTTAAAATCCTGGTGATATCATCTGCGCAGTTTACCTTGACATTATCCAATGTCAAGATCATATCACCCGGCTGTATACCCGCCTTTCTCGCCGGTTTATAGACCCTTGCATCACATCCTATCACTTCGGATAAACCTACAACCATTGTTCCTCTAGTTTTTACTTTCACACCTATCGGTTGCCCTCCAGGTCTGACATAAACATCAGGAACAACATCCAATGTCACTTTTTTTAGTGGGAACAAGCCGAACAAATAAAACTCCAGATTACTTTTGCCTTCCTTTATTGTATTTATTGTAAGTGGTTTATTATTCAGCTTTATTGCACTGGTATCAAAGTCAGTACTGATCGCATCCGGTAATTTAAAGTCAAAACTCTGCTTCGAACCTTCCGCAACCTTTATTACATCCGGTATATTGTTTATAAACCGCAGTGGAAATACATAATCTGCAATAATTAAAGAAAAAATAAGAAAAACAGCAAAAATCTTGGATATTCTTTGTTTATCCAAATTTACCACGCTCCCACTTTAAGCTTCACCATTTACCTTATAAAAATGTGATAAAGCTATTAATAAAATGGCCTCTTAAAGTGGGATTTATACTAACAAAAAAAGTAGTATGTTAATACTACTTTACATAAAAGATCTTTTAAGGGATTGTGCTATATTTAGCATCTCTTGGGAATTTTTAATAGATGCCTCGGTTACATTGCTACCGCTTATCATCCGGGAAAGTTCCTTAATACGTTCGTTATCATCAAGTTTTTTTAAAGTGGTGTATGCATGGTCATTATGCAGCTGTTTTTCAATCCTAAAGTGTTCGTCCCCCATCGAAGCTATCTGTGGCAAATGAGTTATGCATATAACCTGGCACTTTTTTGAAAGCGACATAAGTTTCATTGCTACTGCTTGTCCTGCTTTACCACTTATACCGCTGTCTATTTCATCAAAAATAAGTGTGTTTATTTTATCGGCACCTGCAAAAACTACTTTTAATGCCAAAAGTATCCTGGACATCTCGCCCCCCGAGGCAACTTTTGTTAGAGGCTTTAACGGCTCACCGGGATTTGTTGAGATCAGGTATTCTATCTTGTCTATACCTTTTTTACTTATTGCTTTTATATCGGAATTTATATCTACTTTAAAGTTGCAGTTACTCATATTAAGTTCAGTCAGTTCTTTTTTTATTGTCTTTTCTAATTGTAAAGCAAGTTTTTTTCTTTCTGCACTTAACTCCAATGCACTTTTTTTATACTGATCTTTAATATCTTTAATCTCTATTTCCAATTTTTTTATTTCTTCCGTACTTCCCTTTAATTCCAACAGATCATTTTCAATTTTTTCTTTATAATTAAGTATATCCTTTATATCTGCACCATATTTTCTTTTTAATTCATTTATTTGGTTTATACGCTCTTCTATCCGCGCCAAATCATCGGGATTATATTCAAACGAATCCAGATAACTCCTCATCTGCCGAGCCGTATCATCTATATTATAATAGCAGTTGTTGAGCGTATTATAAAACTCTGAAAATTCTTTGATGTCATTAATTTTTTTTAGCCCATTAATTATTATACCCATATTATCCGTTATAGAATCCGAATTACCATACATTCTATCATAGGAATCCCTGAGAACGTCAAAGATTACCTGCGCATTTCTTGCTACTTTCTCTTTTTCTTCTAGTTCTTCGTCATCTCCTTCGTGAAGATCCGATGAGCTGATTTCCCTCAGTTGGTACTCTAATACATCCATGGTTCGTGCCTTTTCTTTTTCCTCTTTCTTAAGCCTTAAGTATCTGGTATTTTTATTTTCATACTCTACATAGAGTTTTTCAACCCTGACGATCAAATCATCAATCCGATTTTTTCCGAATGCATCGAGAAGTTTAATATGATTATTTACATTGAGTAGACTTTGATTTTCGTTTTGCCCAACTATTTCCATCAGGTTACTACCAATCGTTTTTACAACATTTAAAGTATACTGCTTGCCGTTTATCCTTGATACAGATCTGCCGTTCTGGTTAAATTCTCTTGTGATTATCAAAACATCGCTGCCCGCAAGACCAAGATCACTTAGCATGTGAGAAAGTTCATTATTTATATCTTTTATATCAAAGCTTCCCTCGATAAATGTACGGTCCGTACCGGTTCGTATGTAGTTTCTGTCAAATCTTTCTCCCAATAGTACACTGACGGCATCAATTATTATTGACTTTCCGGCTCCTGTTTCGCCGGTTAATATGTTAAGCCCGTCTGCAAAATCAATTTCAAGGGATTCAATCAATGCAAAATTTCTTATACACAAGGATAAGAGCATTGGCATCACCTTATCTTATATATTTGCTAAACTTGTTCACCACATCCATCGTGTGATCTGCTTGTCTTACAATCAAAAATATCGTATCATCCCCGGCAAGTGAACCAACTATATCATTTATATCCAAAGCATCAATGGCAGCAGCGGCGGCCATGGCCGTTCCCGAAAGTGTTTTTAATACGACCATATTACCGGCATAATCCACTTTAAGCAGAGACTCTTTTAATAATGAAGTTAGTCTGTTAATTACACTTTCATCATGCTGCTTTAAGGGCGCATATCTATAATGTCCGTTTTCTGCGAGGACCTTTACCAGCCTGAGTTCCTTGATATCCCGCGAAACAGTGGCCTGGGTTACAACTATTCCTTCTCTTTTGAGCTCTTCCGATAACTCTTCCTGGGTTTCTATCGGCTTCTTGCTAATAAGGTCAAGTATTTTCGCATGTCGTGCTATCTTCATCACTATTATACACCTCGAATTTTATTCTTTTAATTTTGCCCCAAGCACATCAAAGAAATTCTTGCCGGAGGTTTTAATCAGTGTAGTATGGTATGGAGACTGTCTTATAATAACTTCATCACCCAGGTTCAATTTGTAGCCCTGTTGCCCATCAACTGTCAATATGATATCCTGATTTTTATCAAGTATGGCTATCTTTACCGTGCTGTTCTGCGAGGCTATAATTGATCGCGAATATAAAGTATGAGGGCATATCGGAGTTATTATAATTAATTTGATGTCAGGTACGCATATAGGTCCGCCTGCCGATAGTGAATACGCCGTCGAGCCGGTGGGGCTGGATATTATTATTCCATCCGCAGAATACGTCTCTATATATTCTCCGTCAAGGAAGGTCTTGAGATGGACCATTCGTGAAAACGAACCTTTAGTAATGCCAATATCATTTAAAGCAGTATAATTTTCCACCTCTACTCCATTTTTTACAATAGCTGCCTCTATCATCATCCTGTCCTCTGTAGTATAGTTTCCGCTCATGCATTTATCAAGAGCCGTATAAATGTCATTTACCTCAACATCTGTTATAAACCCGAGATGTCCGAGATTTATTCCCAGTATAGGTTTACCGTAGGGTGCGCATTGTCTTGCAACATTAAGGAGGGTTCCGTCGCCACCTAAAACAGCGATTAAATCACATGTTTTGTAAATCTCTCCAATTTTTAAACCCAGCTCTTTACGGTTTATTTTTTCTGCCATAAATTCATTTAAAAAGGGATGGCATCCCCTTTCCTCTATGTATTTCACAGCCGTCAATGTAATTTTTAGATCCTTATCCTTTTGAATATTGGATATTACACCAATATTTTTCATATTCTCCCTCCCTACAGCTTATCATGTGCCCCCTTAACAATCTCACTTATTTTTGACACGTCACACCTTGCTTCTTGCCAGTCAAAAAGTCCAAGAAATTCAATATTCCCTTTAGGACCCTTTATGGGTGAATATGTAAGGTCCTTTAAATAAAGTCCGCTTTGCCGTGCATTTTTTTCCACATTCTCTATAACAGTTTTATGTACCTCGGGATCCTTTACCACTCCGTTCTTTCCGATATATTTCCTGCCGGCTTCAAACTGCGGTTTAATTAGCGCAATAATAAAACCGTCATCTTTTAAAAACCCGGTTGCCGGTAAAAAGATCTTATCCAGCGATATAAAAGAAACATCTATTGTTATCATGTCCACCTGCCGTCCGATATCCTCCAGCGTTAAGTATCTAGCATTTTTACGTTCAATCACCGTTACCCTGCTGTCACGCCTAAGTTTCTCCGCCAGCTGTCCATAACCTACATCAATTGAATAGACATGACCGGCACCTTCCTGAAGAAGGCAGTCAGTAAAGCCGCCGGTAGAGGCACCTATATCCACAGCTACTCTGCCGCTAATGGAGATACCAAAATTGTCCACCGCTTTTTTTAGCTTCCGGCCACCTCTGCTTACATAGGGTGGTTTTTTTTTCAATGTTACCTCGGTATTTATATCAACGGATGTACCAGGCTTATCTATAACCTGACCTTCTGCCAGGACATCCCCAGCCATTATCAGTCTTTTTGCAACTTCTCTACTGGAGGCATAACCTTTATTACATACAAGTACATCAAATCTTACTTTATTGCTCATTTTTATTCGCCATTTCTAATATTAGTTGTAAAATTTTATCAGAATCAAGGCCGCAAAGCTTATATAACTCATCCTGACTGCCTTGAGTAACAAAACTGTCGGGTATAGCCAATAATTTTGTCTTTATATTTCCTATGCCTTCCTCGGCAATTATCTGTAGGACCTCCTGGCCCAGTCCGCCATGTTTTACATTGTTTTCTATAATCATCAGTTTGCCGGTCTTGCGTACTGAAGAAATTATTAGCTCTTTATCTACAGGTTTCATAAACCTGGCGTTTATAATTTCAGGGTGTACGTGAGCTGCATTCAGTTTGTTTGATAAACCGATAACTTTATGTGCCATTATCCCCTCACACAATATTGTTATATCATCCCCCGAGCTTAAAAGCTGTCCTTTACCGTAATGTATTTTAACAGTATCCGAATTCTCCGTACTGTTTCCTCGAGGATACCTTATTGCCACCGGCCCGTCATGCTCGATTGCAAATCTGAGCATTGCTTTAAGCTCGCTGCCGTTCATAGGTGACATAACGGTCATATTAGGTATCATACTCAGATAAGACAGATCAAAAGCCCCATGGTGCGTTTCCCCGTCATGTCCTACAAGGCCTGCCCTGTCCACTGCAAAAATTACATGAAGGTTTTGTAGGCATACGTCATGTATTATTTGGTCAAAACCCCTCTGAAGAAAGGTGGAATAAACGGCAAATACGGGTATATAGCCCTGCATCGCCAGTCCGGCCGACAGTGTTACCGCATGTTGCTCAGCTATTCCAACATCAAAAAACCT
>DHDL01000035.1:29236-35935 GCA_002399345.1 Thermoanaerobacterales bacterium UBA4877
TCGGGATATCTACGCGAAAATTCGTCCAGGCCGGTTCCATCTTTCATGGCGGCAGTTATAGCAACAATCTTTTTATTGTTCCGCGCCAGCTCAGCTAATTCTTCACCGAATATTCCTGAAAAAGTTTTCCCTGCATGACATTCTACCACCTTGCCTGTATTTATGTCAAACGAACCAATACCGTGAAACCTACACGGCTCTTTTTCGGCATAATAATATCCCCGACCTTTCTGGGTCAAAACATGAACGATTTTAGGACCGTTTATTGTCTTTGCAGACTCTAATATATTTTTTAAAGATTCAATATCATGACCGTCGACCGGCCCAAAATATTTAATTCCTATATCCTCAAAGAACATGCCGGGTATAACAAGATATTTAATACTGTCTTTTGCTCTTTCTATTGATTTGGTTATTTTTTCTCCAACAATAGGAACATGCTTCAGTTTTCTCTTAACATCCTTCTTTACATGATTATAAAGTGGACCTGCCCGCAGCTGCGTTAAATAAGCGGATATCCCGCCTACATTATGTGAAATGGACATTTCATTGTCGTTTAGGATTATCATAATGTCCGTATTGCTCCTGCCGGTATCATTAAGAGCTTCTAGGGCTACGCCGCCCGTGAGTGCGCCGTCTCCAATTACTGCCACGGTTTTATAATTGTCTCCCGAAAGATCCCTGCCCCTGGCCATCCCGAGAATCGCTGATATGGAGGTGCTGCTATGGCCGGTCCCAAACATATCATATTTACTCTCATGTATCTTGGGAAAACCGCTTAGACCGCCAAATTGTCTCAAAGTAGAAAATTCATTTTTCCTTCCGGTCAGTATTTTATATACATATGACTGATGACCCACATCCCAAACTATTTTATCCCTGGGAAAATCAAATACGCTTAAAAGCGCTATGGTAAGTTCCACAACTCCAAGATTCGAAGCAAGATGTCCCCCTGTTTTAGAAACATTTTTAAGTAAAAAATCTCTTATCTCTTCTGCAAGTTCTTTTAAACCGGCATCGCTAAGCTTTTTTAAATCTTTAGGTGAATTAATATTATCAAGATATTTATACATTTCTATCTGCCTTTCCACCCTTCTTGTTTTTAGTTTTCATATCAGCCAGTATTTCTATACCTGTCTTATCATGAATCGCGGCCAATATTTTCCCCGTAAAAAGACAAATAGTTAAATTATTATCTATAGCTATTGATTTGCCCATTGCTTTACCTCCTATAGTAAGTGTTGAGACAACAGCGCTCATGGCAATACTCATATATGTCGTTTTAAGCAGGGGAAAGATTTCAATTAGTTTCGTGATGATTATGGCAACGGATACGCCGCTTACAACACTACATATATCTCCAACTACGTCGTTACATATGTTAGAAACAACATCGGCGTTTTTTACAAGTCTTATTGCATATTTTGCACCGTAAACCTTGTCTGAAGCCATAGAATGAAACGGCCCCTCATCTGCCGAAGTTACCGCTATACCTATTACATCAAAAATTATGCCTATAAATATTATAAAAAGAAGAATTATAAATGCAACAAAAAGAGTGACATTTTCAAGCAAAAGACTGGATAGACTCATAAGAATGGAAAGAACAAAAGTTAATATGCAGACATACAATACCCAACGGTAATTTATATGTATATCATTTTTTCGCATTAAAAATCCTCCAAAAAATCTCGTAGGTGGCGATATACCGAGTAAATTTTGCAGCTTGAGGTCCAGTAGGATTTCCCATCGTAATACTAAGCCGTCGCCGGCTCAGCAGTTTCCTTTGAAATCACGATTAACCGGGTCGCCCGCGACTAAACTGGATCACCATTAAGACTGCACCGTAATCCCCAGTATATCTCCTCTAAGCGAGTAGTCTAGGGGCTTTCCCCAACAGCGTTCCTGACCCATAGCCTCTTTTGCAGTATTGGTTTCAAGTGATACTCTCTCCCAATACCACTTCACGGCAGACTACACTATCCCATTTACCCGAGATAGGTTACCCCCGGATCTTAAGACAGACTAGCAATGTCCTTGTCTTAGATCTCGGGTCTCCGCGAGATGAGGGTCCACGCCCGCATGCCTTTGCAGATCGCCCCCATCTCTTACTCCCTGCATAGACCCCCGACTGGGCGTCGAAAGCCCATACAAGAAACTTCATCGATGTGCCCTTTGACGGATTTTTAGGCCCGTCCTCAAGACCAGGTCGGCCGACTAGAATACTACGCCACCTACGTAACGATAAAAATTATAACATACGTATGTTTATCTTACAATATTGTAAATAAATCAATTAACTCATGCGAGCGCACATTTTCTCCAAAAAACATATTTTTTGTGCGTGAAACGCATTAATAATGCTTTAGATTAGATTATGCTCACTCATACTGTTCTGTTAACCAATTTTTCCGTTAACTCATTTAAGAAAACAGCTCTTAAACCGAATTTCTTAAGATCGGCAACGGCCTCATCCGAAAGTTTCCTGACATACCGCCTTGCACCGCCTATTCCCATCATGGATGTATACGTCGGTTTGTCCGGCAGAGTTTCATTTTCTTTATAATCCAATATGTCATCTTCAACCTGAAAGGCCAGGCCAAGCTTTTTTCCAAATCCCTTGAGCGCCGAAATCTCATCGCTACCGGCACCGCCCATGATTGCACCGGCCGCTATCCCGGCACTTATAAGACAACCCGTTTTTTTAAGGTCCATATCCATTAGCTTCTCCGGTGAGTCAATGTAATGCTCCGAATTTATATCAATGGCCTGGCCGCCGATAAAGCCCTCCGTATCACAAGCGTTAGCAATTTCTGCGCCGACTGCTAAATAACGATCAGGACATTCACTATTTTGTGCCGCATCAAATATAATATTAAATGCATGGGTCAAAAGTGCGTCCCCCGCTAGTACAGCCACAGCCTCACCAAACACCTTGTGTGATGTTGGTCTGCCGCGTCTTAAATCATCATTATCCATAGCCGGCAGGTCATCATGTATCAAAGAATAATTATGTATATACTCTATCGCACACGCAACAGGCAATACCTTGCTTATATCTTTATCAAAAATTTCGCAAGCAGCCACGGTAAGTATTGGCCTGATACGCTTTCCATCACCAAATACGCTGTAATGCATAGCTTTATGTATCACATCCGGATACTCATTCTCTGGAGGAAGATACCTTCTTAAAGCATCTTCTATTATTGATTTTTTATTCTTAAATTCCTCATCGAAACTAAGGCTCCCGTTTGCACTCATCTTTATAATCCATCTCCTTAATTTCGCCGTTATCATTAATAAGGACGTTTACTTTCATCCTTGCCTCTGTTATGGATTTCTTACAGTAATTCGACAGCTTCATACCCTCTTCAAAAAGCTTGACGGATTCCTCCAGACCTAAATTCCCCTGCTGCAGTGTATTTACAATTTCCTCCAGTCTCTTAAGCGAGCCTTCATAATCCATATCACTCAATATCCGATACCTCCTCGACACGGCAGTTTATCAAAGCATTATAAAGTCTTACTTGTATATCATTATCAGTCTTAATTGACTTCACATCGGTTACTATATTGTTATCCCCATCATAAATAATAGCATATCCTCTCTTTAAAATATCCAAAGGATTTAAAGCAGTCAGCTGCTTTTCAAACATACTAAGATTCATCTGCTTTTTATACATATAATGGACCATGTCATATTCAAGCAGCTGCCTCAGCTGGTTTAATCTGCTTTCATATCTTTCGAAAAACATATCCGGGCGTGATAATGGGGATGCCTTTATAGTAAAATCCAGCTGATTATCTTTTTTGCTAAGTATATCTTGCATGTTCTTAATTAAAGAATCCTTATATTTATTAATATTCTCATCCAAAACATTTTTATCCGGCACCGCCATCTCGGCTGCCTGTGTAGGCGTCGCAGCTCTGGCGTCTGCGACAAAATCCGAGATAGTGTAATCTGTCTGATGACCCACGGCGGATATAACCGGGCTTTTAGAATTATATATGGCCCTGGCCACCTTTTCTTCATTGAAGTGCCACATATCCTCCGCCGAGCCCCCGCCTCTTGCCAGAATAATAAGGTCTACATCCTCCCTGCCGTTCATTATATCAAAAGCATCGCATATACCTTCGGCCGAGCTGTCGCCCTGCACCGTAATGGGCAGTATGTCAACATCTACAAAAGGATATCTTTGCGATATTACTTTCAATATATCATGAACAACAGCCCCGCTTATGGAAGTTATTACGCCGATCTTTTCCGGATATTTAGTTAATTTGCGTTTATGGCTGACATCAAAAAGACCCTCGGCCTCCAGCTTTTTCTTAAGAGTATTAAATGCCTGGTAGTAAGCACCTGCACCATAGGGCTGTATGCTGTCAACAATCAAGCTGTAGCTTCCGTTTTTGCCATAAAGCGCTATCCTGCCATGAGCTATTACATCCATACCGTCGGTAGGAATAAAATTAAGATCTTTTGCGGAATCCGTGAAAAGCACACACCTAATCAAACTGTTTGCATCTTTTAAACTAAAAAAATATGTATTGCTGTGGGTTGTAAGCCTGAGATTGGATATCTCACCACGAATGCTGAGATTATTCAAGATTAAATCACCGGCAAAAATCTTCTTGATATATCCGTTTACCTCAGTTACAGATAAGGTCTTCATGCGCATTTTCAAATGCCTCCAGAGTATTTTCCAACAGCATTGCTGTTGTCATAGGGCCTACTCCGCCCGGCACCGGAGTAATAAAAGCAGCATTTTTGCGGGCTTCTTCATAAACGACATCACCCACCGGCTTGCTATCTATCATAGATACGCCGGCATCTATAACAGCTGTACCGCCACTTATCATGTCGCCTGTGATAAGAGCCGGCCTTCCGGTGGCTGCCACTATGATGTCCGCACTTAAAAGCTCTCTTTTTAGATTCTTGGTTTTAGAATGGCATATGGTAACTGTACAGTTTTTCTTTAGCAAAAGTAATGCAACAGGTTTCCCTACGATATTGCTTCTGCCCACAACTACGGCTTTCCTACCCGCAGTCGGTATACCACTTTCTTCAATCAGTCTTATTATTCCCTTAGGGGTACACGGAAGCATGGCCTTCTCACCAAGAAAAAACCTGCCGGCATTAACCGGGTTAAAACAATCCACATCCTTATTAGGTGATATATTTTTTCCTATTTTCCTTGCATCTACACCCTCCGGCAGAGGCAGCTGTACTATTATGCCGGCAATGCCTTTATCACCGTTGAGCTTATTTATCGTTTCTATTATCTTGTATTCTGTGACATCCACATCAAGTTTATGCCAATAAAAATTAATCCCCGTATTCTTACATTGTTTTTCAATATTCCCGATATACAAGAGAGAAGCAGGATCTTCACCTGCTGTGACAACGGCCAGGCCCGGCCGTATGCCGCGGCCTTTAAATATGTTTTCCGTCCGGTTTCTTATTTCCGCTTTTATCTTTTTAGACAACTCTTTTCCATCAATTAAGGCAGCACTCACTATTCTCACTCCCCGCCTTTAAATATGTCCCCCAGGACACCGTTTATAAAGGAGCCCGAATTCTCCGTACTATACTTCTTAGCAATATTCACTGCTTCATTTATGGCCACTTTCTCAGGGATACCGCCGTATTTGATTTCATATACCGCACACCTCAATATTGCCTGATCTACCTTGGCAACCCTTTCCAGTCTCCATCCTATCAGCTTTGATTTTATTACTCCATCAAGTTCATTTATATGATTGCATGCCCCTTTAAATGTGCACTTAATATAATCCATCTCGTACCCGGTGCTTTCATCCACATAGTAATTGCTTAACATTAAATCAGGGTCTTCACCGGTGAGTTCATAACCGTATAACAACTTTACAACATCTTCTCTTGCCGTCCTTCTATTCATATATTACCTCCGAGTCAAAAAACGATCTAAAAAATCTCGCAAATCCACATTATTATCTATAACCTTACCTATAAAAAATCCTATTATTATACATGCCAATATAAAAACAGTTTTCCAAAAGCCCAAGGTAACAACAAGAATCGCAAAAATCAATCCAAGGATCATACCGACTATCTTGCCGAAATGCTTTTCAAGTATCTCATACAACCTGTCCATATCAGCACCCCTATTCTACCCTTGTTTTCATATTCACTGTTA
This sequence comes from Thermoanaerobacterales bacterium UBA4877, assembly GCA_002399345.1. Classification (GTDB taxonomy): domain Bacteria; phylum Bacillota; class Thermoanaerobacteria; order Thermoanaerobacterales; family UBA4877; genus UBA4877. Next base: position 35,413 of record DHDL01000035.1, read on the forward strand.
CATTGTCAATATAAACCTTAACCTCGGCTACATTTATTCCGGTAACGGATTCCACTTCATTTTTGACAAGTTTTTGAACCTCTACCACAAGCTCGGGTAACTTTATATTAGTAGCAACCACTAGGTTTATTTTCATCACTGCCCCATCGTTATTCAAAAGAGCCCGTGACTTTACCTCTTTTACACCTTCAATACCCTTTACAGCTCTTTCCGCTATATTTTGAAGCGTTATGACTGATATCCTGACTTCACCCAGCTGAGTCTGCCGCGAAATACTCCGCCCGCTGCTTTCACCTCTCACGCCCGATAGCATAACCCTTATGCTTAATATCAGAAAGACAATGCCGATGATGCCGATAATATAGCGGTAAGCGCGAAACATATAAGCAAAATTTTCTATATAATACTCAGGCAAAATATGAAAACCCATCATAATGATAACAATTGATATCAAAGACAATACAAGTGAATAAATGATTAATACTATCCTGTCAAGCAATCTCATCGGCTAAGCACCTCCATA
>DHDL01000035.1:36119-49502 GCA_002399345.1 Thermoanaerobacterales bacterium UBA4877
GTCATCCTCTTTTCCTTCTTTTGCAAAGTTAACACCTTGAATATGAATATTAACCTCGACAACCTTCAGACCCGTCATTGTTTCCACGGCTTTCTTTACATTTTCCTGTACCTTCCATGCAACCTCCGGTATCTTGGCTCCATATTCAACAATTATGTATAAATCAATAGCTGACTCTTTATCGCCAACCTCTACTTTCACGCCTTTATTGAGGTTCTTGCGCCCGAGCATCTCAGTTATACCGTTTACCATACCGCCGCTCATGCCTGCAACGCCCTCAATTTCAGTGGCTGCAATACCGGCAATTATACTTACAACCCCGTCTGAGATCTTAATATTGCCATATTCACCACTGGTAGCATTTATTTCATCGTCCATAATGACACCTCCAACTTCTCTTCATTATATTATAGCAATATACTGGAAACTATGCAATACATAAAATAAATTAGACCTTCCATCGTGGAAGGTCGTATAATTACTTTTATTGTCTCTTCATTATTTTTATTTTCTCTATCCCGATACCGGTTTCCCTGTTTACTATATCTGATATCTGTGCAACCTCGGCCGGAGTCATATCTTTAGAAGATTCAATGATCACATTAGCCGTACCATCGTCGATAAACACTAAGGCGTCCTCAAAACCCTTAGCCTTAATGAGGTCCTCCACTATTGTCTCTTTTTCAGTCTCCTTTAACAACTCCATCATTTGTTTTTGGGCGCCATCCCTGGTTTCATTTGCCGTCTTTTCGTTTTCAACTATCTCTTTCAGCGTCTCCACGGATTCACTCCTCATCTTGTCTCTTTCCAGCCTGTATGACACAAAAGAGTCTTCTTTGGTACTTGTAACCGCCTTAGTGTCCTTCGTTTCCTTATTGGAAGTTTGTTTTATCTGATCGGTTTGTATTTCATTAGATGCAGTCATGTCAGAGTTTATATTATATTGGTAGTTTAAAAGTGCCGCTACACCTATCAATATAATAAGGCTCCAGAAGGCAATAGATTTCTTTTTTAAAAACATGAGAATCCTCCTTTCAATTATGTGTTAATACCTCTATTTTATATATTGGAATATCCAAAGCAGCCTGGACTGTCTTGGTAATAACATACTTTATCTGCGGATCATCCGCTCCGTCGGCAGCTATCACAACCCCCCTTATCTTTGGATATATCTTTTTGACTATCACCGGTTCATTATTGCCGTTGCTCTGTGCTGTTACGACCTCACTTGTTATATCTTTATGATCGGTGGTACGCGTGCCGCCATCTGGATTCTTTTCATCAGTCACCTGATTGGACTCCTGAGTATTTATAGCAGGCACAATCTCCTCTTGGGATTCCAATGTGACCATAACGTCTACATTGTCTATCCCCTTTACACCGGAAAGTATTTTTATGAGTTTATTCTCCAGCTGGTCTTCATATGACGACCCACTTTCCTTAACATCCCGTGCAGTTTGTGTTTCTGCATTTTGGACACTCACCTTATCTGACTGATTTTTAGTTTTCCCGGATGTAAAAAATGAACCGCTGATCATCAGTATGATTCCCAAACCGCCGATAACAAGAATATCTAATTTTAATTTTTTTGTATCTTTATTTTTAAACCAGTCTCGTATCTTTCCTAATATCTCATCCAATTTTATTCACCTATCCAATTATAGTTATATTCGACTTATCCACATTATAGAATGATGAAATATCTTCTATTATCTTACTCGTCATATCCTCTTTTACATCGTCTAAATATACCTTTACCTTATTTATATACCCGAATCGCTGTGTATCCTTTATATCTGAATCAAATTCAATGGAAACCCTTTCAACATCAGTGTCATACCTCCTGCCAATCCATTGTTTCATCGTCTCTTCCATATTTTCTTTATACCGGTCAACAAATACATCCTCCTGAGCCTTAACATACGTACTGTCATTGGTTATCTCCTCCTGTTTCACTCCTAATGCATTTGACAAAACCTCTTTCTGCAGAAAATCCTCTCCTTTAATCATGTTTACCACGGGACTTATTATTGCAATGATGATTACTATACCGGCAACCATATCTATATATTTCTTAAAGCGCGCATTGGGCGTAATAGCATCTAGTATGGTTACAAATATCATGATGACGATTATATTTATGATCCAGTCTTTAAAGATCTGCATAAGTACCCTCACCCCTCTCCTCTTATGTCAACCTAAATGCTTGGATTAGAAGCACCTATCAGTATGGTAAGTGACATATAAAACATGACGCCCACACAGATTATGGCTATCAATAATATGGTAAGAGAGTCTCCTATACCATCCAGGGCATCAGCCAATTTTTTGTCAACAATAGGTTGCACAACCGCGGCGGTGAATTTATATATGAGGATCAAAACCACTATCTTGGCCACCGGCAACGAAATTATCACAAAAAGTGCTATTACGCTAATCATCCGTAGCGCACTGCTTATTACCATAGATGAACTGAACATAACGTCCAGCGTATCGGTAAGCACATGCCCTATAATGGGTACAAAACTACCGGCTGCAAACTTCATTGTGGTCACGGTAAGATTATCCACAGAGTTTGATGTTACTCCCTGCACTGTGGCTATACCCACAAATATGGTAAGACATAAGCCTATAAGCACACCGGCTGCCTTTTGAAGAAATTTAGCTAAATATGATATCTGTATGTTTTCATTGATGCTGTTTATGAGATAAATTACAGACATCATTATTATGAGCGGCATAACTACTTCCATGATTATCTTGGATATTACTTCGGCAGAACCGATAACTACCGGTTTAAAAAGCGCCGCACCGGTAAATGACCCCATTGACGACATAACGGTTATCAAAACCGGAAGCATGGCCTGCATAAAATTTGTCATTTGGTTTATTGCTTGTTTACCTATTCCCATAGCTATATTCAAATTCTGCATAATTATAACGGTCATCAATATATAGACTGCCATTGACGCTATGCTCTTTATAGATTCTCCGTTAAAGGCACCATGTATATTGTCTAATATAGCTGATACAACTCCTAAAACAAGTATCTCTCCTAAAAAGTACAGGCTGCCGGAAATCTCTTTAAATATATATTTGATAAATCCAGTAAATATATCTTTAAAACCTATATACTGCCTTCCCTCAAGCATCGAGTCCAAAAATCCCTTAAAACTGATTTCCGGCATATAATCCCCGGACTTTTCATTTAATTCATCAATCATTGTATTTATTTGTTTCATGTCAAGCCCGTCTACCGTTTTATCTATAATCTCGCCGACATCTTCCGTGGGTTTTTGCTGAGCATACACTACCGGTGTAATAATCAATAAAACTACTGTGATTATCATGAGCATTACGTATATCTTTTTCATTTTATCCCGCCCTTATGGCATAATTGAGATCACCACATTCAAAAGCGCAAGTATTATTGGTATAGCCTCAATTAAAATAAATATTTTGCCTGCCAGTTCCACTTTTGATGCCAGGTTACCTTCTCCGACATCTTTACATATTTGTGATCCGAATTCCGTAATGTAAGCAATAGCGATTATTTTTAATATATTATTAAGGTAAATCAGGTCTATATTTGTCCGCGAGGTCAGCTGACTAAATACATTTATCACCGTAGAAATTTTTGATACTATAAAAATAAGTAAGATCACTCCGGCTGCCACACTTATCAGCATGGCAAACTCCGGTCTTTCCGATTTTATCGACATTGCCAGTATGGCTGCTATTATGGCAAATATCACAACTTGATATATACTCATTGTATTTTTGCTCCTTAGTACAATTGAAACATCGTCTTTACGGCATTAAACAGATTGCTTACCATCGTTATAACCATCATCAGGACAACCACAAGACCCACCAGGGTTACCATCATGGCCTGCTCCTTTCTGCCGGAACTCACTAAAACCATATTTAAAACTGCTACAAGTATGCCGATAGCTGCTATTTTAAAAATTATATCCACATTCATGCTTTATTCCTCCTCAAAGCAAAAGTATGGCCAGGCCAAGACCTCCGAGCAGCCCCAAGTTTCTGTACATCTTAACGTTCTTATCTTTTTCTGTCATCGATCTGTCAATCAAAACATCCAATTGTTTTGACAACAGGTTAAGGCTTTTTTCCTGGTTAGCAGTGTCACTGATCCCGATCATCTTTCCAAGGGTTTTAAAAACATCCATCTCCTCATTATTTACACATAGTCTTGCGGCATTTTTATCGATTGCTTTTTCAAATGCCAGGCTTGCCGTATAGCCCTGTTTGGAAGCTAAAAGATCGGAGAAGTCGGAGAATATATCAGCAACGGGTCCGCTGGACCTTCGGGCAATCGTCTTTGAAGCTTGTGCCAGGGGTATATGGCCGTAGACTATCTCACTTCTCAGCATTTCTATACATACGCTCAATGATTTCAAACTATCCAGCCGATTTATATATTTGTTACTAAAAAGAATACCGGTCATCCCGCATGAAGCAACAATAAGCGCGGCACCTGTTAGTTTCAGTATCATGTGACATCACCTTTCATCGGTCCGCTGGTAAGTGAATTTAACCCACCGTCATAGATGTCCTCCACGGTCCCCTTGCCCATCGAATCACCCAGGACTATGAACCTACCGAATATGCCGCCCGATACAAGCATATCTACATACGGCTTACTTTTAAGTTCTCCTACGTCCGATGCATGGACTGTTGTAATCACACTGACACCGGCATTGCACGCCTCCAGTATTGCATCGGCATCGGACTTTCTGCCTAACTCATCGGTACATATGACCTCGGGTGACATGGAGCGGATAAGCATGAGCATCCCTAAATCTTTGGGGCAGCAGTCCAATACATCGGTTCTTATGCCTACGTCATTTTGGGGCAAGCCATTATAACAACCTGCTATTTCAGATCTTTCATCCACCACGCCTACCTTGAGGCCCGGCCTGCCCCTGCTGCCATTGCTCAAATTCCTTACTATATCCCGCAGAAGTGTCGTCTTCCCGGCCATCGGTGGTGAAAGTATCATAGTATTGTATACCCCGTTACTGGGTTTATATATATAGCTTATTACTTTATTGGATACACCTTTTATTTCTCGCGTAATTCTTACATTGAGGCAGGTAATATCCCTTAATGTCTTTATACCTCCCCCTTCAACTACGGCCCTCCCGGCCAGGCCGACCCTGTGCCCTCCCCTGAGCGTTATATATCCGTTCTTAAGCTCGTCTTCGAAGGCATATATGGAACTCTCGCTTATAAGTTCCAGTGTGCCGGCGATGTCATCATGGCTCACGACGCATGCTCTTTTCACATCGCGGGTTGTAGTCCCCTTAGCGGTGAGCATACCGTCCCGGCCGCTATCAATGACCATCAACGGCCTGTCCTCTCTTAAGCGAATCTCTTCCAAGCCTCCCCAGCCGTTCATCTGGGTGTATCTTTCGATTATCGTTCTCAGCCGCGTTGAGAGTCCATTCAGTATATTTTCATTAGTAGCCATATTACATGTCCTCCTTTTCTGTATCATTTATATTTTATTCCGTCCAAAATTATGCCAATAAAAAAGATGAGCTTTTATGCTCATCTTTCTAAAAATATTCTATTCATCATTATATTCTAATCGTCGTCCGTATCCTCGTCATGGCCTGGGCACTCAAACTCAACCATTTCATGGCAGTTAGGACACTCTACACCTTCGCCGCTACTATAGGTATCCCTGTCAACATAGATTGTCTCATTACAATTAGGACATTGTATCTCACAGTAATCATCTTCATTATCATAATAGGAATCCTCCAGGTCTGCTAGATCCTCATCTATATCCTCCACATAGTCACTAAGTTCGGACTGACTCCCATCTATATCATTTATCGCATCGGCAAACTCATCCAGGACATCTACAATAGCAAGGATTATCTTGCTCTCTTTGGTGTCTTCTTTTATACCCAAACCTTCGGCCAGGCCTTTCAAATACGAAACCCTTTCATTTAAATATTCCATATAAACTCCTCCCTTTAATATAATTTTATCATCCTGAAGCTACACTCTTTCCATGTACTCCCCGGTCCTGGTATCTATCCTTATAGTATCCCCTTGGTTAACAAAAAGAGGTACCTGTATCGTCGCCCCCGTCTCCACCTTGGCAGGCTTTGTACTACCGGATACGGTATTTCCCTTCACACCCGGCTCTGTCTGAGTAATCTTGAGTTCCACAAAGGTAGGAGGTGATATGGATATAACCTCCCCCTTAAAGAATTCCAGTGTGGCAACCATATTTTCCTTTAAATATGGAATCGAATCCTCAACCTTGTCAATACCTACGGCCTGTTGCTCATAGTTGTCAAGATCCATAAAATAATAAAGGCTGCCGTCATTATACAGATATTGCATATCCCTTCTTTCTATATGTACCTCTTCGAACTTTTCTGTTGGGTTGAAGGTCGTCTCAACAGCGGAACCTGTCAAAACATTTTTATACTTCGTACGGACAAATGCCGCACCCTTGCCCGGCTTTACATGCTGAAAATCGACGATAAGGCATACCTGACCATCGATCTCAACAGTCATCCCTTTCCTAAAATCACCTGCTGTAATCATTCAAATACCTCCCGATTATAGTATCTCCAATTTTTTGTCGATATGTGTAAGATTTAATATACCATTATTTTTAATGACAAATATATCCTCTATACGTACTCCGCCTAGATCGGGAATGTATATACCCGGCTCGCATGTAAGTATGGTGTTTTCCTTAAGCTTTTGTGTTCCTCTCCTGTTTGCCATAGGAAGCTCATGTATCTGCAGGCCGACACCATGTCCCAAACCATGACCAAAGTAATCACCATAGCCGTGCTTTGCAATCACGTCACGCCCCAGCTTATCAACCTCGGCACCCGTCATACCGGCCTTTGTGCCCTCCAGTGCCGTAAGCTGTGCTTCCAGTACGACATCATATATCTCCTTTTGTTTGTCACTTATTTCTCCGACCACATAGGTCCTGGTCATATCAGAACAATAATGATCCCAGACGATACCAAAATCAATGGTGACAAATTCACCTTTTTCTATTTTCTTATCGGTGGGCCCTCCATGAGGCAGCGATGAGCGCAGACCACTGGCAACTATCGTATCAAAAGATAGGCCTGAAGAGCCCTTCTTTTTTATGTAAAACTCCAGCTCCAAGGCCAGCTCCCTCTCTGTAATACCTGGCCTTATCATACTTTTTACATAGGTTAATGCCTCTTCAGCCAATGCCTGGGCCTTTGCCATCTTCTTGATCTCGTCTTCGTCTTTAACCTGCCTGATTTCCTCAATCAAGCCGTTTAAAGGCGTTAGCTCAATTTCTCCTAGCGATTCCTTTAAGTTTACATACTCTTTAAAACTTACAAAGTCCTCTTCAAATCCTACATGTTTAATATGAAGTCCTTTTATAAAACCGGCAAGATCGTTTGCAGGGTTGTCCACTCTGACTATCTCACAACCGGGTGACTCATTTTGCGCCTGCTCAGTGTATCTGGAATCGGTAGTCAAGTAAGCCTTACTCTCCGTTATGATTGCGCAGCCTTCTCCACCGGTAAAACCGGTCATATAATACATATTATGAGGCTCAAATATCAAAGCAACATCAATATGTCTCTCTACCATACCGTGTCTGAGTTTCTCTATCCTATCCACATCAAATACCTCCTTCTTTACTATAATTTACTTTTATATACTACCACATATTATGTATATATTGAATAGTATCACTCATATACTGCTTTTCAACTTCATATAGATATTCTTCATTGTCTTTGCATCCTCAGCCATCATAGTAGGAGATTCACTTATTACTACGGGCTCCATATTTCGTTCTACCAAAAGCTCGGCCAATGGTTTAAAATCAGGACCGAAGCCCTTATCTTTAAAATCACGATGTTTTTTCTCTCCATGCTCGGTATACTCGATATGGCTGAAATGTATATGAAATTTCACGGCCCTTTCATCACCCAGACTGTGCTCCATCTCATCCAAAATTCTCTTATAGTCATCTTTACTCTTTATACCACCGGTTGTCCTGGCATAAAGATGGCCGAAATCAATTGCCGGGATGACCTCTCTATCTATATTACAAAGCTTGAGTACCTCTTCAAGATTACCAAGTTGATTTATCTTACCCAGTGTCTCCGGGCAAAGATGCACCTCATCATAGCCCAATGACTTCGTCTCATCTACTATTTCTTCAAAAAAATCCACAGCCCTTCCGAAGGCTCTGTCTCTGGTATCTTTACCAAGAGATCCGGGGTGAAATATTACCCTTTTTGCTCCCATCCAATGAGCCGCAGTAATGCTCTCATTAAAATATCTTACGGTGTTTTTCTTCTTGACTTCATCCGTTGATGCCAGATTGATATAAAAAGGAGCATGAACGCTCATTATTAAACCCCTCGAGCTAAATTCTTTCCCAATATTTTTTGCTGTTTCCTCCTTTAACCTGACGCCTCTGCCGAAAGAATACTCAAAGACATCCAATCCCCGTTTCTTAAGCCACTCTGGGGCTTCAACAGTTCTCTTATGACCTTCATCATAAAAGCTGCGTGAGTTACCTGAAGGTCCAAAAAGTGCTGACATAAAATATCACCTTCCTCAGAACATTTTATCATAATCCCATAAGCCATAACAAGTATATAAAAAAAGCAGGATACGCCTGCTTTACAGTTATTGCGTACCTGCGGTCTCGGTTCCCATATTTTCGCCCATGTTGTAATACTTAAGCGAAATACTTAAGTTTATATTACCCTTCTCATCCGCCACCATATCAAGGCTTTTATAATTAAAAAACCTCTTTTGATTTTCCAGTAAGGCCAAGGTATTTATAGCCTGACTGTATGTACCTTTTAAATGTATGTCCACTGGTAGCATATTATATGAAAAATTATCGCCCTCTAGGGATAATTTTTGCCGGGATTCTTCTCCGAAACTGATACTTATTTGCTGCATACCGCCTTTTGCTATAACCATATCAATAGTCTTCAAGAGAGATTCACTCTCCTTGGTTTTTGGTACAATATCATTAAATAAAGAAATATTTGACGTAGCCGGTACCCCGCGATCACGCTTTACGGCAGAATGCGTTTCCGTAATGAACCTTTCCTTCCTTGAGATTTCTTTGTGCAGGAATTTTAACCTATCATAACGGGGCTTAAAGACAAAGTTACCGTAACAAACAAATAAGCAAAACAGCAGTGTAAAGATGAGGAGCTTTTTATCCCTGCGGCTGATTTTCATTTGTCTCTCCCCCCTTTAAGGTTGCCTCAATACTGAAGTCTAATAAATTATTTCCACCGCTTGCCGAAGTCTTAATGGACACATCTTTTATCCCGCCGACCCCATGCAGTCTTAAAGCAAATGATGAGATGCTTCCATTATCTGTTGCCTTTCCACAAAGTATCACTTTTCCACGATTTATATTAAGAGACTTAAGCGAAACTTCGTCAAGCATACATTCCGCTATTTCCGACATAAGACGCGATGCCGCAAATTTATTCTTGCTTAAAGTGTCAATAACTACCCTTTGACGCTTAAGCCCGCTGTTTTTCTTATCCAATGCGTTCATATCCTTTTGGCTGCTTTTAAGGTGCTCTATCTGATGATCCAGATCCTTATTTGTAGAATCTAATGTGTGTAAAACATGGTATGGCAAAATTAATATAACGCATAAAAGAATAGCTGCCGTAACAAATAGGGCCGCCCGGGTAAACATTTCCTTCTTTATCCTCTTTTTCTTTTCATAATCCTTGGGTATAAGGTTTATGTCCTTCATAGCTTTCCTTCTCTCATTGAAGCACCCAGAGCATTAAATACCATGCCACATCCGTGTGGCAGGAAACTGTCCGCAGTAACCGCCATAAGATTAAGACACTCCGAAATATAAGACTGCAGCGGTAAAAAAGATGCGCCCCCACCTATCAAAAGAACCTTTTGCAGGCCATGAGGGTTGTATCTGGTTACATAATAATCTACACACCTTTCCAATGCATTTTTGAAATCCTCAAAAAGATGCGATGAGTTTATAACTAAATTAGGGCAAGCAGATTCCTTTTTTAATTTCTCCGCCTCATTCATGGGTATATTCTCTTCACCAGATATCATACGAGTTATGTCATCACCACCTAAATCCAAAATCCTGCTGAATGCAAATACCCCGCCTTCAAAAAATGTAGCTGTGCTCCGCTGCCCTCCTACATCTAGTATGAGATAATCCACATATTCACTTTTATCTAGACACCCTGCAGCCTTTATAATACAGTTTTGATAAACATCAATGGCCGAAAGGTTTATACTCATCTTATCCGCCAGTTCAAGATAACCATTTATAAGCGAACGAGGAGCAGCTGCTAAAAGTATTCTTTGCTTTTGCATTCCACCGTTATTTACTATCTCCAGAGGCTTAAAGTCTGTAACAAACTCATCCAGTGAGGTTGGTATATACTCCTCGGCTATGTTATTAACAAGCCGAGGTAGTTCTTTTGCAGGCACCGCCGGTATTATCATATCCCTGATAATAATGTCGGAGCTTAAAATAGAAAAAACTACGTTTTTTACACTCAGTTTGCTTTCACCGTTCAAGCAGTTATTAATAGCATCAGCTATTGTCGGAATATCCTTTATATATCCATTTATGCAGGACCCAGGCGGAGTCTTTATAGTTGAATATTTATATTTATGTATATCGTCCGGCGTACTTGCCAGTTTTATATTTTTACTGCCTATATCTATTCCGAGGTAACTGCGCTTGAATTTCTTAATTGCCGTCATTTTTCACCTCAAAACCTTTATATTTTCTTCACATTATTTTATTGTCCAGGATTTTATCTTTATAACTTCGTCTTTAGTTTTATCAAAGTCACATTCCAATTCAGCCCTTCCCCTCATGAGAATATTTCTGTATGATCCTTCTGTCTCTAATGATATTACAAAACCGTAATAATTGTTCTTGTCGCTTCCATCAAGCACGTCTTTATCCACCCATAGGGGATAGATTACATCGTGATATGTATTTATATCCGAAACCTCTTCCTTTATATCAATTTTTTTAACTATAAAATATCCGTCTTTATAGACATTATTCCGCTCACCAAACCCCGCTGTGCTTTTCATACAATCCACTACATCATCAAATGTCTTATTTACCGCCTTGATCCTTGCTTGGACCCGTAATTTATCCGTACCATAGCTATCTTCATCAATACCCTTAATCACCTCTGTAATGGCATTGTTTATTTCTTCAGCATTATAATCCGCGGCAAATCTGATCTGATACAAACCGGATTCCGCTAAATACTGCGATCTGGACATACCAGAGTATGCATTGGCAATATGATATTCAGACATTGTAAGCCCAATAAGTGACATAGCAAATATCAAGAGCAGTGATGATATCATCAAAACAAAGACCATAACAAATCCTGCATTATTTTTTTTCAAAATGATTACCGCCCTTAATTTTGGTTGATTAAAGCAAAAAACTACTTAGATAAATAAATAATATTGCTTAATGAATACCCATCAACACCAGTAATAGTAACAGATACCCTCCTTCCATCCATTGAAAACAAAAAACCAGCTATCAAATTTGCCAGTTCCTGCCCTTCATTACTGTTCATTGATATACAGTTCTTTCGGGGTACAAAAAAATAGTTGTTGTAACCTACATAGAGCCTGTTACTCTCTATTTTTATATTACTTGAATCATTTGTTCTTTTTATATCCTGTGTTATCGTCTCCATGGCTCCCCGTACATTTTGTCTTATATCCATGGATTTTTCTCTTTTTATATACGTTTCGGATGTACAATAAAAAAGAGAAACAGCCGTGAGGGCAATAACAGATATCAGCGCCACTGCAGCCAAGACCTCAATAAGCGTAAAGCCTCCCAAATTTTTCATTCTGCGTCACTGCTTTCAGAGAGAGCATCGGGTTTATAATAAAAAGATAATATATATGGCGAATTGCCATTCTTCTTTAAACTCACACTTATATTATAACGGGATATGCCGTTATTTATATAACTCTCTTGAATTTTAACAGTGTATACCCTGGGACCTTGCGAATGCTCATCCAAGCGGACCGCTTTTATATCGCCGGCTTTTATACATTCCGCAGTATTCTGGGCTATAGTAGCTTCCTCGGTCAAAACCTCGGCAGCCCCATCTGAATTTAAGGAGGAATAAAGAGAACCAAACACCGGTATGGAAATAAGAGCAAGCACAGCTATGGATGTAATGACTTCTATAAGAGTAAAACCACTGTCTTTTGATTTAAACTCCATAGGTATAATCCCTCTCAGCTTAAGTTACAATTTTTTTATTAAAGCCCGCCCCGTAGACGGCTGTATTGTGATTATATACATTCTGTTTATATATATACTGCCGGCACTGCTCGGTGCACCGGTTGCACTGAAGTAAATCCCATTTCTACTAATTTCGGCCATATTAGATGAAAGAGTAATTCCGTAGGGCACATTCACGGTTTTTAATATAACCGGCAGTCTGTCACCACTTTTTTTAATGACATAGTGATTATCGAATAGATACAGTGTATACTTTACACCTGCGTCATTTATGTTCTGTTGTCTTACATATCTTATATCAAACAAAAGCTGCTCGGTTAAAAGCCTTGTATTCAACCCCGATTTGACTTTCACATGGCTCTCTATTGAAGGATATGATATAGATAAAATGATTCCCAGTATTGCAATAACGCACATCATCTCTATAAGTGTAAAACCACGGCAGCCGTTCATGGCTTAAACATACTCAGATAAAAATCAATTATGCCATAACCATAAACTGCCGATATAAATGTACCAAATGCCAAAAATGGTCCGAATGAAATCATATCCTTCATTTTTCTCCTACGGGTTGTCACAAGTATAAGCCCTGCTGCACCACCAATTACAAAAGACAAAAAAAGAGACAAAAGCGTCCGGCTGCCGCCAAGATACCAACCGCAAGCAGCCATAAGTTTCACATCCCCCATCCCCATTGTCCCGGGCGCTATGACAGCTATCAAAAACAGAGCTCCGCAGCCAAGCAGAGACCCCACAAGGTTACCCAATAAGTTTTCTCTAAAAATACAGCTTAAAATAAAACCCACCGTAAACATAAACAAAAGCACTACGTCTGGTATAACCCCATCATTAAGGTCGGTAAAGAATACTACAATAAGGCCGGAAAAGAGTATCATGTATTTTACCGTAAGATATGTATATCCTAAATTTATAAATGTAAAAAGATATATTAAGCCTGCCGCTACTTCCACAACAGGGTATATTATGTTTATATGCTCGCCACAATATCTGCATCTACCCTTAAGGGTTATATAGCTAATAACAGGTATCATATC
>DHDL01000035.1:49701-55381 GCA_002399345.1 Thermoanaerobacterales bacterium UBA4877
GGACTGCCCTCTCGGTATCCTGTATATACATACATTGAGGAAACTTCCTATAATAGTACCCAGCGCAAAGACAATCAAATAAATCATTCTTCCCTTTCTAAATAAAGAATATAATATTATTTATCCTCAGTATAAGGATATAACAACTTACCGCCTTCACCGTAGCTGACCTCAATAACTGGACTTTCATCATCACCGGAAACCTCTAGAAAAAAGGTCTGCGCCTTTTTATTTTGTGGTTTGGGCACCGAGTCTAAATAACGTTCCGCCACCAAAACATGGTTGTCATTCACCGCACCCGACCCCGGGAATTCATTTTCTTCTATTATGTATTGCTTTGCCGCATTGGCAATGGTAAGTGCGGTGGCCCTGTCCGCCCCCTCTCTAGCCCGCGACATGGCACGCGCCACATTAGGTACCGCTATGGTGACAAGTATACCGAGTATGGCTATGACAGCCAAAAGCTCAATAAGTGTAAAACCCTGCTGATTTGCTTTAAGATTTTTACCTGATCGATTCAACATTTTATCCACCTCTTTCTTATCATATATTTTCATACGACTTCAATATCCCACGAGATTCATCATCTGAAACATAGGTAGTGCTATGGCTATAACTATAAATCCTACGATTACGGCCATAAAGAGGGTCAGTGCAGGCTCCATCATGTTTGTAAGCTGCGTGGTACTTGCTTCTACCTCTCGGTCAAAAAAGTCTGCAATATTAAACAGCATATCATCCAGTGTGCCTGAACTTTCTCCAACCTCAACCATTTGGTAGACCATGGGCGAAAATATGCCCGATTTCCTAAGCGGCCAGGCCAGGCCTGAACCCTTGGCTACATCGGCCGAAATATCCTTCATGGCCTCTTTTACCACGCAATTGTCTATAATATTGTCAGTAATGGCAATGGATTTTAAAAGAGGCACACCGCTTTCTATAAGCATACCCAGTGTCCTTGTAAATCTGGCAGTAATTATCTCTTTGTTGAATTTTCCTATAACAGGTAGCGTTAGCTTTAGCTTATCCAGCCATGCCCTTCCCTTTGCCCGGGATGTATAAGATTTAAAAAATGCATAAACTCCTCCGGCAGCAGCCAAAAATATATACCAATATTTGCGTATAACGCTGCTTATATTTATAAGTATTCTGGTTGGAAGCGGAAGCACAGCCCCTGCAGATTCAAAAAGACCAATAAACTCTGGAAGAACAAAAGCCATAATGAATATCACCACTACCGCGGCTACACAAGCCACAACCGCAGGGTAGATAACGGCAGACCTCACCTTACGGCCAGTTTCACTCTGGTTTTCATAATGCACAGCCATTTTATCCATTATAAAATCCAGGTTGCCTCCGGATTCACCTGCCTCTATCATGCTAACCAGCAGAGTTGGAAAAACCTGCGGATATCTTTTCATTGCACCGGATAATGTTACGCCTCTGCGCAGATCGTCAGATATCTCGCAAAGTGAATCGCTAAGCTTGAGGTTATCGGTTTGCCCGCTTAAGATGTTCAAGCAGGTCACTATCGGCACACCTGCACGGATCAGTGTGGAAAACTGTCTACAAAATACCGCCATGGTATCGGAGCTTATTCGCGGCCTAAATAGGACTGTCGGGATATCGTTTGCCTGATGTTTGGCATTTATGTCGATAGGATAAACATTTTTTCCTCTTAAATTTCTTTTAACTTCCTTAATGTTGTCACTTTCCATTTCACCGGTGATCAGCCTTCCGGCTTCATCCCTGGCCTTATAATAAAATATCGGCATACTATAACCTTAACACTCCTGTTTTTATTTTTTTAAAGTCCTACATAATTTTACCTGCAAATTTCATAAAATAGCCTAGCACAATTATAAGAATTAGTATCTTCCTCTCTAATCTCATATATATTAATTTGTGTAGGATATACTCTTTTCATTTGTGGATCGATATGTACATAAAGGCATATACTCACCCGCCTGCCGCATCTAATATCCCGCTTAAGTTTTCGCGGTCCATGGCGAACATGGCGGCCTCTTCCCAGCTTACCCTACCCTCTGTGTATAGGCCGGCTATGGAATTATCCATGGATACCATGCCATATTTGGCGCCTGTCTGTATCATTGACTGTATCTGATATGTCTTGCCATCCCTTATAAGGTTTGAGACGGCGGGTGTTGTTATCATCACCTCTGCCGCCGCTACCCTCCCGTCCCCTTGCACGTTGGGCAGCAGCTGCTGTGATACAATGCCCTGCAAAACACCGGCCAGCTGCACTCTTATCTGTTTCTGCTGATATGGAGGAAAGACATCCACAATCCTGTCTATGGTTTTCGCCGCCCCTATGGTATGAAGTGTGGACAATACCAGCTGACCTGTTTCAGCCGCCGTTATCACGGTGGATACCGTCTCTAAATCTCTCATTTCCCCTACAAATATAACATCGGGATCCTCTCTCAGCGCTGAGCGTAAACCTCCTGAAAATGACAGCGTGTCCCTTCCTATCTCCCTTTGCACGATTATGCTTTTATCATGCCGAAAAAGATACTCAATGGGATCCTCCAGCGTGATTATGTGGGAAGCTTTAGAGTGGTTTATACTGTCTATCATGGCCGCCAGTGTAGTGGATTTCCCACATCCGGTTGGTCCCGTGATCAGCACCAGGCCGTGTGGCTTCGCTGCTAGACCACCCACCACATACGGCAATCCCAGCTCCTTTAAAGTGGGAATCCGTAGAGGCACGGCCCTTACCGCCAGGCTGTATGTCCCCCTTTGCCTGAATATGTTTATCCTATACCTTGCAGCATCCTGCAGTGAATAAGCCAGATCTACCTCCCCGGTTTTATCCAACACCTCAAACTGCCCGTCGTCCAGGATGGCTTTTGAATAGCTCAATGTATCGGACGGGTGCAAATCAGGAAGGTCCGCCTTCCTTAGGAAACCGTTTGCTCTATAGACAGGCGGAATCCCCACTGACAGATGCAGATCGGATGCGCCTATACTCACCATGTATGTTAATAGGTCATCAATCTGCGGCACCTTATCCTTGATCTTCATATGTAATTCGTGTCATCTCCTCCGGTGTGGTAACCCCGTTTAAGACCAGCTCCCGCGCGCTATCCCTTAAAAGGCGATTGCCCTCCCGGGCGGCCTGGTCTTTTATCTCATCTTCCGAGGCCCCCAGATTTATAAGCCTTTTAATCTCTTTTGAAATAGGTAGCATTTCAAATACCCCCTGTCTTCCCATATAGCCGGTTCCATTGCAGGCCGCACATCCCCGTCCCCTGTAAAGTGTAAAATTACTGCCCTTTGGTAACTTAAGCAACATCTTTTCAGCGTCATCGGCTTCATAAGCAGTCTTACAGTTTGGACAAATCTTTCTTATCAGCCGCTGGGCTATCACCCCGACCATTGAAGACGACAAAAGATACGGTTTAACCCCCATATCAACAAGCCTTGTCACAGCGCCTGCCGCATCATTGGTGTGCAGAGTAGAAAATACCAGATGTCCAGTTATTGCGGCACGAACTGTGAGCTCGGCCGTTTCTTCATCCCTGATCTCCCCAACCATTATTATATCTGGATCCTGCCTCAATACAGAGCGCAAAATATTGGCAAAACCCATGCCTATCTTTTCATTCACTTGTATCTGGTTTATCCCCGGCATGGTATACTCTACCGGATCTTCTATCGTTATGATGTTCTTCTCCTCGACATTTATCTCGCCCAACATTGTATAAAGCGTAGTGGTTTTGCCGCAACCGGTTGGTCCGGCGATTAGTATTATACCGTTTGGATGCTCTATAAAAGACAAGTATTCGCCTAAGTCATCAGAGCTTAAACCTAGTTTGTCCCGTGTTATTAAAAAATTACCATTGTCCAAAAGCCTGAGCACAGCCTTTTCACCGTTAATAGTAGGGATCACCGAAACCCTGATGTCAAGCTCCCTGCCGTTTACATTGGTTACGGTCCTGCCGTCCTGGGGGAGACGCTGCTGTGCAATATCGAGATCAGCCATTATTTTTATACGGGTAATTATAGGCCCCAGGGTATCTATGGTTGTCCTCATAAGCTCCTGCAGCCTGCCGTCAATTCTAAGCCTTATTCTTACATCTTCCTTATAAGGTTCAATGTGTATATCGCTGGCCGCGCGCTCGGCAGCCTGTTCTATTATCAGGTTAACAAGTTTTACAGCCGGGGCATTGGCAATATCATCAGAAACAGCTTCATCATCCTTGTCATTGATGTTATACTCCCGTTCAAAATCTTTAACGGTACTCTCAGCCTCTTGACGCCCATAGAATCTGTTTATAGCTTTAAAAATATCTTTAGATCCCGATATGAACGGCTTGATATTCATACCCGTGGCTATAGAAACATCATCTATAGCAAAGATATCCGAAGGATCGGCCATTGCCACACACAAACCATCAGAATCCTTTCTTACGGGAATAAGCTTATGCCTTTTAGCAAGGCCGGAGGGAACAAGTTTTACTGCATCCTCATTGATATATATTTGTGACAGGTCTATATAGGAAATTCCCTGCTGAGACTCAAGCACCTTACTCAGCTGCTCTGGCTGTGCATATTTAAGGCGTGCCAAAGCCTCACTCAATTCCCTACTCGTTGCCTTCTGCTCCTCCATGGCCGCATTCGGTTGGTCTGCATTTATAATACCTTTAGAACGCAATGTCTCTTCCACATCTTTTTCTGCCATGATTTCTCCTTAATGGAAAATAGTCCTATTTTATATTATATACTTCGACAAATAAGTAGAATATCCTTCATCATAAATCATTTTTTTGATATTATTTAGCTGAAAAAGTCATTTTCTATAGTTTCCATCCTCTCCCTACCAGCTTTCTCTTCTGGCAATACAATCTCTCCAATATTCAATTATATTTTCTCTTTTTTGTCTAGCAATTTAAAAAATTTCTCAATTCTTGACATTAGTTCATCTACGCTTTCTACACCAGATGATAATTTCTCCATAGGGCAAATATCATCTTTCGTTCTATTTAAAATCATAGGAACTCTTTTTGAATACTCAACCTCAATACCATTATCTGTTAAATATTCATAAGCTATATCACTTATCAAAACCGCATATAGTGATTTAATCCCTCCATTTATTAAAAATATAGAAGCAGCTTTCCCTATAACTCTATCTGCCACTGTTCCGCCTTTAAAATAATCTTTATTTTCTTTATACCACTGAAATATTGGTTCAATACCTCGTGCACTAGATTCTACAAGAATTTGATTATCCCTTGCCAAAACAAAATTAACATCATTTTCTAATAAATAGGATTTTGCTAGGATTATGTCTTCCATATACTTCTCCTTTCTAAAATAAAAAACCACGAAAAAGCCTTTTTTAAAAAGGATTTACCTTCGTGGTTTCATTATTGTCTTCTGACAATATTCAATTAATTATTTTGTTTTTAATCTATAAGCGACTTGATAATATTTAATATCGATTCCCTTACGATTTAATACGTTTGCTATTCTCCTTGGACCTAGACCATGATTGGATAGTTCCATAACACATTTTATTCCTGCCTTGGAAGGATATTTTGATAGTATTGCATTTGCCATCTTATCGCAAATTACATTAATATCCTTTTCATCATTTTTTAAGGATTCTATCAATACCATTGCCGCTGCTTTAGCTTCTACGTATGGCCCCGGG
>DHDL01000035.1:55452-63021 GCA_002399345.1 Thermoanaerobacterales bacterium UBA4877
GCACTATCGATTTTTATAACATCTGATGCAGTAATTCCCTCTGTCATGGATATAGCTTTTACTATACCCGATTCATTTTTATATACCGAATCTTTATCCATACCATAGATATCCATATCTATAGAATCACCGGTAACACCGATTATCCGGACCCTGCTGTCTATAGATTCTTCAATCTTTTCTTCTAATTCATACGGTTTTAACCCTGAAACCTTTAAACCGCTAATCTTAACTACAGCTTTATCTACATATGCTATAATGCCTGTTTCCATAAGACCATCCTTTATACTTCTATAGTTTTTTGGATTGCTAATTCACTCGTCTTATATAAGCTCGGGTTTATGACACCTGGAATTATATTATTTGCCTGCTTAATTATTTCATCCTCTGACAAAACCCTTGTAGNNTAGCTTCTACGTATGGCCCCGGGACATTGGTAATTATTGTTGCATCTTTCTTACCAAATACTATTTTAGACCAAAGATGACCATTCTTACCATATATCTCCCTGGATGTATACTTATTTAGATACTGTATTATTGCACTATGAGTATAATCTTTAGCCAAGGTGGGATCAAATCTATAGCCCCCACCTGAACCACCGATTATTATTATTAGATCGCTAGACTTCTCAACACAAGAATTTATCTTTTCTAATATTTTAATCTCATCATCTATTACTGGTTTCTCTCTAGTAATCTTGCATCTTGGAAAATTCTCCAGAATTATTTGCATAATTGCAGTACTATTTGTATCAATTACAACCCCATTAAAGATTTCATCACCAGTCGGGATTATATTAATTTTTTTTAGGGACATTAAGCCATCTCTCCCGTGCACAGCCTTCATATTCTCCATTAGGTATATCTTTATAATCCCTTGTAGGTTTTCTTAATTCGTTAAAATCAACGCCGACACTTTCAAGCTCTATGATTGCTTTCTCTTCTATATTATCAAATGCAATTTCCGAACCGAAAGCCTTAGCTACGGCAAGTACTGCCGGTGAACAACCTATATGAAGCCCTGGAACCATCCCGATTTTAAGTGCATTTAAAATATTTCTAGCCAACACAGGTTTTGATGCAACTATTATGGGTATATTCTTTTTTAAAGTCTTTGCATATTTACCTGAACCATGCGCAGTCTGTCCCGCCTTAAATTGTCTATATGGAAATACTCTACCATACTTTTCAGCAACTGTCATCCCAATCCCAACAGAAATTACCTCGCCGGTATATCCTAATAAAACATCTCCACCTCTCATTATCTCTAATTGTCCTAATATGGGCAATAGAATTTCATCCATAGTCACAGTATTCATCATCTCTGTTGCCGAGTTGTTATTAACCGCCCTACCGGTCATAACCGCATTATGAACAGGAATTAATTTCTTCTTAGGGTTTGGACCTCTATACAATTTTCTGCCTTTATAGTTCTCTTTCCATTGAAGAAGATGTGGTTCATCCGCTATTAGTTCCTCCGTCACTTCCATATATTCCATTTCGAGAATACCAAATTCCTTGTGTACCTTACCCATATCCCCTGCAGCCATTTTAACAATTGCACCTTCAACCATTATCCCATCGCTTGTAGTTGTTACGGCATCCATGTCAAATATGTTAATACCAACCGGGCCATTGATTTCTTTAGAGATAGCATATATAACTTTTTCATCAGTAACATTTGCTTTTTCAATATCTTTCTTATCTACAAATGCTGTGTTTATCGGCACCAAATTATCTTTACCAGAACCCGCTTTTATCAATTTTATATTAATATTACTCATAAATTTTCCTCTCCTTAATTAATGTCTTCCTAAAGGTGGCCTTCTATCATCCACTTCAGGGCAATCACCAATTTCTACTTCTTCGGTTGGATGAAGTATATTAATCACCTCAAGTATGGCCTTCTTTGGTTCTCCATTTTTATCAACAGACTTGATCACAACAGTATGCATAGTCTCTGGCACCCTTGGTACTACCGCAACCTCAACTTTTGCAGTGTTCTCGTCCATCGCAAGTTCTTCTACCGCTTCCTCAATCCTACCCGTACGCAGAGATTGCATTTTTGCTGTCTTTAAATTCTCTAATCCTCTAATCTCAATTGAATTCTTCCCTAGATGTTTTGATGCGGCTACCGTAATCTTTTTAATGAACTCAGGCAACTTAGTATGCTTAAATTTCATCTTATCCCTCCTAAATTTAAAATTATAATTTTAAATTACCATCTGTATCAAACATTAATTTAACACCGCTTCGAATTATCCTAATCCTTGATTTATCCGTATCTTTTATTGCACCTTCTGATAGATACATTTCCTTAAGGTCTAATGTATTCTTGATAATACCTATTTTCACATCCTGTGCACTTACATTTCCTACAGTATTTAAACCCACAATGATAGCATTCTTATCATTAGATACTGTTACAGGTATCTTGCCTCTTTCTAAAAACGTGGTTGATATAATGTTTGCATAAGTGGCTTCAAAATCAATACTATCCACTAACTTTTTTGTGGTAACGTCTGCTAATCCAATACCCAAAGCATTACCATATGAATTATTGGCTAAATCTAAAACCACAACCTTTTTAATTACGGGTTTTAATGGTTCCTTTTCGCCCTGTACTCTAATTCTTCCTAAAACCTTCGTATCCATGCCTGTTCCACTAATCATCTTACCCATCTCTTCTACCACCAGTACATCTAGTTCATCTATAGGTAATCTTGGAATGGTCTCCTTGGCTTCTCTAAGTAACTTTTTTTCTTCAATTTCAAAATCCTCCGGTAGCAAAGCCTTTAGCTTGCAAGTCTCGTCCATAGCATTCTCAATTATACCTAAACCAAATAGAATATTTGCTTTCTCTATAGTTACTTTGGCTGATTCCGGTATACTCTTTCTTAATCCATGCGAATGCATTGTGGAACATCCTTTTTGATTACCAAGTCCTACTGCTATCATTTTGGTTAATCCGCTTTCAATATCCGAATCAAAGTCAGTGTGCGGCTTTACTCTGTTTACTACAACAATCCCATCTAATGAATAAGCATATTTATCAAAGTATACCGGAACTCCACTTTCAGTTGATCCTAATTGAACAACCTCCATGCTTGATTCAATAGGGCAGCCCATACTCTCTTCAGTAATGCCTAATGTATCTAATACATGCAGTTGCCCTTCTGCCGTTGCTCCACCATGACTGCCCATTGCTGTCAAAGATAAATAGTCCTGTACCTCATAGAATTTTGATGTATCGACTATTGGTAATGGGTTTTCTTGCCCATCTATAGTTTTTTGTTGTAATGCTGTAAATAGTTCACCGAATGCCATTGGACTTGGAGATGCTCCAAGAGACTTAAAATTTGCCATCTGTACTGGATTTTCCATAGTTCTTATCTTTAAACCCTTCATATCTTCCGGCGTCTCAATAGGTCTTTTATTATTTGTTACACTTCTGAAACCGTTCTCCCAATAAGCAAGCCCTTTAATCTGCTGCCCATCCAACGCTTGGAATAATTCATTGCCTATCGGACCATCTACTACCTTTCTTGCACTTTCGGCATCCTTAAAAATAAATGGTAAGTCAAATGCCAAAAACTTTTGTGTAAAATCAGATAATGGTGCTGTAGATACCAATGCCATTTCAAGTGTCCCCAGTTGTAACCCTTCTATCATGTCCCTTTCGTCACCAAGTTGGGAACTATGAAAAACATCAACTGTTACTTTCCCATTTGTTTTTTTAGAAACCAATTTTGCAAACATTTTAAGTCCATCTGTATAAGGGTGATCCGGAGCTAATACATGACCAACACGAATCGTAATACCCTCATTAAATGTCGGCCTGCCACAGCTACTTAATGTTGTAATTAAAGAAATAAAAATAAGTACAACTGCTATTCTTTTTTTAAACATTTTTCCACCTCCAAATTAATATTTTAATTATAATTGTAAATATTAATTGCAATAATTATGCCACAAAAATGATTTTAGATATTTAATGTTTTAAAACATGCCTGATAATCGTGCTTCATGCAACTATTACCTTTATTATTATTACAACTTAAGTTACCAGTCTACATTTAAATTGTCATATTATGTTATAATTTGTTGTACCCATGTTATAATTTGTTAGAATGCATTTCATATTTTATCAGAAATGGGCTGTCCAACTAATTATTTAGAGGACAGCCCAATACGTATAGTGAAAAGTATAATGCCATGCGAACTTCTTGAATTTATCTCCAGCTGTTAATTTAATTCTCGTAAAATATCCTTCATCATAAATCATTCTTTTTGATATTTCTACTATATTTATTCAATACAAACCTTTCAAACCGTCTTACAAACCTTGTCCATTCATTTTCTTTTGTCGAAATAGGTTGTACCAAAATAGTAAAGAAACCCAGACGGTTTGCACCGATTATATCTGTAAAAACCTGGTCACCTATGGCCGCAACCTTGCGCGGATTGACTTTTAAAAGTTTTAACGCCTTCCTGTATGGAATCTTAAGCGGCTTACCGGCATTACAAACATATGGAACACCCAGAGCGGAAGCAAACTCCACCACTCGTTTCTTTGTACCGTTAGAAATAAAGCATACCTTCATTCCCACGGACACAGCCTCATTTATTATTCGTCTGCTGCGTTCATCGGGCACCATGATATTCCATCCAATAATAGTATTGTCTATATCAAAAATAAGGGCTTCAAAACCCATTTCTTTTAATTTCTTTATATCAAGTTTATCTATAGAATCCAAATAAATATCAGGATATAACAGCATATCTAATGCACCTCCGGTGTCCATACCAATTATAGCAAAAAAAGAAAGCCCTGCAATCAATTTGAGAGCTCTTTAGAAAGTTTTATAAGTGCCTTCTTTTCTATCCTTGATACATATGATCGGGATATCCCAAGCAGTTTCGCTATCTCCATTTGGGTTTTACTGGCATCGTTATTAAGACCATAACGCATTTCAATTATCTTCTTCTCTCTGTCTTTAAGGCACCCGTTCAATTTCTCGTACAATTTTCTTATTTGCATCTTCTTTTCCACCTTATCGCTTATCTCATCCGCATCACTTCCAAGTACGTCAATGAGAGAGATTTCATTGCCCTCTTTATCAATGCCTATGGGATCCTGCAAATACACCTCGTTCCTTTTCTTTTTATTGGATCTTATGGACATAAGTATCTCATTATCAATACATCGGGCCGCATATGTGGCAAGTCTTGTTCCTTTGGTATCGTCATAGGTGTTGATTGCTTTTATCAATCCTATTGTACCTATTGATATTAAATCATCCATATCCTTATTATTAGTGGAGTATTTTTTAACTACATGGGCAACCAAGCGCAGATTTCTTTCAATTAGTACGTTTCTTGCTTCCTGGTCGCCGTTTTTCATACATTCCAAATAATACTTTTCATCTTTAGAAGATAAGACCTGTGGAAATGAATTGTTGCAGGTAATATATCCTGAAGTATAAGAAAATACAACCAAAGGTATCAAGGAGAAAAAAAATGGTAATATCAAAGAGAATACACCCCCTGACCGGATAGTTAAATATTATGTATCCAGTCAGAAAATTGTGCATGTCTAAGATATTTTAATAATATTTTCGGCTATATAATGAAACATCTCTGCCGCTTTCTTGCCACCTACACCTCCGCCTTCGGCTATCACTGTTATTACACAGTTAGATTTTTTATACGGAAAAAAACCTGTAAACCACGAATGAGAAATATTTTCCCCTTTATTGAATTCTGCTGTTCCCGTCTTACCCGACACAATTCCATCCACATCGGCATTTTTGCCTGTTCCTTCGGATACAGCAAGCCTCATCATTTTGCACAGGTTTTGTGCAACCTCGGGTTCTATCGCCTGGTAGCCCTCTCCTTTGGTAACCTTCCTTAACACTTTGCCATTGTCATCAACTATGGCGTCAACTAATCGAGGCTTACACCTATAACCCCCATTTGCAATAACCGACGTCATATCCGCAACCTGCAGCGGCGATACCAGAAGACTGCCCTGACCGATGGACAGATTCCCTATGCCAGCACCCGTAGTCTCGCTTTCTTGAGGCAAATGTACATTCTGGTTTATATTAATTCCTATATGTTCCGGCTCACCAAATCCAAATCTTTTGGCCATTTCCAATATCTTTTCCCCGCCTACCCTCCTGCCTGTTTCTATGAAAGCAACATTACAAGATTTTGCATAGGCCTCCTCAAAATTGATATTTCCATGCTCTTCTTTGTTATAACAATCGTATGTGACATTATTCACCTTTATACTGCCATTACAATGAAACTTGTCATCCGGGCCGACTTTACCCTCCTCTATCGCAGCTGCCGCTACTACGGTCTTAAATACGGAACCTGGGGGATAACCGTTTACAGCTCTGTTTATCAAGGGAGCATCTGTTTTTTTAAGACTTGTATTTATGTTGTTTTGATTAAACTTCGGCCGGCTCGCAATTGCAAGTACATCACCAGTGCTGCTGTCCATAATCACCACGGCTCCGTTTACTTTGAACTTATCCATTGCACTTTCAGTGGCTTTTTGTATACTGTAGTTTAGTGTAGTTCGTATATTAAAACCCTCATCATCACCGGTGTTTACAAATTCTGCATCCATTCCCGGCAGTATCCGATTGGAGCCGTCTTTATAAACCCTCATTACTTTTTTGCTGCTGCTGCCTAAATCCTGATCGAAATCTTTTTCTATACCCATCATTCCCGTACCGTTTTTATTGATATACCCTATTATATGCTGGGCCAAACTGTTTTGAGTATATCTTTGCTTATCATGATAGATATAAACACCATGTGGAAGAGAATCTTGTATCATTTTTAATAATTCTTTATCCTTAACATCAAATGTAAGTATGTCGTCGCCCGATTCCTCAAGAATACGTTCAACATTATCCCGGCCGCTTAATTTGGATACCACACCGGCTGCTAACTTCTTATCGGTAATTTGTGCAGGGACCGCTATCACCTTATTGCTTACTTTCCTGCCGGTAAAAGGCACGCCGTTCCCGTCCAGTATGGCACCCCTGCCTGTGTTTAACACAATTTCTTTAGACGTTTGTCTTTCAGCCATCTCCTTATACTCTGCTCCCTGATAAATTTGTATATAGAAAAGACGTGATATAATCAAAGAAAAACATATAACTGTAGATATACAGATAAACCGAATCCTTGAAGACATAAAAATACCCCCACCTGAGATTAACCATATTATCTCCGATAGGGGGGCCTATTATTCCTCCGCCGGTGCTTAATTTAGACCGACAAGTCATGCCCTTTACGTCTTAATATGTTATACTCTGCAAATTCTCTACTTGAATGCATCCAAACCATTTGCTGCGCATGCGGGGCCGACTCTATTCTATTGAAATCTTCGTCATACATATCACCTGTATTAAACGGAGATACACCCTCTGGTGTAAGGATCTCAACTTCCTCATTTTCAAAAAATTTATTTCTCTGTTCTACAAGTATCATTCCTTTATTTTTATCATATCTCCTGACCAGGCCTATAAAATCATAACCGGGCCGG
>DHDL01000035.1:63246-68347 GCA_002399345.1 Thermoanaerobacterales bacterium UBA4877
TTTATCAAACCTATAGCCAGCCGGATCACTTAAATAAGCATCCAACGCCTTTCTGTATGCATTTACAGTTACAGCCACATAGTATATGCCCTTGTTTCTTCCCTCTATCTTGAGGCTGGTTACGCCAGCTCTGATGATTTCAGGCAGATACTCTATCATACACAAGTCTTTGGAATTCATTATATGACTACCACTTTCGTCCTCAAAGACTGGATAATATTCGCCCGGGCGCTTTTCCTCCATCAGATAATACTTCCATCTGCACGGATGAGTACATTCCCCTCT
The DNA here is from genome assembly GCA_002399345.1 of Thermoanaerobacterales bacterium UBA4877. Taxonomy (GTDB): domain Bacteria; phylum Bacillota; class Thermoanaerobacteria; order Thermoanaerobacterales; family UBA4877; genus UBA4877. The sequence goes on from DHDL01000035.1 coordinate 63,532, forward strand.
GTTCGCATCCCTGCCCGTCATGAAATTACTAAGCAGGCAGCGGCCGGAATAGGATATACACATAGCACCATGTACAAAGGCTTCCAGCTCCAGCGTATATGGAACCTTACTCCTAATCTCAGATATCTCATCTATAGAAAGTTCCCGCGCCAGTACCACCCGCTTTGCACCCATGTCATACCAAAACTTAGCACTGCGCCAGTTGGTATTATTAGCCTGTGTACTTATATGAATCTCTGCCTCCGGCGCTACTTTCTTAACTAAAGAAAACACCCCTGGATCGGAAACAAGTAAGGCATCTATGCCGGCCGCATATGCATCGTCGATATATCTACCCATACCTTTTAGATCATCATTATGCGGAATTATATTCAGGGTAAGATACACCCTCCTACCTCTCTTGTGAGCGTAAGAAACACCTTCTTTAATCTCATCCATAGTAAAGTTGTTGGTGCCTGCCCGAAGACCGTACCTTTTTCCACCAAAATACACCGCATCCGCACCATAGTAGACAGCCGCTTTAAGCCTCTCTAAATCACCGGCTGGTGCCAGCAGTTCAATCTTGCTCATAACTTTAGTCTCCTTTGTATCTGATCACGGCCAGGCCGTCTGCCAGCGGCAGTATACATGAAAACAGCCGGTCGTCATCCATAATTCTCTCTATAAACTCTCTCATCCTTTTAACTATAGTCCTGTGCTTGTGGGGTATAGGCCCGCTCATTGCAACTCTTCCCCCAAAAAGTACATTGTCGGCTATTATAACACCGCCTTCCGGCATCTTATCAAGGCAAATGTCTAGATATTCATTATAATGGCCCTTCGAAGCATCTATAAATACAAAGCTGAAACTGCCATCTAAATACCTCAGCACATCCAATGCATCACCATAAATCAGCCTTATATTATTACAGCCCGAATCCTTAACATTTTCTTTAGCCCGTATATAATTCTCGGAATTTATTTCAACGGACACAACCTCCGAGTGCGGCGAATATGTAGCCATTAATATGGCCGAATAACCTATAAATGTACCAAGTTCCAGTATCCGGCCCGGCCTTAACAGCGATACCATAAATGCCAAAAAACGGTCCACACCCGCCCTGGCCATCGGTGAATAACCGATTACCTGTTCCCTTATTTTTTTCAGTTTATCGTCATCCAAGCTTGAAACCTTGTTTATATAATCAAATACATACTCATCCGGTACAAACATCACTTATCTTCCTTATAGACTTTTTTCTGATTTAAAAAATCCTGATAACTTTTTGTAAAATAATGCGAACCGTCTTTCCTGGCCACATAATATATATAATCTGTTTTATCAGGCTTTAGCGCCGCCATTATTGATTTTAGTCCCGGATTGGCAACAGGTCCTAAGGGAAGCCCGACAACCTTGTAGGTATTATATTTGGAACTCACATTTAAATCTTTTAAAGTCAGGTTCTCCTTATGGCTGCCGATAGCATACTGCACCGTAGCATCTATCTGCAGCTTCATGCCCCTGTTTAGCCTATTGTATATTACGGAAGCTATCTTGGACCTGTCCTCATCTATAACCGCTTCTTTTTCTATCATCGAAGCCACCTTCATGACATCCTCCAGCTTTCTTCCGCCTAGGTTGCCTTTTATGTTGCTCTCATAAATTACATTAAACCTCGTGAGCATCGTGTTTATTATATCTTTGGGGTTGGCATCAACCTTGAAGGTATATGTATCCGGATAAAGGTACCCCTCCAGCCTAAAAAACCTGTCATTAGGTATATCAAGATAATCATACACCGAGGTATCATAAGAGGTAACGGCCGCCGCAAAATCTTCATGTGAAACAATGCCCAAGCGTTCCAATTTATATGCCATATCCCTTATGGTATAACCCTCTGGGAATGTAACCTTTATAGTATCGTCAACCACATCGCCCAACTCGAGTTTTTTTATTATTTCGTTCAAATTCATATTGGGGCTCACAGCATATTTACCAGCTTTTAGTACGCCGGCCTTGTTCTTAAGCCAAACCTTCACCTCAAAGGCCGCCGGTGATTTGATGATCCCCTTGTCGCTTAAAATCTCAGCAATATCCTTAACGCCCGACTGTTTAGGAATTTCTATAACCATAGAATGTGAATCCGATGATACAGGCAGCATAAGATAATAAAGATAGCCCGCTAAAACAGCGACAAAAAAAATCAGCACGGTAAGGATATATCTTTTCTTCATGTGTTCTCTCCCTCCCTTATGCTGATTATATCAAAAAAACTTTATTTTAAATAGGTACTGGATATCCTTTTGTATATATTATATATAACATAGCCAAAGGCTATCACGGATATACCTTCACCCAATGCTATACCCCCAGCTGTTATCAAATAAGGCGTCTTCGCAAAATAGCTTACCCATATTGATACAAAAAGGGCATTTAATATTATAGGCGGAAGCGTACCCATCCAAAAATTCTTTGCCTTGCTGGTAAGAAATGCAGCTAACAATGTCACCAGGCTTCCACCTAGTATGTCTATGATACCGAACGGGCTTTGCAGATTTGCCAAAATGCATCCGACAAACAAACCCGGTATGGCTGCAGGCTCAATTAAAGGTAGTATCGTAAGCCCCTCGGACAGCCTGAGCTGAAGCGGGTTAAAACTCATAAGTCCCATAACATAGGTAAGTACCACGTATAATACCGCAATAACAGCCGCTTTAGTTATGTACCTTACCTTCATTCGGCAACCTCCCCTATAGCGTCGTTAATTATCTTGAATACATCTGAAATCATGGTAGAAAGTCTCATTTCACTGTCGAGAAAATCCTTAACAGTCTGATTCATAGATATAAGTTGGTACATATCATTTATTTTTTTAATTTCCTCATCGGTTGGTTTCTGACCGGTTACCTGCTTGGCGTTTACATCCATCTCCATCTTGTGGAAGTCATTGACCATTTTTGAGTTAGTCTCATCGGCCTCAACTACTTTTTTAGCCTCAAGATAACCTTTGTATTCATCGGAATCGGCCATTGCCTTTGCCAATTCATGCGCCAAATCATAAACATTCACTGATAAGACCTCCTTGGTTTTTTATAAAATTAGACCCGACGGGTACGCCTGAGAAATACCCCGGTCTTTAAACTATATCTCCATTATTATCGGTAAAATCATTGGCTTTCTCATCGTTTTATTATATAAAAATCCCCTGAGTGAGTCCTTTACAGTTGATTTAAGGGTTGCCCATTCAGTGACCTCATCCTTTTCACAAGTAGAGAGGGCCTCCCTGACAATCTTTTTTGCCTGGTCCATAAGGTCCTCAGATTCCCTTACATAAACAAAACCGCGGGAAATTATATCGGGACCAGCAATTATAGAACCATTTTCTTTAGATATTGTAATAACCACTACCATCAACCCGTCCTGTGCCAGATGCTTTCTGTCTCTAAGCACAATATTTCCGACATCACCTACACCCAGGCCATCCACGAGTACCTTACCGGCTGTAACCGATCCTACTGCCTTACCCTTATTCCGCGTAAATTCCAGGACTGTCCCTAAATCCGCAATGAATATATTTTTGGGTGACATACCCAGGGATTCTGCCATCTTTGCATGTAGCCTCAGGTGTCTGTATTCACCGTGAATAGGTACAAAAAACTTAGGTTTTGTAAGCTGATGAATGAGTTTCATTTCTTCCTGACAGGCATGTCCGGATACATGGATATTATCCATGGGTTCATATATGACATTGGCTCCTTTTTTGAACAATTGGTTTATTACCCTGGCCACTGTCTTTTCATTGCCCGGTATTGCAGACGCGGAGATTATAATAAGATCCCCCTGCCTTATTTCCACTTTCTTGTGTTCATTATATGCCATCCTGGCAAGAGCCGACATAGGCTCACCTTGGCTGCCTGTAGTTATGATAACTAATTTATCATCATCATAGTCATTGATGCTATCTAAGTCTATCATTATGCCTTCCGGCACATCCAGATAACCAAGATCGCGTGCTACACCAACCACATTCACCATACTTCTGCCAGAAATAGCAACCTTCCTGCCGTATTTATCAGCGGAGTTTAAGACCTGCTGTATCCGATGTATATTAGAGGCAAATGAGGCAACTATTATCCTCTCATGCGATGCCTGGAATATCCTGTCAAATGCAGCCTCTACTGTTTTCTCCGACGGTGTATAGCCCGGTCTTTCTATATTCGTGCTATCGGCCATGAGAACAAGCACACCTTCTTCTCCGAGCTGTGCCAGCCTGGCCAAATCCGTTATCTGGCCGTCAACGGGAGTGTAATCAATCTTGAAATCTCCCGTATCGAGTATGACTCCCATGGGCGTATGAACAGCTATCGCAGCTGCGTCCGGTATACTGTGACCCATTTTAACAAACTCCACGTTAAATGGCCCAATATCTACTCTCTGGCCTAATTTAACCTCTACTAATTTTGTATCTTTAAGGATGCCGTGTTCCTTGAGCTTATTACTGATCAGACCCAGGGTTAGCTTTGCTGCATAAACCGGAACATTTATCTGTTTTAAGAAGTAAGGCAGCCCCCCTATGTGATCTTCATGACCGTGAGTTATTACCACACCGCACACCTTATCCTTGTTCTTAACAAGATACGAAAAATCCGGAATGACCATATCGACCCCCAGCATATCATCGTCCGGGAAGGCCATCCCGCAATCGATAACAAGGATCTTATTCTTATATTCAATCACGTTCATATTTTTTCCGATCTCATCCAATCCGCCCAAAGGTATGATCTTTATCTTTGAAGCTTTGTTTGTTGTCACATTCTTTCTCCTTTCCTTACTTTT
>DHDL01000035.1:68453-70379 GCA_002399345.1 Thermoanaerobacterales bacterium UBA4877
CTTGCTTTCGTCTTTACTTAGTTTTAATGCTTTTGATTTTGGTATTATGTTTCACCTCTGAAATATATTTATTAATTATATAAAATACCCTGTTTCTCAGGCTACAGGGTGATTTTCCGTACTTCATTAATTGCTTTTATCACCATAGTGTCTCTTACTGTTTGCCATAATGGTATCTAAAACATCCATTAATTTATTATGTCAATAAAAACTAAATCTATATTTTTCAATCATTGTATTTATTGAACACATACCGAATTAAGTGTTTTATAAAAACCGGGGAAGGATACACCGCAGCACCCAAAGTTACGTATACATGTAACGCCATCACTGGCCAGGCCGGCTACCGCCAGCGCCATAGCTAATCTGTGGTCGCAGTGGCTATCAACCATGGATCCGTGAAGGTGCCGCACTCCTGATATGACAAGCCCGTCATCCATTTTCCTGATGCATGCGCCCATCTTGCCCAATTCCGTAGCTACGGTCGCTATCCTATTGCTTTCTTTAACCTTGAGCTCCCCCGCATCCTTTATTACGGTAATACCATCCGCCAGGGAGGCCGCCACAGCAAGAACAGGTATCTCATCAATAAGCCGGGGTACAATATCTCCGCCAACCGATATTCCTTTAAGAGCGCTGCTATAAGCCTCGATATCACCCGATAACTCACCCGACTGATATCTTAAATCGGATATTTTTATATCGCCGCCCATGGCTTTAAATGCATCTATAATTCCGGTCCTCGTTTTGTTAAGACCTACATTGCGGATGCATATTTTAGACGCAGGGGTAATAAGAGCGGCAGCTATAAAAAAGGCAGCGGATGATATATCTCCCGGCACCTGGATCTTCTGCCCGGTCAATTTTTTAGCAGGATATATTATAGTACTGTTACCGCTTGAATACAATCGGGCGCCAAAGCTTTCAAGCATGAGCTCGGTATGATTGCGGCTTTTACACGGTTCGGTTATCCTGCTGGGACCATCCGTATACAACCCGGCCAGAAGCAGTGCTGATTTTACCTGGGCACTCGCCGTATGCATGCGATAGTCTATAGCCTTGAGGCATCCGCCCTCTATCCTGAGGGGAAGCTTGCCCTCATTCAAATTTATATGTGCACCCATAAGCGAGAGAGGCTTAACCAAAGTATTCATCGGCCTCTTTTTAAGAGACTCGTCCCCATCAATAACGCAGCTAAAGGCCTGTCCGGCTAGTATGCCGGATAACAATCTCACTGTAGTACCGGAATTTCCCGCATAAAGGTTGCTGGAAAGCCTTTTTAAATGCATTCCTTTTCCATAAATTATTACCTTGTTTTCTTTTTTATCTATATTTAAGCCGAGGTTTTTCAGACATATCAAGGTATCAAGACAGTCCCGACCATCTGAAAAACCATCAATTTCTGTAATTCCATCTGCGATTGAAGCTATTATAGCCGACCTGTGGGATATAGACTTATCTCCGGGCATAGCTATGTTACCCTTTATTTTTCTATGTCCCTTAATCCGGATATCCATCTATAACACCCACACTTAAATAGCATGCGCTATAAAATTCATATATTATTTTCAAATAAAACAACGGTCAACATGCACTAGTATCTATTATACCAAAAAAGTATAAGAATATCTCATAATTTTTGAATACGTTATCAGCTTTCTTTGTCAATAAATAAAAAAACGCCGTAAACACCCGGCGTAGCACTTTCATTTATAAATTAAACATGTTTTATATCCATAATCAATCCTGAAAATTAAAGCACAATATATTCCCGGTTATACACGATATCCCTGCATATAGACATCATTTCTAATTAATACTAACATACACGTAAAGCTTTGTCAAGCAGGGTTTATATTAGACATAACGCAAAATGATATTACATTAATTAAAAAATTACTCCAGCTAACACAGGTCCCATTCCTC
>DHDL01000035.1:70600-114464 GCA_002399345.1 Thermoanaerobacterales bacterium UBA4877
CATAATTGTGCTAAATAGTCTATAACCTGCTTAAATAGATCTTATCATCTTGATTTTCAAAACAATCTAGAGTATATCTATTGCCACAACGCTTATCTCTACCAACAGCAGATGTCTTTCCTTCTACTGCAGATTTTGGTTATTTACCTTATCTACTTTAGAGGTATCATATAACAAAGCACATGCTAAGCAGGGTCCTACCCATAATAATAAAGTGCTCATTAAAGAGCACTTTTAATCCAAATCACCGTCATCATCGTCGTCTTCATCATAATACTCATCTTCATCATAATCGTCCATCAACTCATTATATGCTTCCACAACTATATCAAATTCGTCATCGTCTTCCACACCTAAAAATATTTCCTCTCCATTTTCATCTTTATCAACCCGCAGGATGTAGCCGTCTTCACCGTCTTCATCATCAGCCGGCCTTACCACCACATAATCCTTATCCTCTACGGAAAGTGACGCAATAAGCTCAAAACGCTGCTCTTCGCCATCCTCATCATACAGAATTATAGTCTCATCTTCCATTGGCTTTACACCTCGCTTCTAACATGATATTGTCATTGTATTATACATACTAATATATGTCAACATTGAAGTTTTATACAAATTTAGCTACGGCTTTCAAGATAACTTTGCAGTATGATTGAGGCCGCTACACTGTCTATTACTTTTCTTCTCTTTTTACGACTTAGATCTGCCTCCAGAAGAGCCCTTTCCGCGAGCACGGTGGTAAGCCTTTCATCCCATAAAACAACCTCCAGGCCTATCGTACCCCTTAGTGTATCTGCAAACTGGAGTGTTTTCTCGCACTGTGGTCCAATGCTTCCATTCATATTCCGCGGAAGCCCGATAACGATCTTTACCACATTGTATTCATCTATCACATGTTTTATGGCATCCATATCCCGCTTAATATCAATCCTTCTTACAGTCTTGACCGGCTGAGACAAAATACCGGAAGGGTCGCTTATGGCCAGGCCTATGGTTTTATCCCCAAGGTCGATGCCCAGTGTCCTCAATATCACACCACCTTTATATAAAAATGTGGGCACACACCCACACAATAACTGCAAAGATTACACCTTGTCATATCCACTTTAACACTGTCACCCTCTATGCTTAGTGCATTTTGAATACATCTGTCAACGCACGCCCCGCATAAATCGCACCACTTTTCTATATCGATCCTGCGCGGTTGTTTATTGAGCCGAGACTTAACATCCCCGGGAACATCGTTGCCTAGTACCATATCAATATCAGCCGTCACCTCATCCTCCGACTGCATACCTATAGCAATGGATGATACCTCATTAATGGAATTAACAAAATCAATGGCTTTCTGGGGCTGAGTAATAAGGTGCCCGCCTCCCAGGGCCTTCATGGCATATATACCCTTGCCGAACTCCTGCCCTGCTCTCTTGATGGCTCGTATCATATCATCCCTGCCGCCGCCCAGTATACCTACGCCGTCCATGTTTATTATTGGATGAATCACATCGATCTCGTTCATAAGAGAAGCCGATCTTACTGCATCCACCGTATGCGTTGAAATACCAAAGGCCCTTATATACCCTTTTGCTTTGGCCTTCATGAAATACTCAATGGCCTCGGCATGGCCTCTTAAGGTATATATACTTTCCTGCTCATGAAGCATGAATATATCTATATAGTCTCTCTTCAGAGCCTTCAAAGCCTTCGTTAGACTCTTCTCAGCCATTTCCGCATTATATGCATAGCACTTGGTAGTAATTACAGCATTAGCGGGGCGGCAGGTATCCAGAAACTCGGATATGATATCATAATTATCATATATTTCCGCTGTGTCTATAAAATTAACACCATGATCAAAAGCAAATGCAAGTAAATCCACCGCCTGCCTGCGGGTCATATCACTCTGCAGCGGGCTGATGGAAAGCGCCCCGAAACAAACCTTAGACACCTTTATGTCGGTGCCTTTAAGGAGGTTATATATCATCTAATTCTTCGCCTGCAGATAATATTTCACCAATTCTTCCACCAGTTCGTCTCTTTCCAGCTTCTTTATTAGCCCCCTTGCATTGCCATAGCTGGTAATATAAGTTGGATCACCGGACAAAAGGTAACCGACTATTTGATTTATAGGATTGTAACCTTTCTCCTTCAGGGCTTTATATACCTCCCTGAGTATCTCCCTGGCTTGATCCGCTTTAACCTTATCAATGCTGTATTTCATGGTATCCTGATTATCAGCCATATATAAACACCTCCGCTTCAGTTTCATTGTACCATATTTTAACGTTATGTAATAGTAATTAAATATAAAAATAGTGCGAAATACCTACTCCGATATACAAAAGCCAACTAAATACAAGAAAATTCAAGTTTAAATTTAAAACAGAGAGGAATGCCTCTCTATTTTAAACTGTCTTCAATGTAGCTGCGGCATAAACCAAAAGCCTCATCTATCCTGGATTTATCCTTGCCACCGCCCTGGGCCATATCCGGCCTTCCTCCACCGTTTCCTCCCAGCACTGCGGATACCTTCTTTACGATATCTCCCGCCTTTATGCCCTTGTCTATAACATCCCGGGATACACTGGCAACCAGGTTTATCTTTTTGTCTTCAATACCGGCAAGCACAATAATGCCGCTACCCAGCTTGGATTTCAAGGTATCATTCAGGCTCCGCAGGTCTTTTTTATTATACCCGTCTTTTTTCAAAGTTAAAAGCTTAATACCTTTTAAATCAACCGCTCCTTTAGTATATTCCTCTGCTGACAGGTTCATAGACTGCTGCTTTAATTTTTCTATCTCATGGTCTTTTTCCTTGAGCGCAGCAGTCATCTCGTTTATCTTGTCATTCACATCACTCTCACCCACCTTGAGCAAACCGGCGAGAGAAATAAAAGCGTCTTTGTATTTGCTTAAGTATTCATATGCCTTAGGTCCGGTACAAGCCTCAATCCTTCTCATGCCAGCACCCACGGCACCTTCCGACATTATTTTAAATATACCTATCTCCGATGTATTATTCACATGTGTACCGCCGCATAACTCCAAACTATAGTCCCCTACTTTTACCAGCCTCACCGTATCACCATATTTTTCTGAAAAGAGGGCCATTGCGCCCATTTCTTGAGCCTTCTGGAGGGTGGTCTCACTCACCTTTACGGGTAGCTTATCATAAATTATTTCATTCACCCGTTTCTCCACCTTTTTGATTTCTTCATCACTCATGGCCTGGTAATGAGAAAAATCAAATCTCAGGTAGTCGGGAGTCACCAGGGAACCCGCCTGATGCACATGGCTACCCAAAACTTCCTGCAACGCCCTTTGAAGGAGGTGTGTCGCAGTATGGTTCCTCGCCATATCCATCCTTAATACCTTATCCACAGCGGTGTTTACTACGTCACCCACACTCATTATGCCTTTCTTTATTTTTCCAATGTGAATAAACTTATTCCCTATCTTCCGGCAATCAGTTATTTCCATCTTTACATTGTCATTATAGATTCTGCCTTTATCTCCAATCTGCCCGCCGCTCTCCGCATAAAACGAAGTCTCGTCAAGCAGGATTGCTGCATCTTCACCCTCTGACGCATGGGAAACAAGTTCATTATCCTTTATTATGGCCAGCACCCGGCCCTCGGTATTTAACTTCTCATATCCTGTGAATTTCGTAGAATACAGCTTTAATTCATCCATAATTTCATCGTTAGCCCACAGTGAACCGTCTTCCATTTTATTGGCCCGGGCTCTCTTTTTCTGTACGGTCATAGCGTCATTAAATCCGTCATCATCCACATCCAGGCCCTCTTCCTCCAACATTTCCCTGGTAAGATCCAGCGGAAACCCGTAGGTATCATAGAGTTTAAAGGCATCCTCCCCGGACAGTACCTTCCTGCCCTCGGACTTCATTCTGTCCATATATTGCTGCAGCCTGCCTATACCCTGGTCGATGGTTTCATCAAATCTTTCCTCTTCCATCTTAACAACTTTTTTAATATATCCGCGACGTTCCATAAGCTCAGGATAAACACCCCTATATACCTCGGCAACCCTATCAACCAACCTATATAAGAAAGGCTCATTTAAACCGAGAAGCTTGCCGTGCCGAGCAGCGCCCCTCAATATCCTCCGGAGGACATAACCGCGTCCCTCATTGGATGGCAATATCCCGTCGCCTATCATGAAAGTCATGCTTCTTATATGATCGGTAATCACTTTTAAGCTGATATCCTGTTTGGCATTCTCGTTGTATTTTTTACCGCTTGACTTTAGCACGCTGTCCATAATATTCTTAAGTACATCCACCTCAAAGATATTGTCTGCGTCCTGCATTATTGCTGCAATCCTCTCCAGACCCATACCTGTATCTATATTAGGATGGGGAAGCCTGTTATAATTACCCGCTTCATCCTTATCAAACTGCGTGAAGACAAGATTCCAAAACTCCATAAACCTGTCACAATCACATCCCGGTTTACAATCCGGTTTGCCGCAACCCTTGTCGGCGCCTCTGTCAAAATACAGTTCGGAGCAGGGACCGCACGGACCTAATCCGATCTCCCAAAAATTATCATCCTTGCCCAGCTTGACTATCCTTTCCTCGGGTATGCCGACAACCTTATTCCAAATCTCGAATGCCTCGTCATCATTCTCATAAATCGTAACCCATATCTTATCCCCCGGGAGTTTAAGACACTTCGTAGCGAACTCCCAGGCCCAGGGTATGGCATCCTCCTTGAAATAATCTCCGAAAGAAAAATTACCCAGCATCTCAAAAAATGTGGCATGCCGTGCTGTCTTGCCCACCCTTTCTAAATCGGGAGTCCTGAGGCATTTCTGACAAGTTGTTACTCTTTTACTCGGCGGCTGCTCTTTACCCGTAAAATATGGTTTAAGGGGAGCCATGCCTGCATTTATCAGAAGAAGACTCTTATCATCATGAGGAATAAGTGGAAAACTCTTTAATCTCTTATGCCCTTGTCTCTCAAAAAAACTCAAGAAACTTTCTCTTATATCATCCGTTGACATCCATTCCATTATAAATCCTCCTTTGTATGTAATATAAAAAAAGCCCCTAAAACATATTATATGTTTTAGGGGCGAATATCTCGCTGTACCACCCTATTTTACCATACGGTCTCTTGATTGATAACGGGGCATGCCCCGTCGCAGATTACTCTTTTCATCTGCGCGGCTTTTGAGACGGCTTCCGATAGGTATGCCGGAAACTCACACCATCCGTTTCCTCTCTGCAAGGCGATATCACTCTCGGTTATTTCTCATCATTGCTTTTGTGATGTCTTTAATTATACAAAATATATTGAAAGCTGTCAATGGACTTCGCAGCCTTATTTGCTAAAGATACATTCAGCTCTGTAATCTATCATCTGTAATCTATCATCTGTAATCTATCATCTGTCCTCTGTATTCTAAATCTGTGCTATGCGTATGAGCACAACACGTATAACCGCAGCCAAAGGTACTGAGAGCAGCATCCCCCAAATACCAAAAAATTCCTGACCAAAAATTATGAGGAACATAACCATAAGAGGATGCAGCCCTACATTTTCGCCGAGTATCCTTGGGGAGATGACTGCACTCTCAATTTCCTGAACAACCAGATATATAATAAGCGCATATAGTGCCTTGCGGGGAGAATCTAAAAGAGCCATAAAAACCGTTGGTATGGCGGCTATTATAGGTCCAAAATATGGTATGAAATTAAAAATTCCAGTTAATATCCCTAATAATACGGCAAGTTTTACATGAAGAGCCAGTAGGCCGATGGATGTAAATAATCCAACAAACAAATTTATGTAAAACTGACCTCTTATATAGCCGTTTACGACCTTGTCCACATCCGATACTATCAGCTTTGCTGTTTTTCTGTTTCTTTCAGGTACTAAAAGATAAAGATCAGTATATATTTTTTCCCTGTCATTCAATATATAAAATGCAATTATCGGTGACAATATGAAATTAAGAAAAGATGAGAAAAGTGCATTCAGTTTATTTGGTAGCTTTTTAAGCTCGTTTGTAAAGGTGCTGTTTAATTTGGTATATATCCTATTAATAGCCTTATTGATTCCAGGGATTGAATTTAATTTGCCCTCCAGGGCATCCACTTCTCTGCTTAGATTATTTCTTATTTCCGGCAGCTCGGTTGTAAATGATTTGAGCTCTGCAACTATATGCGGTGTAATAAGCCAAAGGGCAACCAATAAAACCGCTAATATAATTGTAAATGTAATTAATATGCTGCGGCTTCTGCCCACATCTTTTTTCTCAAAATACTCTGTTATGGGATATATAATATACGCTAAAAGAACTCCCAAGATGAACGGAGTTAAAACACTTATGAGTTTACTTCTGAAAGTAAATATCAGTATAACCGATATAATGATAATAAGATATTTAATAATTTTTTTTACATTATTATATCCCACATTTATTCTCCTTAGTTTGTCACCGTACTGAAAAGGTGCATAAAAAGTTGCCTTTTTATGCACCCACACCTATTTAATCCATTATATCCACTATTCTATGGTATAACTTTCTGCCTCTTTTAAGCAACCCTTTCTTTTTTCTCTTTCCGATAATAGCCGGCATTATCGTATGGGCTGCCACAGTACCCACAGCAGTTCCTAAAATCAGGCCTTTTGTAAGCTTTTTCATTTCCTACTCCTCCCTCTTCAGGATATTCCTAATACCTCCATTATATACTTTTAATTTTTTTTGAGGAGGACATAAAATAAACTTTTTATTGACCTTTAGATCTTCAAAGGGTATTATCTGCGTGCCATCATATACATCAAGCAAAAATCCTTTACTCATGCTAATACCGGTGACACGTCTGTCTCTAAAGTTAAAGTATATATTGTCACAAATACCCAAAATCTGATCCCTCGACCTGACAACCAATCCAATAACGTCACCTGCAAATAAAAACTCCTGCGCTAATTTTTTTTCATAACTTGTGGCGTCCTTAAGTTCTATACAATCTTTAGTAAAACTCTTTACATTGTTTGTTTTATATATTCTGTCAGTATTTAGTACATTTTTGCTCTTAATAATTATCGCTATAAGGCGGCCGTCATAGTCAAAGCAGATATCCTTCAGACTACCTATAATTCTGTTATCTTTTAAAGAAACTACTTCTTTTTTAAAGAGGGCATTAAATCCCCTCAACTTATACTCCCCTTTTTTATATTTTTATATAATTTATTTTACCTTTATTTTATGGAATTCATACATAAGGATGCTACTTTTTTGATATGGTACCGCCGCCTACCAAAATGTCACCATCATAGAAAACAACTGCCTGGCCTGGCGTTATTGCCCTTTGCTTTTTGAAAAATTTTACTTTTACTCTTCCATCCTCCAGCGGGTTTATTAAAGCTGGACTTTCGGTACTTTTATAGCGTATCTTTGCATCTACGGCCATCTCTCCATCCAGTGTATCAAAAGGCATAAAGTTGGTATCCTCAGCTATAAGGGTGTCACCCATGAGGTCATCATTGCTACCTACCACAACCCGGTTTGATTCACTGTCCAAAGAAATAACATAAAGAGGGCGCCCGGCAGAAATACCTAAACCCTTCCTCTGACCGATGGTGTAATAAGCTATGCCCTTATGCCTTCCCAAGACGTTTCCGTTTCTGTCAACTATATCGCCAGGGTGCAGTCTCTCCCCTGCTTCTCTCTCTATATAGCCTGCATAATCATTGTCTTCTACAAAACATATTTCCTGACTATCCGGCTTATTTGCAACCCGCATACCCAGCTCCCCGGCTATTTCCCTGATTTCAGGCTTTCTATACTCGCCCAGAGGGAAAAGCGAGTGTGCAAGCTGATACTGCGTTAAACTGTATAGTACATATGTCTGATCTTTATTGTTGTCCCGTGCTTTCCGGATAAAATACCTTCCTGTAGAGTCATCATGATCCATCTTGGCATAATGTCCAGTAGCAACATAAAAGGCATCCAGTTCCAATGCCTTCTTCAGCAGAGCATCAAATTTTATATATCTGTTACAAGCTATACATGGGTTAGGTGTACGGCCGTGAACATATTCGTCAATAAAATAATTTATGACCTTTTCTGTAAATATATCCTTGAAGTTAAGCACATAATGCCTGATGCCTAAAGCAGATGCAACCCTCCGTGCATCCTCCGCAGAGGATAGAGAACAACATCCGCCTTCCCTCTCCGTTCTTTCTTCAGGCTTGTCCGGCCATACCTGCATTGTAACACCTATTACTTCATAACCTTGTTTTTTTAAAATATAAGCGGCAACAGAGCTGTCTACCCCACCGCTCATGCCCAGCAAAACTCTTTTCGTATTCATTTCCCACCTCTTGATTCCGGTGTACACTCATCCCGTAGTTAAACTGATAAAATTCACATGCTTCTTAATCTAGATACAATCCCCATCAGTTCGCGGGCAGCCTTATCAATCTCCGCAGTGCTGTTATATCTTCCTATAGAGATCCTGATGGAAGAAGCAGCCTCTTCTGGCGACCGTCCCATAGCCATTAGAACATGAGACGGCTCCGGCGATCCTGCCGTACAAGCCGAGCCGTTGGAAATATATATGCCCGCCATGTCCATATTAACCAGAAGTGTGTCCGCGCTTACCCCATCTATGGTTATATTGATTATTCCGGGCAACCTTTTGTCCGGATGACCGTTAAGTCTGATAGAATCTACGGATGCGAAGATTTTGTAAGTCATCTCGTCTCTTAAAGAAGTTATCTTTTTTCTTTCTTCATCCAGCCCGTCGGCCGCGCTTTCTATGGCACATCCCATCCCTACTATTCCTGGAACATTTTCTGTTCCCGCTCTGCGGTTTCTTTGCTGGGAACCGCCGTGTATAAGCGGGTGTATATCCGTGCCTTTCCTTACATAAAGTACTCCTACTCCCTTCGGCCCGTTAAATTTATGGGCGGACATGGACAAGAGGTCCACCATATCTTCATCCACATCGATGGGAATATGCCCTACGGCCTGTACAGCATCGGTATGAAAATATATCCCGTGGTCCCGGGCTATCCGGCCGATTTCCTTTATTGGCTCAATCGTTCCCACCTCGTTATTTGCATACATAACAGAGATGAGAATGGTGTCGCCGGTTATAGCCTTCTTTATATCATCAGGGTCAACCATTCCGTTTTTATCAACGGGAACATAAGTAATCTTGCATCCCATTTTCTCCAAATACCGTGCAGTATTTAAAACCGCATGGTGTTCTATGGATGTGGTTATTATATGCCTTCCCTTAAGCACAGATGCAATGCCCTTCAAAGACCAGTTGTCGGATTCACTTCCCCCGCTGGTAAAATATATTTCATCCGGCTGGGCGGATATAGCATTAGCTACCCTCCGCCTCGATTTATCCAGGGCATCCCTGCATACGGAAGAGAAGTAATATATACTGGATGGGTTGCCATAATACTCTTCAAAATAAGGAGTCATTTCCTTTAAGGCCTCGGGTGCCAGCCTTGTCGTCGCCGCATTGTCAAGATAAATCATTGTTATAAACTCGCCACCTATTATATTAAGAAATACTTATCCTGTCCGGATGCATTTTCATAAAGTCGTCTACCATGTCCTTTAAGGTTATGGAGTCAACCACCTGGTTAATACTGTCTTTCATCTTCTTCCATATAATCCGCGTAGGACAGTAACCAGATCTGTCACACACCTGCTCATTGTCATCTATAACACATTCAACAGGAGCCAACGGACCTTCTAGCACCCTTATCACCTGACCCACCGTAATCTCAGCTGGCGGCCGTGAAAGCGTATATCCACCCTGTGCACCCCGCGTGCTTTTTACCAGTCCGGCCTTCCTCATGGTAGCGATGAGCTGTTCCAGATAATGCTCGGATATCAGCTGCCTGCCAGCAACAACCTTCAGTGAAAGGGGTCCCTGCCCATAATTGACAGCAAGTTCAAACATAGCTCTGAGCCCATACTGACCTTTTGTAGATAATCTCACCTTAAACATCACCTTTTAATACCTACTAATATACTAGGAATTGTAATTAAAAGATATCATATATAGCCTGTATAGTCAATGACCGGACTTCAGAAATTCAAGCCAATTCTTTATTTTTGCCTCATATCCCTGATCTGTCGGCACATAATATTTCTTTCCCTCGAATCCCTCAGGCAAATATTGCTGTTTTACATAGTGATGGGGAAAATCATGGGCGTACTTATATCCGATGCCGTGTCCCAGCTTGCCCGCACCGTCATAGTGGGCGTCTTTAAGGTGAGTTGGAACTTCTCCGCTGTTTTTTTCTTTTACATCTGCACCGGCTGAATCAATACCCATAATGACTGCATTGCTTTTAGGGGCACAGGCAACATATATAACTGCCTGTGCCAATATTATCCTACCTTCCGGCATCCCGATCCGCTCCACTGCAAGGGATGCCGCTGTTGCAACCATAATCGCCTGAGGGTCAGCATTTCCAACATCCTCCGAGGCACATATCATAATCCTTCGGGCTACAAACTTGGGATCCTCCCCGGCGTCAATCATACGTGCAAGCCAATACAGGGCAGCATCCGGGTCTGAACCGCGCATACTCTTTATAAAGGCCGAGATGATATCATAGTGGTTATCACCCTTTTTATCGTATTTAAGTATCTTATGCTGGGCGGAGTCAGCAATGGTTTCTTTATCTATTCGGATAACGTCGTCTGCGTCCGGCATGGTCGTAAGATAAGCGAGCTCCAGCGCATTTATAGCAACCCTGGCATCACCGTCGGCTACATGGGCCAGGTAGTTTATCGCATCATTATCTATTTTTATGTTTGCAGTTCCTAAACCCTTTTGATCGTCATTTATCGCATTTTCCACTATTTTGATTATATCATTATCAGTAAGCTTTTTAAGCTCTACCACAAGGGAACGGGATATCAAGGCGCTATTGACCTCAAAATACGGGTTTTCCGTCGTTGCGCCAATAAGGACTATCGTGCCGTCCTCCACTGCAGGCAGGAGTGCATCCTGCTGTGCCTTATTGAACCTGTGTATCTCATCTATAAATACTATTGTTTTTTTGTTATACATGCCCAGCCGGTCCCCAGCCTCCTTTATGACTTTCTTTACATCGCTTACGCCGGATGTTACGGCATTCATCCTCTCAAAATGCGACTTTGTTGTGTGGGCTATTATATAGGCGATCGTAGTCTTGCCCGTTCCGGGCGGCCCATACAGTATAAGTGAGGTGAGTCTGTCTGCTTCAATCGCTCTCCTTAAAACCTTGCCCTTGCCTAAAATATGTTCCTGACCGACAAACTCGTCGATATTCTGCGGCCTTACCCTCATTGCCAGAGGCATTGTTTTTTTTGCATTCTTTTGTCTTGAATACTCAAAGAGATCCATATGATCATCCCCTTGAATTATTTTTTATTCGTTTATTCAATGTTAACATTCAGCCCGTTGGGAACAATATTGATCCATGTCTTACCCGGATTTAATTTAACCTGCGAGCCGTTTTCATCGACATATTTGACCGGTGAAGAATCGCCGGACCTCTCCCACCTGCACTTTATTTCTCTGCCGCCACTGACAATAACCGCATCACCTTGGCCGGCCATGTTTATTTCCAGTCTGCCTTCATCATCAAGTACTCTTTTTGTGTGAAACTCTATGATTATATTGTCGGCATAGAGCTGCTTGCCACTTTCCCTGTCTGTATGAGGCTTGTCGTTTATATACCTCATGTAATGTTTGTTTTGTTCATCATATGTATACCTTATATCAAAAGAACTGTTATACGGCACTTCCACCGTGGTTATCTCATTGGTTTTTTTGCCATCTGTATTAAACTTAAGCTGATAATCATAACCGTTTGAAACCCTATTCATTTTCAGCAGCTTATCTAAAGCCATGTATGTGGCATGGGGATCTTTCCTGCTCTTATCTTTAAAGAACGGTTTTGTTATGTGCATGGCATCATAATCTCCCAGGCTAAGCCTTTTAATATCCGAATATGCCTGGGTAGATCCACCCACGTGCACAAATTCCGCTCCCCATCCCTTGGCCAATTGTACAAAATAAGGACGTGCGCTCCTTACCGGGCCCACCTTCGCAGGATATGTGTTATTATACAGCGCCAGAAAACGGGTAATGCCGCCCTCTGCAAGAGCTTCATATACTATATCGGCGTCAATCAAGCCGGATTGCGGCCTGGCCGCCGGAGTATTCTCCACAATCACCGCAAAAAGCCGATCACCAGGTAGCGTATCGGATATCCCGGTGGTCTTGGACGGATATTCACCCGGATTTAAATCCTCAGCCGGCACATTGCCTTTGTCTTTTGACTCATCGTTTTTACCGGCACCGAAACCACAACCGGTAACTAAAAGAATGATTGTTAACAAAAGAAGAAATGTTTTTTTCATATATGTACTACCTCCTACTAGAATGCTATACAATTTATGTTCAAATTATGTACCAAGTTAAATTATCCCCTCATATAAAATAATTGTCAATAAAAAAAATAGCGCATAGCG
Organism: Thermoanaerobacterales bacterium UBA4877; assembly: GCA_002399345.1. Lineage (GTDB taxonomy): Bacteria > Bacillota > Thermoanaerobacteria > Thermoanaerobacterales > UBA4877 > UBA4877. Next base: position 83,132 of record DHDL01000035.1, read on the forward strand.
CTATTAAATAATATTTTTAATAACCGGTTTATATCTATTGCCCTTTCTTAACCGTGGTTCAAAGTGACGAATCATCATATAAGTAATGGCGGTACATATAAATCCCAACAGCATGGCGAGTATTTCATTAGGTTTGCTCAATCCAAATATCGGATAAATAAAATAGCCTATTATGACACCTAAAATGAATGACACCAACGGCAGCCCGTACATAATCAGGGATGCACCCAAAAAATCATTATTATCCATCTCTACCTCTACATCGTCTCCCAGTTTGGCATTCGCTTCGTTATAAACATCCATATAAAATTCCTCGCCCTTACTCACCGGGCATTCGCTGCAGCTGCCGCACATTTCGTTTCTCATTACCATTATCCTTGCCATATTATTGTCATACGTAGAGGTTACTTTCGCTTTTTCCAGCATAATATTCACCTCATTTCATAAATTTAAGAACGGTATCAACAAGCTCATCCAACATTTCATCCTGTTTATCTGTATTCAAGGCATTCTTAACGCATCCGGCCGCATGGCTTTTTAGAAGAATGGCGCCCACCTTTTTTAGTGCCGATTGAGCGGCAGCTACCTGAACAAGAACATCGACACAATATTTATCGTCTTTTATCATGTTCTGGATACCTTTAACCTGTCCTTCTATTTTACTCAATCTCCTTAAGAGATCATCCTTTTTGTCTTCATATGAATATGAGTGATCGCAGCACTCTTTTTCTTCCAATTCATTCACCTCCATACCCCGTAAGGGTATCTGAATAAATTATATGTTAACTGCAGCCCAAAGTCAATAAAAAATCCCCACGGTGTCGCTCATCAAGTGGTTGTTGAACCTGTTCTCTAACAGGCGGGTGCCCTCCTGGCTGCCGCACATTTCCACAATTTCGAGGCATATGTTTGAACACAGTCAGAGTACAGGCCCCTATATATTGGTGTTGGCCCAATATCTCACTTAACTCCCGATCACTGCAGGGTTTCCTTTCAATATTTATGTTATCACATTTTAACATTCATTTCAAGGAAAAAGATTTCCAGCTTGCTAAAAAGTACATGTCATGCTTTAAATGAGCGGCACTAATGGCCGTTCATTTAAAGCATAATAAAGTCTCATTCATCCTTTTTTATATGGAGTTCCTTAAGCTGTCCAGCATCAACCTCAGATGGAGCCCCACTCATCAAGCATGATGAATTCTGCGTCTTTGGAAATGCTATAACATCTTTAATATCACTATCAGTGAGCAGCATAACCATCCTGTCAAATCCGTATGCAATGCCGCCATGCGGTGGAGCACCATAATTGAATGCTTCGAGGAAAAATCCGAATGTCTTCTCAGCGTATTCATCCGAAAAGCCAAGTACGTCGAAGATTTTCTTCTGCATCTCTTTTGTGTGTATCCTGATACTACCTCCGCCAAGTTCAGTACCATTAAGCACTATATCATATGCTTTAGAACGAACCTTACCGGGATCGGTATCAAGTAAAGGTATATCCTCATCTAAAGGCGCCGTAAATGGATGATGCATGGCCACATATTTGTTTTCTTCCTCGCTCAATTCAAACAAAGGGAAATCCACAATCCAGAGGAAATCATAGCGGTCCTCATCTATTAAATTCAATTTATTACCAAGCACCAGCCGAATATGGCCCATAGCTTCACAGGTCTTTATAAATTCACCGGCTGCCAACAAAATTAAGTCGCCGGGCTTAGCCGATACACGGCTTAATATGCTCTTTAACTCATCATCGGTAAGATATTTTGACAGTGAAGACTTTATTTCACCTTCATCCGTATATGTTATCCATAAAAGTCCTTTGGCTCCAAAGTCTTTTGCCTCTTTTACCAGGGCGTCGATCTGCCTCCTGGCAAATCCTGCGCATCCTTTTGCATTGATGGCCTTGACGCATCCGCCGTCTTCTATAGCCTTTTTAAATACATTAAAAGAAGAATCCTTAAGAAGATGCGATATATCAATTAATTCAAGCCCGAATCTTGTATCAGGTTTATCCGAACCGAATCTGTTCATAGCCTCGTTATATGTCATCCTCTTTAAGGGGAGACTCAGCTCCATACCCATTATTTCCTTAAAAATCTTTGCGATCAGTTTTTCATTGATACCAAGCACATCATCCATATCAACAAAAGACATCTCCATATCTATCTGGGTAAACTCAGGCTGTCTGTCCGACCTCAGGTCCTCGTCCCTGAAACAGCGAGCAATCTGATAATACCTGTCAAAACCTGATATCATAAGCAGCTGCTTAAAAATCTGTGGTGATTGGGGCAAAGCAAAATATTTACCAGGCTGTACACGGCTTGGTACTAAATAATCCCTGGCTCCTCCGGGTGTACTTTTAACCAGCATAGGAGTTTCTATCTCAAGAAAGCCATTATCATTAAGAAAGTCTCTTACTATCTTAGCAATTTTGTGTCTTATTATTAAAGTTTTTTGCAGAGCAGGCCTCCTGAGATCTAAATATCTGTACTTAAGCCTAATGCTCTCGGATGCCTTGGTATTATCATCAATTAAGAAAGGCGGCGTATCAGATGCGTTGAGTATCTTTAATTTATCCGCCTTTATCTCAATTTTGCCTGTCCTTATCTTATCATTTACAGCGTCGGGCGACCTCTTAGAAACTACACCTGAAACAGATATAACGTACTCGCTTCTGAGCTCCTCCGCCTTGGAGAATATATCTTTATCGGATTTTTCATTAAACACAATCTGGACCATGCCTGTCCTATCCCTTAAATCTACAAAAATCAGGCTTCCAAGATCTCTCCTTCTATTTACCCATCCCATAAGTATAACTTTGCTGCCAACATCCTCGAGTAAAAGTGTACCGCACATATTGGTACGCTTCATATCACCTAGTGCTTCCGTCATCTGTACTTCCTCCTATCATGTCCTTTATAGTTTTTATACCTGACTCGTCCAGGGTTACACTGACAGTTGATCCATCAGACATTCTTTTAACCTCAGCCAAATTATTCTGGATTTCATTATCACCGATAACTATAACATAATTGGCATCCAGCTTATTGGCATATTTCATCTGCGCCTTAATGCTTCTGCCCAGGTAGTCGCTCTCTGCAGAAATGCCCATGTTCCTTAATGTATAGAGCATCTTTTGGGCATTTTTTTTGCCTTTTTCGCCGATGGGTGCTATATACAATCCTAGTTTTGGTGGCGCGGGTATTTTTACATTGTTTGCTTCCATTACATTAAGCAGTCTTTCTATACCCAGTCCAAAACCCATACCCGGTATATCCGGGCCACCGCACTCAGCTACCAGGCCGTCATATCTGCCACCCCCACACACTGTTCCCTGTGAACTTTTATTAGATGAAACTATCTCAAAGGCTGTTTTGGTATAATAGTCTAAACCCCTGACTATTTTGGGATCAATTACATAATCTATACCCAATACCTTAAGATACTCCTGCAAACTCTCGAAATGAGCTTTGCAGTCGTCACACAGATAGTCCAGCATAAGTGGAGCATCAGTTAGTTTAGCACCGTCTATTTTACAATCCAGCACCCTCATTGGATTTTTCTCAAACCTTACTTTACAATCCGAACACAGATCTTTAAGTTTAGGCTTCAGATACTCCCGCAAGGCTTGATTATAGCGGTTTCTACATTTGGGACAACCAACGCTGTTAATATGCAGCTTCAATCCTTTTATACCCAAACCACCTAAAAAATTGACCGCCAGAGCGATAACCTCGGCATCAATGGCCGAATCGCCGCTTCCAAAGGCCTCTACACCAAACTGGTGAAATTCCCTTTGTCTACCTGACTGCGGCTTTTCATATCGGAAGGCAGGAATTGCATAAAAGAATTTAGACGGCTGTTGCTGGGCATAGATATTGTTTTCAATGAGTGCCCTTACTACGGGTGCAGTTCCCTCCGGCTTAAGTGTGATACTTCTGCCTCCCTTGTCCTCAAAAGTATACATTTCTTTGTTGACAATATCAGTCGTCTCCCCGACACCCCTCAGGAATAACTCGGTATGTTCAAAGGTAGGGGTGCGGATTTCCTTGTAGTTATATCGGCCGCATATATTCATAAATTTTTCTTCTACATACCTCCATTTATATACATCGGAGGGCAAGATATCCTTTGTCCCCCGTGGAGCATTAGTCAACATAAAAATCACTCCTAACATTATTCATTCGACTGGGTGTAGATCCCATTAAATATAACTTTATAAAAAAATATATAAAAGCACCCCCGTCCCAGCTTAATTGCCAGGGACGGGGGTTACCCGCGGTGCCACCCTGGTTGGTTATACCCAACTCAGTTTAAATAACGCAAACAGCGTACGGGCTTACTTATATTCAGCCTGTAAACTCCCGGGTGTCTATAATGGATAACTGTATCCTCAAAAGACTCTCAGTCGCAGTCTCTTTTCCCTGTAGGTTATTACCCGTTACTATCCCGTTCATCGTTTTTACTTTGATTAAATTAATATTATAATAATAAACATTTGACTCTTTGTCAAATATTATTTAAACAAATTGAAGCTAAACACCCATTAAATCCTTTTATCCATCTACTTTTCTATAGTAAACTCTTTACCCACATCATATGTATTTTCAATAATCTTCATCAAATGATAAACTGTTTCATTATACGGTGTTGCTATTCCAAGTTTTTTACCTTCTCTTACAACCGCCCCGTTTATATAATCTATTTCCGTGGGAACTTTTCGAGCAACATCCTGAGCTAATGATGGGTAATGATCTCTTACCTCTTCACCCAAATTTCTTAAGTGTTCTATAGAATCATTATATTTTAGGTTAATACCTTTTTTATTAGCAACTTCCACTAATTCTTTTGTAATACCTCTCATTAAAACCCATCCGGATTCCTCATCCATTAACTCACCCATTTTGATTCCTAAAATGCCACAAAGAACATTAAAGTTAGCATTTATAACCAGTTTTTTCCATACCTTGTAGTTTGCATCTTCACTTACGTATGCATGTAATCCTGATTTGTTCATTATTTCTATCAAATCATTAAACCTAGGATTATTTTCCCCATTATTTGTATTACATGCTATTTTACCTTCTGCCAATTGAAAACTGATATGGCCTGGCCCAACAAGAGTCGAGCTAAAATCAATAACGCCAAAGGCGACGTTTTCCTTTTTAACATATTCCGCTATTTTGTCAGTGTTACCTACACCATTTTGCAATGTCATTACAATTGTATTATCATTTATCATAGATAATGATTTCTTTATTGCTTCAACAGTTTTTGTACCTTTTACCAAGAAGATGACTACATCAACAACACCAACACTATTAGGATCAGTAGTTGCCTTTATTTTTACATATTCACCTTCTTTTCCTAGTGGTTCCATAAATAAGCCCTTAGTATTGATAGCATCAACATGTGCTTTCCACGGATCTACAAATGTTACATCAACATTATCTTTAGCCAATAAACCACCTATAAGACTACCCATTGCTCCACATCCTGCTACTGCTATTCTCATAATAATGCCTCCATCTTTAAAAAATTCTGCCTTCCATTGAATATATATTAAATCTTGCTTCTTTAATGCCTACATTTAATTCAACAAACCATATTACTACAAATAACTTTAAGATTGGTTCAAAATTTGGCTACTACAGCACCCCATTGTAATACCTGCTCAATAGCACAAACATATCAATGTTATTAGAACAATATATATAAGTTATAAAATATCGGAAGCATTAAAGAAAGGTGGCACTTTTAGATAATAAAAAATCCTGAAAACATTAACAGCAATGAAATCAGGACCTTTATGCTAAGATAGAAATGTGTACAATGTTAAATTTAGTTTGCCATCTAAAACTCACTTCATGTAAGGATTAACCTTTTTTTCCCTACCGATTGTGCTTGAAGGACCATGGCCCGGCCATACCTCCATCTCATCGGGAAGCTTTTTAAAAACTTTGTCGAGCGAGTAATGCAGGTCATCCATTGAACCTGTCTTAAGATCGGTTCTGCCCACCGACCCGGCAAACAAAGCATCTCCGCATACACATTTGTTGTCAAATATAAGTGAGATACCGCCCACTGTATGTCCAGGCGTATGTTTTACAGTAATGTCTATGTCCCCTACTTTAATTATGTCGCCGTCCTCAACCAATTTATCAGCCTTATACGATAACCTTCTGCCGGCTATCCATGGCGACGAATTAGATTCGGGATCTTCTAAAACAGCTTCATCCTCCCGGTGTACAATAACCGTATTGCATCCTGTTCTCTTTTTGATTTCCTCCATAGCGCCACAATGATCATAGTGTCCATGGGTAAGCACAATGTATTTTATTTTTACACCGGCTTTATTTACCATTTCCATTATCCTATCCGGCTCAGCTCCGGGATCTACAACAATACCAACGTTATTGGCTTCATCAGCAATCAAATAACAATTTGTCATTACCATGCCAACCGTTACCATATCAAATATCATAGAATTTCCTCCTAAAATTGCTTTTCGCTGTCTATCAGTATGGTCACCGGCCCATCATTGTCAATCGATACCATCATATCAGCCTGAAATATTCCCGTCTCTACATTAACTCCATATTCCTTACATTTTCCGACAAAATACTCGTATAAACCCCTTGCATTATCAGTCGCCGCAGCTCTTATGTAGCTAGGTCTTCTCCCTTTTTTACAATCGCCGTATAAAGTAAATTGAGAGACAATCAAAAGCTCCCCGCCAACATCCATTAAAGAGAGATTCATCTTGTCATTATCATCGTCAAATATTCGCAAATTCACCAGTTTGTCAGCTAGATAATCGGCATCGTGCTGTGTATCATCATTTTTTATTCCCAAAAGCACTACCAGGCCCTTTCCTATTTTTCCGGTAATACTACCATCAACCTTAACGCTTCCAGCCGCAGCTCTTTGCACTACCAGCCTCATACTAAGCACTCCTTAAACAACATTTATTCTGAACACATCCATAACCCCGTCCAATTTCTTCAGGCGGTTCATTATATTCTCCAATTCATCCTTGGTATTTATCTTCAAAGTCATATTAATAACGGCTTGATGTTCCTTGCCTGTCTTGGCATTAACAGCTACCACGGGAACCTTGATATCGGAAAGAACCCCCGTAATATCCGAAAGAAGGCCATATCTGTCCGAGGCATTTACCTCAATATCCGCCTGATATTCTTCCAGGACCTTATTTCCCCATTCAACATTAATCAGCTTATTTTTATTTACACTGTTATTGTTTATATTAGGGCAATCCAATCTGTGAACGGATACGCCCCTGCCCTTGGTTATATAGCCAATTATTTCATCACCGGGCACCGGGCTGCAGCACTTGGCTATCCTGACAAGGACATTGTCCACTCCCGGTACACATATATCCCTTGCAGCTTTTTCTCTTTTTGCTTTTTTTGAATTGAATTTTGTTTTAGACCTGGCTTCGTCTGAGACATCTTTTACTTTATTCTCTTTAAATATCTCGCGGATACGCGGTATAATCTGAGATGTTGTAATACCTCCATAACCTAAAGCGGCATAAAGATCATCAGAATTCTTTACACTGATTTTCTTAGCCACCTCTTCACCTATCTCATCCACTGTGATTTCTTTCGGCCGGTGCAGACGGCTCAGCTCATGCTCTAATATTTCCTTGCCTCTGGAGATGTTCTCATCCCGTCTCTCTTTTTTAAACCACTGCTTTATTTTGTTTCTGGCCTGGGAACTTTTAACAATGCTAAGCCAGTCCCTACTTGGACCTTTCTTAGTATTTGAAGAAGTTATTATAGATACTATATCTCCGTTTTTAAGCTTGTAATCTAAGGACATAAGCTTGCCGTTTACCTTGGCGCCTATGCATCTGTGTCCGATATCAGTATGAATATTATAGGCAAAATCGATAGGTGTAGCACCTGCAGGAAGGTTTATAACATCTCCTTTTGGTGTAAATACATAGACCTCATCAGTAAAGAGATCAATTTTGAGGGTCTCCATAAATTCCCGTGCATCCTTTAACTCACCCTGCCACTCAAGAAGCTGCCTAAGCCACGATAGTTTTTTATCAAAACTGTCATCATTATTCTTGCCTTCTTTGTATTTCCAATGTGCGGCAATACCATATTCAGCCGTCCTATGCATTTCCCATGTTCTGATTTGAACCTCGAATGTCTCACCACCCAAACCGATAAGTGTGGTATGAAGTGACTGGTACATATTAGGCTTGGGCATGGCAATGTAGTCCTTAAATCGTCCGGGAATAGGCTTCCACATTGTATGCACGGTTCCCAGCACTCCATAACAATCTTTTACCGTATCAACAATAACCCTTATGGCGGTAAGGTCAAATATCTGCTCAAAGTTCTTGTGCTGCTGCTTCATTTTCCTGTAAATACTGTAGAAATGTTTGGGGCGTCCGTCTATGCTAGCTTTTATACCAACCTCATCTAATTTTACTTTAAGCTGAGCAATTATATTTTTTATGTATTCCTCTCTTTGAGCCCTCTTTTTTGCAACTTTTTCTACGAGATCATAATAACCCTCCGGGTCTAAATATCTCAAAGATAAATCTTCCAGCTCCCACTGTATTTTTGAAATACCCAGACGATGAGCTATGGGGGCATATATATCCAGCGTCTCCTGCGCTTTTTCCCTCTGTTTGTCAGGGGGTATATATTTTAGGGTACGCATATTATGTAGACGATCAGCCAATTTTATCAGTATCACCCTTATATCCTTAGACATGGCCAGTAACATTTTCCGCATATTTTCCGCCTGCTCCTCCACCTTGGCACTGTTGTCTTTCCTCGATGCCCCGTCTACCTTTGAGCCGTTACCTACCTTGCCTAGTTTTGTAACACCGTCCACCAAATCGGCTATCTCGCCGCCAAATTCATCTTTAATATTTTCATATGAGACATCGGTATCTTCAACAACATCATGGAGCAGTCCTGCGCAAATAGTATATGTATCCATTTGAAGCCCTGCTAGTATCTCTGCAACAGCGTCAGGATGGATAATATACGGCTCACCTGAAAAGCGCTTCTGCTTGGAATGTTTTTCCATAGCATAGTTATAGGCCTTCTCTATAAGTTCTATATTAGCATTTTTATTATACTCCAATACTCTGGTCAAAAGATCGTCTAACATATTTCCACCCTTTAATTCAATTTATTAATACCTAAAATATCTGCCTTAGTTTACAAAAGAATATAGTATAATTATACCGAATAATTTATTAAACTCTTTACATTATATCCTTTAAGACGTTCTCTTCCGCCTAACTCCGTAAGCTCAATTATAAAGACAAATGCCTCGATAACTCCGCCCAGCGATTCTACAAGATGCGCCGTGGCTGATACCGTACCGCCCGTAGCTAGAAGATCATCTACTATTATTACCTTCTGTCCCGGTTTAATGGCATCCTTATGAACTTCAAGGGAATCCATGCCATATTCCAACTTATATTCATATCTTTCTATATCCGCAGGTAATTTGCCTGGTTTTCTCACGGGAACAAAACCAGCGCCCAGTTCGTATGCAACCGAAGATCCTATTATAAAACCCCTTGCCTCCGGTCCTACTACAAGGTCAATATCATCACCATAAAAATCCTTACTTAATTCTTTAATGACATAATTAAAGGCCGTGGGATCCTTAAGCACGGTTGTAATGTCCTTAAAACTTATACCCTTTTGTGGGAAATCCTCTTTAATCCTTATCATTGATTTAATGATAGACAGATCCAAGTCAAACCCTCCTACCGTGATTAATTTTGCTTAACTTAATAATTATAGCCCATAACCATAAGTATATCAAGAACATTAACTGCAAATATGTGTTTTTCATTCGGATTCTAAGTTCGCAAGGTCTTTAATATTATTTTGGTTTATGAAAAATAACACTTATTAGAAGCCATAAACCCAATATGACAGTTATAGTAAATGTAATAAAGCCTCCAAACGGCATACCAAAAATATACGGCCCTATATCAACCTGCATAAACATAGCCGAAGTAATTGACAACGCAGCAACTAGAATACTTAACGACAGTTTATTAAAAGCATAATTTATGTCGTCCCTTAATTTTTGTGTCTCGATAAACCGGATTTTGAAATCTATGTCATTATTTTTTATACGCCTTAAAAGCTTGGACATATATATAGGGATTTTAAGCATACTGTTGAAAGATTCTTTAACACCGCCGATCTTGTCCTTAATTGTCGACCGATAGTCATATATATCAAAGAAATTTTCTTCAAAAAATCGTGAGGATGCATCCGATAAATTGAACTCGGGATCAAGCCCTATGCCCACTCCCTCGATGGTTATAGCTGCCTTCACCAGAAGTGTGAAATCAGGCGGCAGATTTACTTCATATTTGTATATGATGCTCATGAAATCCGTTAAAACTGCTTCCATATCTATATTCTCCAGAGAACCGGCATAAAGCTTATCAAAAAGCCTATTGAGTGCCCGCGAAAAGCCTTCATAGTCCGTGCTGCTGTCAATGGCCCTTATGTCATCCAGTCCGTCTAAAACCAAATCGACGTCCTGGTTTACAAAAGATATAAAAAGTTTCCTGACAAATTTTATGAGATTTTTATCCAAACTTCCAACAATGCCGAAATCTATATATGCAATCTCATTATTCGAGAGTACCATAATATTTGAAGGGTGAGGATCACCATGAAAATGTCCAAAAATAAAAACCTGTTTCATAAAAGAAAAAGCTATCAGATTCGCAATATGTTTTATGTCATAGCCTTCATCCTTTAATCTCTCCTGGTCTTTAACTGGAATACCCGGTATTGTTTCCATGGTCAACACCCTTCTGGCTGAATAATCCCAGTAAACCACCGGGATATGCACCGAGTCATCATCATTAAAAAGCTGCCTGAACCTCTCGTTATTTCTGCCTTCCTGGTTATAATCCAACTCGCCTAAAATACCGTTTGATAGTTCCTGCACTATATCGGTATACTTAAGCGGCCCGGATTTTTCCGATCTGTCCAGAAATCGGGCAATAGCAAACATTATATCAATGTCACCGTATATATTTTCTTCTATATCCGGCCGCTGTATCTTTATTATAACATCTTTACCATTTTTAAGCTGGGCTCTATAAACCTGTCCTATAGAAGCGGAAGCAATGGGTGTATCATCAAAGCGAGCAAAAACATCCTCCACTGATAATCCAATTTCTTTTTTAAATATTTGACGAGCGGTCGAACTAGCAAACGGCTGTGTATCATCCTGCAGATGTGAAAGCTCCTCAGCTAATCTTGCAGGTATTATGTCCGTACGTGTGCTGAGAATCTGACCAAACTTAATGAAAGTCGGCCCTAGTTCCTGAAAGCATTGCCTGATCCTGACTTCATAGGGTATCTTCTTATTGATATTTGATTTAGGTGTTATTCTGTAGGTAAGTCTGTCTGATAGCTCATAAAATCCATACCTGACAAAAGTATCTATGATTGTATTAAGTCTATGTATATTCCTCTTCTTCACATGAATCTTAAATATATCCATTTCATCACCAATTTTTTAAAAAAGAGCGGCACAATACCTTTATATGTATTATTGCCACCCTTTATAAGCCTCAGTCTTTATTCGGTTTATTCTCAAGTTCCGATATTTTAGCACTTAAATCATCAATCCGAGACAAGAGCTCATCATATTCATCCCTGGTAATAAGATTGGATTCCTTTACCATAGAATTAAATTCTCTCTTAAACCTGCTTTTCATATCAGACTTTTGTTTATCGACATCATGCATCAATTTTGATACAAAATCATTTTTTTCTTCTTTTGCAAGCTCTCCTCTTTCAATAAGCTGCTGTGATATCTCTTCAGCCTTATCTTTGGTCATATATAAGGCTCCTACACCTGCTAACAAGGCTTCCCTCAGCATGATTACACCCCCATTTTTATGTGGTCCTGAGACCTGATTTACCTTGGGATTTCACTCCCTTTTCATTTCTTTTAAGCAGGTACCATAGCGGCGAAGCAATGAAGATTGAAGAATATGTGCCGCTGGCTACTCCCACAATGAGTGGAAGGGCAAAGTCTTTGATGGAGCTAGGCCCGATAAAATACAATAATGTAATTGTCATAAGTGTGGTAAGAGACGTATTTATCGATCTCGTCAATGTTTGGGAAATACTTGTATTTATAAGCTCTTCAAGACTCATTTTCTTCTTATAATTTTTCATATTCTCCCTTATCCTGTCAAAAATAACTATGGTGTCATTGATCGAATAACCCAGTATAGTAAGCATGACTGCAACAAAGGAGCTGCTAATCGGTATCTTAAAAACAGCATACAGACTAAAAGTTACAAGAAGGTCATGTATAAGGGCCAGTATAGCCGCTACACCAAATTTGAGCTCAAACCTTATGGCTATATATACAAGCATGGCCACTGATGCTATGCTAATTGCCAATATTGCATTATTTTTCATGTCTCTGCCGATTGTAGGCCCGACATTTTCTACGGACAATACATCTTTAGCTTTTAAATCATATTTTTTCACTATGTCGCTCACGAGCTTTTGTCTTTGCGTATTCGGCATGTATGCAGTTTTGATGATGACCTCGTTCTTATTATTACCCGCCTTTTGTATATAACTCTCTTTTTCCAAATTATATTTATTTAGAATATCTTTGATATCGTCGTTATCAAAACTTTTACCAATATTAATCTGCAAAATGGTGCCACCTGTAAAATCTATACCGAGCTGCAGACCGTTTACTGCTGTTGCTATTAATCCGACCAGTATGGCTATAACAGACAGCGTAAAGAATATATTTCTTTTTCCAATAAAGTCAAACATTATATGCCCCCCTTATAGCCCAAATAACTTAGGATTTTTTGTGATATTCATACCTACGACAGTATTAAGTATATACTTAGTAATTGCAACTGCCGTAAGCATACTGGCAAGTACACCGACCGCAAGGGTTACGGCAAATCCCTTGATGGATCCCGCCCCCAGATAAAACAGTACCACGCAGGCTATCAAGGTTGTAACATTGGAATCCACAACAGCTATAAGCGCTCTGTGAAAACCCTGTTCTATGGAAGCACGCAAACTCTTACCGCTCTTGAGCTCTTCCTTGATTCGTTCAAATATTATTACGTTGGCATCGACGGCCATTCCTATAGATAGAATTATCCCCGCAATTCCGGGCAGCGTCATCGTCACTTTTAATAAAGCGAATACGGCAAAAGTTATCATTATATATATCGCCAAAGCTATATCGGCTACAAGTCCGGGCAGTCTATAGTAAACCAGCATAAACAGCATTACTATAAGCACACCGTATATACCTGCCTGAAGACTCTTAGTCAAAGCATCTTGTCCAAGTGTTGGGCCTACTGTCCTTATTTCAATAGGCTTAAGCGTTACAGGCAGAGCACCGGATCTTACCTGTACTGCTAGTTTGGACGCCTCATCAAAATCCTCCATTCCGGTTATTACGGCCTGGCCTCCCGTAATCTGGCTTTGAACCACCGGGGCAGAAATTATCTTGTCATCAAGAACAATTGAAATCTGTTGATTCATATATTTAGCCGTAGCATCCGCAAACTTTTTAGAACCCTCGCCATTAAATTCAAGCGTTACCTGCGGCATATCCATGCCGTTTGAATCTTTGCCAACAACGGCTTTCGAATCCTTGACGTTTGCTCCCGTCAATATAACTTTGTCATCCGGGCCTACAAACTGCAGCTGGGCTGTCTGGCCCAAAAAGTTTATCGCACTCTCCGGATCGTTAACACCGGGAAGTTCAACACGTATTCTGTTAGATCCCTCTGCTACTATGACAGGTTCAGTCACGCCCAGGGCATTGACTCTGTTGTCTATCACGGAAATAGCCTTGGAAATATCATCGGGGCTGACCTTGCCCTGGCCCTCCATGACGGCATATACACCGCCCTTTAAATCCAGGCCTTGTCTAATGCTCTTACTGACCGGTTTAATTTCAAATTTTCCAATTGATAAACCTTCAAGCATTATATAAGCTACTATTACGATTATAGCTATTAACGCAATGAATTTTACTGTGTTCTTTACATTCATCTAAGTATGACCCCCTTCTTAACACATTAAATAAATTATAACCTCTCTCAATGGGAGCGTCAATATGACCGTTTTGTACCCATATCTCAATAACATATTTTATTTTATTACAATCATTTTACATGGCGGACCGTCACATATCTTTTTTATACTCTGTTGCCAGATCCACATATTCCATTGCGCCTTCTTTTAGATACTTAACCTCGGTATCGGTCAGACTACGCACAATACGAGCTGGATTGCCGTAAACCATACTATAAGGGGGTATTTTTTTTCGTCTGGTAATAAGGGTTCCCGCCCCCACGATTACATGATCACCAATTTCGGCTTCATCCATTATTATTGAGCCCATCCCTATAAGCGTATAGTCGCCAACAGTGCATCCATGTATGATGACGTTGTGACCTACGGTAACATAATTTCCTATTCGGGCAGGCGTATTACCCACATGGACCACGCTTCCATCCTGTATATTAGTATAATTACCGACGCTGATGCCGCATATATCACCTCTTAATACACTGCCATACCAAATACTTGAGAAGTCCCCTATCCTTACATCACCTGCAATGGTGACATTCTCCAAAATACAAGCCTGCGGACTTATCGCCGGCACTTTATTTTTATATCGTTTTATCATTTTTCATTAACCTTTCCGTTTGCAAGGCTATAGCACACTCCATTCTTTTCCTAACTATCTCACAGGCTATATCGTAGGTCTTATCAAAACCTCCGCCCATTTTAAGATTTGAAGCATGGCAGCCTCCGCTGCAATAAAATTTAGCCCAGCATTTTGTACATTTCTTCTTTGTATAAATATTGCTTTTTAAAAAAAGATTACCCATCTTGGTATCTTTAATACCGTCAAATATATTCCCCATCTTATAGTCATCCATGCCTACAAACTGATGGCAAGGATAAATATTACCCGTTGGATCCACAGCCAGATACTCAAATCCAGCACCACAGCCGGTGATTCTTTTAAGCGTACACGGTCCGCCATTCAAATCTATATCAAAGTGATAAAAATTTATTGGGTTGCCCTCATTTTCTCTTTGCATACAAAAGTCTAAAAGCCTGTCATACTCATCAAAGATACGCGGCAGGTCCTCCTCTCTTATAGCATACTTGCTGTCATCGGAAACAACAGGTTCCATAGATATTTCTTTAAAACCCAGATCGGCAATAGACTTGACATCCTCGGTAAAATCCAGATTATATTGTGTGTATGTGCCCCTTATATAATATTCCTTGTCCTTATCCCTGCCGGCAATGAGTTTACATATGTTTTTCACTATGGCATCATAGCTTCCGCCATTGGCTATATTATGTCTGAACCTGTCATTTACCTCCTTCCTTCCATCCAGGCTTAAGACCACGTTATACATGTTATCATTGATGAACTTAATGGAATCATCTGTGAGAAGGGTCGCATTGGTGGTTATGTTAAAACCAAAATCCTTATCATGCTCCCTGCCTTTTTTCTTAGCGTATTCCACCATGTCCTTAACAACATCAAAGTTCATTAATGGCTCTCCGCCAAAGAAGTCAATCTCCAGATGCTTGTTAATACCCGATTGGTCTATCAAAAAATCAACACACTTCCTGCCTGTATCTATGCTCATACGGCTTGTCCCATGATGGTAACTCCCTGCTGATGCAAAACAATAGTCACATCTTAAATTACAGTCATGGGCAGGATGCACGCATAACGCCCTCAAAGAGGGCTTATAATTATCAAGTATATAACCCTTGTCATCATCCGGTGAAAACAGCATTCCGCTTTCTACCAATTCATTAATCTCATTTAAAGATTCAAGTATTTCGCTGGTATCATATTTATCTTTTAAAATATCTATTATGTCTCTTTCTCTATGTTCAAGGTAAAGGCCCAGCACATCATAGGTAAGGTCATCTACAAAATGGATGGTTCCCGATCCTACGTCGAGTACTATATTCCGTCCATTTGCTTTATATCTGTGTATCATTCAATAATTCATCCTCCAATAAAAATTTAAAAAGCAGTATATATTAGCTTACACTAATATTTACTGCTTATATGTCCCCCACCGCTTTAATTCTTAGGACATTTTTGATTTGCAACTGTGCAGGACGTTTTACATGCGGACTGGCATGAAGCGTGGCATCCGTCACACTCAAACATAGTCGCTTTGTTCTGCGGCCTGTTTAAGGTTTTTATATGTTTCAAGTATATCCCTCCCTAAATATGAATCACTGACTATTATAACATAAGTTATGCCGCATGAGAAACAGTTTCATATATTTATTCCAACAATTCCACCTAGAGCACCTATTAGAACAGCGATCACAACATTGATAAGCATGTTCGAGCCTGCTTGAGGGCCTCGTAAGATTAAAGAGAGAATATAAAGGATGATTATATAGATTAAACCTGCCAACGCACCATAGAGCCAACCTTTTTTATGTATCCAGTGTGCAGACATAAGTCCGGAAATAAATATTGTAACCGCCGAAACAACCTTAACAGCCGTAGGTATGGTAATCTCTGAAACACCGGTAGTTCCCAGTATTATACCGTATATCAAAAACGTAATGATTGCGATGACATATCCGACTATAACCCCTAGTGTAACAGCCCTTATAGAACTTAGGTTTTCCTTAACCATATTATTATCACCCCTATTTATTTCACTACACTAAAAGTATGATTAAATATAAAAAATATAACTATAAAAAATGCCATAAAACCTTTATAAGTTTTACGGCATCTCGTATTACTTGTTATCCTCTTTATCCTCGTTGTCCTCTTTGCTATCTTCCTTCTTATCCTCTTTCTTTACTTCTTTATCCTTCTCATTATTCTTTTCTTTGTCTTGATCCTTGCCCTGCTTTGTTTCCTTTGATTTTACCTTATTTGTAACACCACCTACTGCCCATTTTGCAATTATCAGCTTAACCCGGTCGGCACCGACTTCAATTGTGATGGAACTATCTTTTATATTGAGCACCTTGCCATAAATGCCACTCTTAGTTATTATCTCATCACCCGGTGCCAATGAAGCTATCATCTCCCGCTCCTTTTTATCCCGGTTTTGCTGAGGACGGATTATGAGGAAATAAAATATGGCAATAAAAACAACCAATTCAACAATCAGTACAGTTGTCTGATTCACAGGTATCCCTCCCTTCTTTTATATTCTACAACTGATAACCATATTTTGCAAAAAATTCTTTTCTAAAGTCCAGCAGACTGTCAGTTTTTATAGCTTCTCTCATCCTACTCATTAATTTAATTAAAAAGTACAGGTTGTGATATGAAGCTAACCTGGCGGCTAATATTTCACCTGCATTAAACAAATGCCTTATGTATGCCCGTGTGTAATTTCTACATACATAGCAGTCACATTCACTATCCAGCGGCGAAAAATCCTGTGCATATTTTGCGTTTCTCACCACTAGCTTACCATGGCTTGTAAAGACAGATCCATTCCTTGCTATCCTTGTCGGCAGAACACAGTCAAACATGTCTACCCCTCTTATAGCTCCTTCGATCAGAAGATCCGGGCTTCCTACCCCCATAAGATATCTTGGTTTATTCTTTGGAATATATTCTTCAACGTTTGCCAGTGTATCAAGCATTATGTCCTTTGGTTCTCCTACACTTAAACCACCTATCGAATATCCCGGAAAGTCAAGATCAACCATTCGTTTTGCGTTTTCTATCCTGATATCCTTATAAAGTCCTCCCTGCAGGATGCCGAAAAGGGCCTGATCATCCGGGCGCTGATTACTCGACTTGCATCTCTTCGCCCAATTTATGGTCATATCGGATGATTTTCTTACGTATTCCTTTTCAGCCGGATAGGGAGTACATTCATCAAAACACATTATTATATCTGCTCCCAAGGCATTTTCTATCTCCATGGCTTTCTCAGGACCGATAAAATGCCTGGAACCATCCAAATATGATTTGAAGTAAACGCCGTCTTCACTTATTTCCCGCAGATTAGCCTGGCTAAACACCTGAAAGCCCCCGCTGTCGGTAAGTATCGGCCTGTCCCAGTGCATAAAGCTGTGCAGTCCGCCTGCTTTTTTTACAAGATTGTGGCCTGGCCTCAAATAAAGATGATATGTATTGGACAATATAATCTGGGCACCTATTTCCTTGAGTTCCTCGGGTGTCATGGCTTTAACCGTGGCCTGCGTTCCCACCGGCATGAAAATCGGCGTTTCTATTATTCCATGTGGCGTACATATCCTGCCCAGCCGGGCATGGGTATACTTATCTTCCTTTATTAACTCGTACTTAAACTGGCTCAAAAACGATATGCCTCCTCATCAATTCCTTTTGTAAACCTTACTTTAGCAATCTTGTCTTCAGACATTTTTGTAATTTCTATCCCAGCATTATATATAGTAAGTTTTAAGCCTTCTTTAAGCTCGATATTGTGTTCTTTGGCATATCTTAACAAGAGAGTCCCTATGGAATCAGCATAGTTTTCCGGTAGATTGATGCCCACTAAACGGTTAACCTCTTTAATAGGGGTTACACCGCTCACCACAATGCCTCGCTTACCGGATATATCTTCAACAAACAAATATTTTCTGATAGCAAATACACCCGCTATTGCCAGTATGCCCAAAATAAAATCAGTCATGCTTTTACTCCCAATAAGCATCTTCCTGGCAATAGCAAAGAGCAGTACCTCTATAATGCTGCCGGGCGTATGGTTGATAAGCATTGTCACAAGTTCCACACCTACGGCCATTAAAAGAGCGTGGCCAAGAAAATCTGTCAACATTTTATAAGACAGTATGGGATCTGAATTAAATATTTGGTATATATATTTTGCCAGATCCGTAAAACTTACAGCTACGGCTACTATTATAAATAATGCTATCAGCATCTCTAAAAACAGTGTCGACTTTACCAGGCCCTTCTTTAGAGATCGATTATTCAATATCAATCCTCCTAATCAGATTTAAATTATCAGCATGGCATCTCCGAAACTAAAGAACCTATACTTTTTCTCAACAGCAATCTTATAAGCGTTTAAAATGTTTTCTCTTCCAGCCAGTGCACTCACCATCATAATAAGCGTTGACTCGGGCAGATGGAAATTTGTAACCAGGGCATCTACGGCCTTGTACTTATATCCGGGATAAATAAAGATATCCGTCCATCCGCTCTTCGCTATGATATTGCCATCCTCATCGCAGGCAGATTCCAGAGTCCGTGTAGAGGTCGTACCCACCGATACAACTTTCCCACCGTTTTTTCTTACACTATTTATTATATCTGCGGATTCTTGATTTATAACAAAAAACTCTGAATGCATTTTGTGATCTTCAATATTCTCCACCTTGACCGGCCGGAATGTCCCCAAGCCGACATGCAGTGTTACATATACGATATGGACACCCATATTTTCTATTTCCTCCAGCAGCTCTTTAGTAAAGTGTAAACCCGCCGTGGGTGCTGCAGCCGAACCCTCGTATTTTGAATATACGGTTTGATACATCTCATTATCATCAAGCTGTTTTTTAATATAAGGTGGAAGAGGCATTTCTCCCAATTTATCCAGTACCTCTTCGAAGAGCCCCTCATAACTAAATTTCACATAACGGGTACCTATGTCTGTAGAATCAAGTACCTCGGCTGTGAGCTCACCATTGCCGAATACAAACTTTGCGCCCGGTTTAGCTCTTCTTCCCGGATTAACCATAACCTCCCAGACATCACCGCCCTTATTATTCAAAAGAAGAAACTCCATTTTTCCATGGGTATCTGCCTTCTTCCCAAGGAGCCGGGCAGGTATGACCCTGGTATTGTTTAAAACCAGACAGTCACCCGGGTTAAGATAGCCCACCACATCCTTGAAAACCTTATGTTCTATTCCCCCCGTGTCTTTATGAAGCACCATTAACCGTGCCATATCTCTTTGCTTAAGCGGCTCCTGAGCTATAAGCTCCTTAGGAAGATCAAAATAAAAGTCATGAACGTTCAAAATAACATCTCCTGTAAATTATCAGCTTTTAGTAGGATATAAATCCACATCACTATAATAATATTTCAGTATATCCGCAAAATCAAATCCCTTATCAGCCATTCCCCTCGCACCGTACTGGCTAAGCCCGATACCGTGGCCGTATCCGCTGCCTTTTATAGTGAAACTTGAAGTGCCAGCTGATATCTTCTTACTCCCATTACTTCCCAAAACATACATGCCGCTGCCGCCTGCAGCCTTTTCACCGTTCCCCGAGACTATATGCAAATCCTGCGGCAAACTTTTTTTAACCTGACTGTTTGATCCCATTGTATATATATCGGTTGCATAACCTGGCTGCAGATCAAACAGCGTACTTTTTAACCCCAAAATATTTCTTATTTCATTTTTCTTCATCACGGCGGTTCCCTTAGTACCGACAACATCCATCTCTAGTACCCTGCCTGTGTATGAATGCTTTAAATTAACGTCTTTAATTGTTCCAATATTCCCCTTCTTTGGTTTAATCTTTTTTAATAGCTCTTGTGCACTTATTGTCACAGTCCAGTTATCATGTTTAGGCTCATATCCCAAGCAGTATGGATCGGGTCTTCCTACAAAAACCGGGGATGAGGAAGCATACACATCGGATATATCCGCCGTATAACCTCCGCTATGGGAACAGAAGAATGCTTCCACAGGCATGCCATCATGCATTATTAATGTTCCTCTTGTCAAGTCAACCGCCCTATTTGTTGCCGCTTTCTCAGATGACATGCCTTTATATACCTGGCTATCTGTAGAACAACCCACATCAATTCTCTGGGATGCAAATTTATTATTATACATTATGTTATATACCGCATAGCTCCTTGCCGCCACTGCTTGTGCTTTTAGCGCCTCAATCGGCCAACCAGACGGCATTTCGTTTGGGATGACACCGTAAAGATATTCTTCCATTGGCAAACAGTTTATAACATTAATTTTGCCCGAACTGTTCTTTACAAAAGAAATATTACCTCTGTAAGGCTTATTCATTACATACAAATTACCGGCCAATGGTTTTAAAGACAATTCGTATTTATTATTATTCACCACAGCCAGAATGGTTTGTCCACTCTTTTTTACCAAAACAACATTTTTAATCCCATTAACTACATCGCCTTTTAATCCTGTTTGATTAGCTAAAGAAGCATTTGAGAAACTTCCCACCCAAACCTGATACCCTCCATCATAGGCCGGATATGCATCATAACCGGCTGCCTTAAGCCTGTCCGCTTCGGCCATGGCAGCGCTCGCCGTAGCATGATCTGACACATGCAGATGATACGGGCCGGCATATGTACTGTCATTGATAATCTGAATCGTACTGCTGTCATTTAATGTCATTACTTTGTTATAAGCATTATTTTCATGCATTATCATTATATCCATTCCACCGTTACATCTAACATCAACGGAATCCTTGGCAGTATAGCTATAATACAGCCCCACCCTAACACTATCCGGGATTTCACCGGCTGCCTGAGCCGGTGAAACTGCAGTGCCCGGTATTACCGTAATAATCATAGCAACAAGCAATACATATAATACAATACGTTTCATACGAATCACTCCTTTTCATTTTGTATAAACTACTATTTTGTTGTAAGCTATTGCAAATGATCATTCTTTCGGAACAGGTATATTAAAATATTCAAATGCTGCATCGGTTGCCATCCTGCCCCGCGGTGTCCTTTTAATAAAACCAAGCTGCAGCAAATATGGCTCATAAACATTTTGAATAGTATCCGCATCTTCACTTATAGAGGCAGCTATAGTCTCAAGACCCACCGGCCCGCCTCCGAATTTCTCTATGATACAGAGAAGGAATCTTCTGTCCGTCTCGTCCAGTCCCTTTTCATCAATATCCAATAGCTTTAGCGCCGCTTTAGATGTATCCAAATCAACTATACCCTCCGATTTAACCTGTGCATAATCCCGAGTACGTTTCAAAAGTCTGTTTGCAACTCTCGGCGTACCCCTGGACCTCTTTGCAATTTCTTCCGCCCCTTTTTCATCAATACGGATGCCCAATATGTTTGAAGACCGCTTTATTATTTTCATTAACTCCTCAGTATTGTAAAAATCCAATCTGTCTATCATCCCGAAACGATCCCTTAATGGCGATGACAAAAGCCCTATCCTCGTCGTGGCTCCGATGAGGGTAAAATTTGGAAGGTTCAGTCTGATTGAACGCGCACTGGGGCCCTTGCCAACGACAATATCTAAAGCAAAGTCCTCCATAGCAGAATACAGTATCTCTTCGACGCTCCGGTTTAATCTGTGAATCTCATCAATGAAGAGCACGTCATTTTCATTCAGGTTTGTAAGTATCGCAGCTAAATCGCCGCTCTTTTCTAAAGCCGGCCCAGATGTAATACGTATATTTACGCCCATTTCGTTGGCTATGATACCTGCCAACGTTGTTTTTCCCAAACCCGGCGGGCCATACAGAAGAACATGATCCAGGGTTTCATGTCTAGCAAGAGCAGCGGCAATAAAAATAGAAAGCTTGTCCTTTATTCTTCCTTGACCTATGTATTCATCTAGCCTCTGCGGCCGCAGTGTAGTCTCTATATCTTTATCATCATTTGAATATTGAGAGGAAATAATCCTGTCTTCCATTATTCATCACCGCCCTAACACCTTTAATGCTTCCTTTAACACTGATTCCACGGAATCACCGGAAATCTTTCCAACAGCGCTTGATGCCCGTTGCCTTGTGTACCCTAAGCCTACCAATGCCGCTATGGCATCTTCTTTTATGTCACTATCTGCCGTTAAGGTAAGTTTCGGCTGGCTGCCCGCTTTATCCTCCAGTTCCGTTACTATACGCATTGCCGTTTTTTTGCCTACCCCTGTAATTCTCTCTAAGGCCGCAGTATCTTTAGCGGAAATATATGAATATAGCTCCTGATAGTCAAATGCGGATAAGATACTTAAAGCCATTTTAGGGCCTACCCCATTTACCGATATCAGATCAAAAAAAGCAACCCGCTCCTCTTCATCTGCAAAACCATAAAGGGATATATCATTTTCCCGTATATCCATATAAATATACAAAAACGCTTCTTTACCCACTGAAGGCAGCCGGTGCGAGGTATGGTCACTTACACGCACGGCCAGGCCGATTCCACCTGTTTCCAGCACAGCCGTGCCGTCATCTCTTATAACGCTCAGGATTCCTTTAATGTATTCAATCACTATAAGCACCTCGCCTACGTGCATTAAGACTGTTACAATGACATATGCCCACGGCCAGTGCATCCGCTATATCATCCGGCTGCGGAATCTCCTTTAAATTAAGCAGCGCACGCACCATGAACTGCACCTGTTTTTTTTCTGCATTTCCATAGCCGACTACAGCCTGCTTAACCTGAAGCGGAGTATATTCATAAACCTTAATATCATTGTTTGCACAAGCGGTTATAGTTGTTCCCCGCGCCTCGCTCACCGTTATTATGGTTTTCTTATTTTTAAAATAAAAAAGCTCTTCAATAGCAGCACAATCGGGATTAAAAGTCTTTATAAGGGTATCCACACCCTTATAAATATCTCTCAACCGGCTTTGTACCGGCATCCCTGCAGGGGTAGTAACCGTCCCATAGTCTAAAACATGCGTATTCCTGTTATCATAATTTAAAATACCGTAGCCCATAATGGCAATCCCTGGGTCTATGCCTAAAACTATCATAAAATCACTCCATTGCCATTTTACCATATTAACTGTAATACATAAACACAAAAAAAATAAGAAGGTCTATTATTCCTTCTTATATCTCGAAAACCATATTTTTTAACTGCTTATATCGGTAAGGATTTGATACATTTTTTCCTCGGTATCAACCACAATACCATCTTTTATATTTTCCTGGTATTCATGCCTTAAAGACTTTACAAGTATATCCGTAGACTGGACCGATTTAAGACCCTTGCCCGGCACGTTTTTATACACGTCCACATAGCCGTCTTTTTCACCGATAATAAAATGACGCGGACAGTATCCGTCCTCTTCTTTATACAGCCTTATGTGTTTAGGTGCAAAATATTTTATTGTCCAACCCTTATAGGCCCTTTTAAGTTCTTCCTTATTGAGTCCCACATACTCGGTATCAATATCATCCTCTTTAGTATATTTTTCATTACATGATTTATACAGCCTTTGATAAGTGACCTTCGCTCCCGGTTCAATAACCTTCTCGTTTGATGGGGTTGTTTCAACAACCCGCTCCTTGCCTGTCAAAGGCTTTTGCATTGTCTTTCCCTTTCTATCATAATTAACAATATAGCCGATTGAAAAACCGACTACCAGTAATACAGGCAGAATTATATACATTAACTTCTTATTATTTTTTCTTATAAACAAAGCTGCCGCCTCCTCTTGCCAATATTATTTCCATAAATGTTTATAATATACAATTTATTTGATTTTAGCCAAATTCAAATATATAATTATCATGGAAGGAGGGAGTGATATGGCGGAAAGCGAAAAACAATTTGTAGTATTTAACCTGCTTGATGAAGAATTTTGTATAGACATAATGAGCGTCGTAGAAATAATAAGGCTTCAGGATATAACAAAGCTGCCTGATGCGCCTGAATTTGTTGAAGGTATAATAAACCTCCGCGGTAAAATAATACCGGTCATTGATCTTAAAAAACGTTTTAATCTAGAGAAGATAGGCACAGATGATAATACTAGGATTATTATTACTAATATTGATAATAAAACAACCGGATTCATTGTGGATAATGTTACCGAGGTATTAAGACTAAGTGCAGATGCCATTGCACCACTTGATAATGAGGCGGTAGGTATAGACAAGGACTACATATCTGGGATAGGAAAGCTTGAAAAACGCATGTTAATAATACTTGACCTAAATAAAATCTTATCTAAAAACGAAAAAGAGGATTTAAAAAAAATAGAGTAGGCAGGCTGCCTACTCTATTTCCTCATCCTCTAAAAGCTCATCGGGTATTTCAACGTTGTGATATACATTCTGGACATCGTCATGCTCTTCCAGTTTGTCTATCAATGAAAGCACCTTGCGGGATATGTCAACATCTAGTTTTATGGTATTTTGTGGAATCATTCTGACATCGGCATCTATAATTTTATACCCGGCATCCCTTATTTTTGTTTTTACTTCCCTGAAATCTTCAGGAGCCGTATATATTTCAAAATCGACGTTATTTATTACGTCGGATGCACCTGCATCCAGCGCTGCCATCATCAGTTCATCCTCATCGGTACCTTCGCCGTCCACAACGATAAGTCCCTTCTTATCAAACATCCACGCCACACATCCCGATTCGCCGAGGCTGCCCCCGCTTCTGTCAAATATATGGCGCATTTCAGCCGCCGTCCTGTTTCT
The DNA here is from genome assembly GCA_002399345.1 of Thermoanaerobacterales bacterium UBA4877. Lineage (GTDB taxonomy): Bacteria > Bacillota > Thermoanaerobacteria > Thermoanaerobacterales > UBA4877 > UBA4877. The sequence goes on from DHDL01000035.1 coordinate 108,623, forward strand.
ATTATCAGTCATGGCTTCAACAATCACTGCGGCCCCATTCGGACCATAACCTTCATAAGTAATCTCCTCTAATTGTGCACCGTCAAGATCACCCGAGCCTCTTTTAACAGCTCTCGCTATATTATCATTGGGCATATTATTTTCCTTGGCTTTTTCGATGGCATCACGTAATGATGCATTGTTGTCAGGGTCTCCTCCGCCTGCCCGGGCTGCTACGATTATTTCTTTAGCCAGTTTTGTAAATACCTTGCCCTTTTGAGCATCGCTTTTCTCTTTTTTACGTTTTATATTAGCCCATTTTGAGTGGCCAGACATAAACTTACCTCCCTTTACCTATCAAAAACCAGGTATATAATGTTATTTCATCAAAGTACTATAGTTAAAACCTAAATGAACGAATTTTTATACCATCATATTATATTTTAACATAAAACATGCGAGAGGTAAATCAGTCATGCATTTCAAATATAATAGGCATCCTTCTTTTATGCTCGCTCCTTTTATACATGGAATCTATTTTAGACGCGACCTCCGGCCGGGCCTGGCCTGTCAAAATATAATTGTCCAGTTCCTCATAGGTAAGTCCCATCTCCTTCTCGTCCGTCTGGTTTTCCCATAACCCCGCCGTCGGAGGTTTATCTATTATTATCGTGGGAACTCTCAGATATCTTGCCAGTTCTCTCACCTGGGTCTTAACCAGGCCACCGATGGGAAGCATATCCGACCCACCGTCTCCATACTTAGTAAAATAACCTACCTCCCGCTCACTCCTGTTTCCTGTCCCGGCCACCATATAGCCCCTGCTGTTCGCAAAGAAATAAATAGTCGTCATACGAAGACGGGGCTTGATATTAGCCAAGGCCATGCGCGGCGTGCCGCCGTCTATTTTGTATTGCTTTATGAGCTCATCATAAGCTGAATCCAAAACAACCTTTTTGGTCTCTAATCCTATGGCATCCGCCAACAAATCAGCATGCTCCTCATCCACATGATCACTGTGGCAAGGCATAATTACCCCCAGTGAGTCTTCGGGAAAGGCCCTCTTTGCCAAGGCGGCCACAACCGCGGAGTCCAGGCCTCCGCTAAGTCCGACTGCTATGCCGTGAGCGCGGGCATTTTTAACACTTGTTTTCATCCAATCGGTTATTTTCTCAGCAATCTCATCCTCTTTCACGTCTATGCCTCCTTATTTATATAGCTCGGTGCTTAAATACCTCTCTCCGGTGTCCGGGGCTATCGCAAGAACCTTTTTACCCTTGCCTAATTTCTTGGCAACGTTTAAAGCGGCATAAATCGCAGCTCCGCCGGATATTCCCAGTGCAATCCCTTCTTTTTTGCCGACCCGCCTTGCGGTCTCCATGGCATCCTGATCCTTCACACCTATAACCTTAGTGACGAGTGACATATCCATCACCGAAGGAATAAATCCCGCTCCAATACCCTGTATCTTATGTGACGACGGCTTCCCGCCCGCCAGTACTGGTGAAGAATATGGTTCTACTGCAAACAGCGAGATCGACGGTATTTCCCTTTTTAGCACCCTGCCTACTCCGGTGAAAGTGCCGCCCGTTCCTACACCCGCAATGAAGGCATCAATATTCTTACCCATATCTTTTAATATCTCCCGGGCAGTGGTATCCTCATGAGCCTTCGGGTTAGCCGGATTATCAAACTGCTGAGGCATAAAATACCCCGGTTTACCGCTTAGTTCTTCCGCTTTTTTAATAGCACCCTTCATACCATCCGGTCCGGGTGTCAGAATAATCTCCGCCCCATAAGCCTTTACAAGTTTTCTTCTCTCAATGCTCATGGTCTCCGGCATGGTAAGGATAACCTTATAACCCTTTGATGCCCCGACCATGGCCAGGCCTATCCCGGTGTTCCCGCTGGTGGGCTCGACAATCGTCATGCCCTCCTTTAATTTCCCTTTATTCTCTGCATCTTCAATCATGCTCAGGGCAATCCTGTCCTTCACACTTCCACCCGGATTAAAATACTCTAATTTTACATAGACATCCGCGCTATCATCATCCGTTAACTTATTCAATTTCACAATAGGTGTATCCCCAATAAGCTCATATATATGATCAACCAACATAAATAAAACCTCCCATGGTAATAATATAATTGGCTTGAATTCTTTCAATCTAATCTAATAAAGAGGGTTATTGAATGCATATAGCAGAAACCATAAAACTAACCGCTATAGGTCTTGTAACAGGCATATTAAACGGCCTTTTCGGCTCCGGAGGAGGTACGATAGTAGTCCCGGCCTTAAATATTGTTATGAAAGCCGAGGTACATAAAAGCCATGCCACATCCATAGCCGTAATACTACCACTCACCATAGTAAGTGCTACAATCTATGTACTAAGCGGTATAACCAATTGGCCGCTAACCATCAGGGTCGGTACAGGAAGCATTGTAGGCGGGCTCATCGGTGCCCTGCTACTCAATAAAATTAAATCCGGCCTGCTCAAAAAAATTTTCGGCATTTTTATGATAGCCGCCTCAGTAAGGATGTGGATGCATTGATTCTTTTTGCTATCGGCCTGGCCGCAGGCATCATCGGAGGCATGGGCATCGGCGGAGGCACTATCCTGATACCTCTGCTTACTATATTTCAAAATGTAAACCAACATACGGCACAAAGCATAAACCTTTTAACATTTATACCCATGGCGGCGGTTGCCCTTGTCATACACTTGAAGCAAAAAAATGTCATCATAAAGTATCTTCCGCCGCTTATCATCGGCGGTATTGTAGGAAGTATTGCCGGCGCACATATATCCATAGCCTTATCTTCTGTCATACTAAGGAAGGCATTTTCTATATTCCTCCTTGTTATGGGCCTCTATGAGATATTCGGCAATAAATCATAATAACGGCTATCTCCCTGCAAGCCGTTGCATCACACAATCATGATGCACCACCTTGAGACCAAGGCCACTACTTAAAGAAATCACTTCGTCGCTCTCGGCTCCCGGTTGAAACCAAATAATACCGCATCCCAGTGATGCAGCCTGCCTTATAGTTGCTTCAGCATCCTTAGGTGGTATCACCATATCCACTACCTGCGGAATCTCAGGCAAAGACATTAAGTCAGGATAACATTTATCATCATCCACTTCATCACAATTAGGATTTACCGGGTATACCGAGTAACCATGATCTTTAAGCGTCTTATATATCTTATAGCCAAACTTATCTTTCCGGGGAGTCGCACCGACTACCGCCCATACTCTTTTGGATAACGCATCATTTACTAATCCATCCATGTTTATACATCCCCTTATATTATAGGCTTGCCGGCCACCACCGGAAGATAAACCTGCTGCTCCAATTCTGCTATACATCTGTTTGATGTAAAGTCTATGACATTTGAAAAGATTTTATCCGTTTCCTCAGCCTTTATATAAAATTTATATTTAACCTTGTCCGTAAACTCCTTATCCTGAATATAAACCTTATCGGCCAGATAATTATCCAGTTTACCCATTATAGAATAATTAAATGTCAGGTTGGCAATATAAAACGGTGTAAAGGTTGCAATCGTTCCTGCATTAAGAGAATCACGGGCCGCTCGCGAATAAGCCCGGGCCAGGCCGCCACGACCTAAAAGGATCCCGCCGAAATACCGTGTGACCACCACTGCCACATTATCAAGGCCCATGTTGTTTATGACATCCAGCACAGGCAGACCTGCGCTTCCGGAAGGTTCACCGTCATCGCTGCACTTCACAATGCCATCCCGCGTTTTATATGCATAAATATTATGATTAGCATCTTTAAAAAGATCTTTTTCCTCTTTTATAAATGCCACAGCCTCATCCCCGGATGCTGCCCGGACACAATGCCCTAAAAAGTGCGACTTTTTTATGGTAAAATCACTCTCTCCCTTGCCTGCAAGAGAAACATAGGTTAATGGCTCCATTACATCCCTCCTTGCGAATATTATACCATATTAAAAAAGGTGAGCAAAAGCTCACCTTCCAGACCGGTACCAAAGCATTGGATCGTGAAATTGCACAATAGTTTTGCTCAGTTTGGTTAACTGTGCCTTGCACGATTTGCCATGGCTTGCTAATTTTCTTATATTATATTGCAACTTCCTTCATTTCTTTGTACCGTTTATACGAAAGGTAGACAAGAGACTTATCTTGACTATAGGTAATTCTATCAAGGGCTTCCTCTATGGAATAAAAACCGCCGTCAAAAAATCCTTCCTCCCGGCTTACACTGTATTCATCGTCTTCACATGTCATAACAAACCAGACAATTTCATTACACACCGGCATTTTTCTCGTAACGGAATAGAATTCATAACAAGTATCACCGGCTGGTGATATGATAGTAGGGTTTTTAAGACCTGTTTCCTTTCTTACTCTTTCGAGAGCCACATCTGCATCTGTCTTGTTGCCTCTTTTAACTCCCTTTGGCAATACCCATTCATCCTTTTCATTCTTAAGCAAAAAAACACTATCACCCTTGAAGACAACCCCACCTGCACAACAGCGCATTAACATCGACAAGCCCCCTCCATTTTATTTAGGTACTTATATTATAATATTCTAAGCTTAATTAATAAATCCTTCTTTTCTGCCTATATTATATAATTTGTAATATTAAAAATTATATACGTTGCTTTATAAAATATTCCCGCTAAAAAAGGCACTTTTCAAAAACCATCAAAATATGATATACTCTATTCCATAAAATAATATAATCTTGTATAAAACCACATTTATCCGGAGGTGAACACAGCATGAAAAAAATCAGACTTGTTCAGGAGGAAGATGCCGAAAGGATTCTTGCTATATATAAACCATATATCAAGGAAACAGCTGTTACTTTTGAATACCACATACCTTCCTTAAGTGAATTTGCCGAGCGTATCAAGAATATATCTGTAGACTATCCCTATCTTGTATGTGTCTCAAATGGAAACATCGCAGGATATGCCTATGCTCATAGACATATGGAAAGGGATGCATACCAGTGGAATGCAGAGCTTTCCGTTTATATTGATGAAAATTATTTACGCTGTGGACTAGGGAGTACGCTTTACAGCGCATTGATAGATATATTGCGGCTGCAAAACATATGCAATGTATATGGATGTGTCGTACTGCCCAATACAAACAGTGAAAAAATGCATGAATATCTGGGTTTTAGCAAATTGGCTACACATAATTATGCAGGGTATAAATGCGGCCGGTGGCATAGCGAGGCATGGTATAGAAAACATATCGGCGATCACAGCCAAAAACCCGAGCTAATTATACCATTTAATAAAATCGATAAGAAAAAAGTAGCGGCAATGCTGGATCATTACAATGAAAGTCTGAATTCTAAAATGCAAGTCGGCTAGGCTTTTTCATCTTTTCAACATAGTCGACTATCTCTCCGGTTATCCTTTCTCCCGGATACAACACGGGTATCCCCGGAGGATATGCATAGATAAACTCCGCACTTATGCAGCCTATTCTGCTTTCCAGAGCTGCAACCTTAGTAGGACTTTTATAAGCTTCCCTGGGTGTGAGCACCCTCTCCGGAATATTGGGTATCTCCAACACACCGCCCATTCTTATATACTTTAAATAATATTTGCTGCTTATATCTTTTAACGCTTTTATGAGCATACCTGCCTTTTTGTAATCGTCACCTATGGTCATAATGCAAAGACAATTATACATATCCGACAGTTCAGCTTGTATATTATATTTTTCAGCTAGCAGCTTCTCCAGCTCATACCCACTTATACCACGGTTTTTTGATGTAATGGTAACCTTGGTCGGATCGAAAGCGTATGCTCCCGGCCTGCCGATAACATCCTCACCGA
>DHDL01000035.1:114610-124639 GCA_002399345.1 Thermoanaerobacterales bacterium UBA4877
ATTATCATGGCCTGTATTGCGCCGGACGTACCGTGAATGCTAAAGAGTGTATGGTCAGCCCCATTATGCGTCGGCCGCTAATTCCTCAGCCTCTTTGATAACTCCTGTGACGCTTTTAAGTAAAATGCAATAATTTTTTTATAAATAATTATTATGGTATTATGGAACATAATTTTACAAATAATAAAGACGAGGTGATGAGCTTGATTGTGATATATTACGATTATGGTGGAACTCATACGTCTGTGGTAGCCGCCGCATTGCATTTAGGTAATTTGAATCCGGCCGAGGTACCGGAAAATAAACAGCTTACAAACCTTCCTCTTTTTGACAGCATTACTCAAAATGAACTGGGACACATTGTATATAATGGTACCGACGAATACGGAAACAATATATACACTATGGGAATAAAGAGAGCTAAAAGCCTGATAATACCGGCTATTTCCGATATGTATAAGGCTGTTTTCGGTAACACCGACGGAATATACCTGGTAGACGTAAGCCCGGCCACCGATGCCTTCATGAAAATAGGCGGTTTTATATCCAGATTCCTGAAGATGCAACCGCTAGGGCTGCCAATCATTATCTACGGAACAAAAAGAGCCTATCCAAATATAGTTAAGATTGTAGAAAACACAAAAAATACCGTTAAGGACTTTGCCGGTATACAAAAATAAAAAAAGGTGGAATCTAATCCACCTTTTTATGTTTGGTCCAAACCCTCCACTACCTTGTCATACATGTCTATTTTGCATTTATTGCTGCTGTGGTCCCAATGGGAACAAATCTCGCAGCTCTTCGCTCCCTGCAGGCTGGACTCTACAAAATTACTCTCTTGGTCAAAATCGGGACAATTTTCACCTACAGCCATAAATTCTTGTCTGTTCGCCACAATATCATCCTCCTTTGTCATTTTATTAGTATCTTGTCCATATTTAAGAAGATTACTCTTCTTGAATAATATTTATTTTAATTTTTTTAGGAAAATGATATTTGTGCCTGCTCATTAAATATTAATTATTCTGCAGCAGCATCCTTGCCCATCTTCTCAGCCTGCCCGAAATACTTATCCGAATTCGCTTTCCCGGATATACTCGTACCGGTTCCATACAGAACATCTTGCAGCGTGCTTCCCGGAACGCAGCGCAGGAATCCCTTAAAGCTGTCGACCGCTGTTTTCAGATCTGATTTCTCGGTCGTCTCCGCCGTGATAATAAGATACCATTTCTTATTTTCCAACGGATTTTTATCCTTAATATAGCAGGAATATGTCCGGTCGATCACTATCTTGATCTGGGCGCTTAATGAGAAGTAATACAATGGCGTAGCCATAACAATAACATCGGACTTAATCATTTTATCGAGGATTACCGGCATATCGTCTTTAATAACACACTTATCCTCTGTCTTTATACATCCGTTACAGGCTGTGCAGGGGTGAAGATCATAATCCGAAGTGCGGATGAACTCCACCTCCGCACCTGCCCCCTTTGCGCTTTCAGCAACCTTTTGACACAGAGAATCCGAGTTTCCGTTTTTCCTTGGACTTGTTGAAATTATTAGAACTCTTTTCATTTAATGCCCCCTTCAAATGCTTTCTTGGGCCATTCGGAGTCTTTGAGAATCGCCCTGCCGACACCCACAAGATCAGCTTTATTTTCCCTGATAATCCTACCTGCAGCCTGTGGATCAGTGATGCCACCGGTTACGAGCACTGGAACGGAAACCTCCCTTTTCACCGCCTCCGATACATCAGAGAAATATCCCTGCACATGCTCTTTGCCTTTCCTGATATAACCGGTAACACCGCCAGATATGTCAATCAAGCTAACACCCGCCTTTTCAAACACTTTTGACGCCTCTGCCGCCTCCTGTCTGTTGCTGCCGCCCGGCACATCGTCAATGCTTCCCAGACGGATAAATACAGGATAATCATTTCCCACGGCCCCTTTTACAGCATTTATTGTTTCCAAATGGATCCGTATCCTCCCAGGAAGATCGCCGCCGTATTCATCATTTCTGTTATTCGTCAGAGGCGAATAGAACTCATTTAAGAGATACCCGTGTGCAGAATGAATCTCCACCGCATCATATCCTGCTTTCTTTGCTCTTAGGGCCGCATCGGCAAATTCCTGTATGACAGTCTGTATATCGGTCTTCGTCATACTTCGGTCTGCAAATTTTGACCCGTCTGGCAAGACGGCAGATGGGGCCATTGTCGGAAGCCCGGTAATGTTCCTCTGGGCATTCCCGCCTGCATGATTGATCTGACAGGCTACCTTAACCCCATTTCGATGAATCACATCCGTCAGCTTTTTAAGTCCATCTAATTTATCATCTGAGGCAACCGAGACCTGCCTGCTGCTTGCTCTTCCATCGGAAGCAATAAAGCTGTGCTCTGTGATGATCAGTCCGAGATAACTTCCACGGGATTTCTCGTCATAATAATGCAGCAGTCTTTCCGATACATTACCGTCCTCATCTGCATTTTCCGTTGCCATCGGCGGCATGACCAGCCGATTTTTTAATTTTAGACCGCCTACCTGTATCTCACTTCCAAGCCCTGCCATTTAAACCCTTCTTTCATTGCTTTACTAATTTTTAGTATACCCATACTTATATTACAAACCAAATTGTTAAATATGTCAAGTAATCTCTAATTTGTTAATTAGTGATAAAGCGCGGCCGCTATATTAGCCCCGAATATATGGTAGTTCTTAAATTTCTTCGTAATTGCCTTATGCATATCGCCAAATTGAGGCGGTGACACTCACCAAAGATCATTACCACATGTTTTTTATAAACTGGATGCTGCTTATTTTCACGTATAAAAACAGCCAGCTTTTGAATCGTGGTCACTATGATTTTGTATTCGTGAAATATTCCTTTACTATCCTTATCTTCCAATTGGTTTTTAAGTACCTTAGTTGATGTATTCCCATTGGCCGCGCCTTTCTCAAAGCGGTCATATTCCTTCATCGTCTGATAATCTAAATCCTTGCGGTCCACAACGAACAACACTTTGTCTATATAAGGGAGCTGCGTAGCCAACTGCTCCGTCTTGAAACTGGTAAGCGTCTTGCCGGAACCCGTTGTATGCCATATATATCCACCGGCCTCTATCGTTCCCATTTTCTTGTAGTTGGTTGACATCACAATACTGGACAATATCCGCTCTGCCACAGCGATCTGATATGGGCGCATAACAAGAAGCATATGCTCAGACGTAAATATGCAGTATTTCATAAGAATGTTTAAGAGGGTATGTTTTGCAAAAAATGTCCGGGTAAAATCCATAAGATCGGGAATAATCTTGTTATTTGCATCCGCCCAGTAGTTTGTAAACTCGAAGCTATTGCTTGTTTTGCTTCCTCTTCGCTGTCTGTTCCTGCTTTGTTCCTTTATATGGGAATCTCTTGTGGTATTGCTGTAATACTTAGTATAAGTCCCGTTGGAAATGACAAAAATCTGTACATACTCAAATATACCGGAAGACGCCCAAAAGCTGTCTCTCTGATATCTGTTTATCTGATTAAACGCTTCTGATGAAACTATCGACTGCTACGACATTCGATTTGACCTTGCCGATTATTACGGGCGGACAGCATTGCGGGGAGTGTTTCGATGTGTTTACTGGCGGCAAATCGTTTGTTCCTGTTAATGCTCATGTCAATCATATAGAATAATATCTCAGACACAAGCAAGGGTGTTGTTTATCATAAGCTTCTAGACAATGGATATTGGATTATTATCGGACCCAAAAAATCCGCTTTTTCATAGAAATCCGCATTATGTTACCCTACGGGATATCGAACCTTATCCACTGATTTTATATGAAGAAGATTATCAGTCAAACTTAGTTACTTCTTTCAGAAACATTCCGCTAAAAGCCAATACGTTAATCCGTGTTAACAACAGGGCAAGTATGACGGAGCTTGTCAGTTCTACCGATGCCGTAAATATCGGTGTCCGCTCCCACATGCCCTATCAACTGACATCTTTTTATCCGCAGCTCAAGGCCATTGAATTGCGGGATTTCCACATTACTCAGGAAATAGGATGGATTTGCCGTGCAAATTATAGCCCCAATGAATATGCGCAGTTTTTCATAGACAGAATCACTGAAATTACAAAAGAAAGCAAAACGCATCCGCCGCTCAGCAAGTCATGAGCGTTAATATAATAATTTTTTAAGTGATTTCATACCTTTCCTTATCTTTTTCTCATTTACTGATGAAATGCCCAATCTTAAATGATTATGTTCAGGGCAATCCATATAAAAGGTGCTGCCGGGTGCAACGACGATTTTCTCCTTAATGGCCGCATTATAAATCTGCATATCGTTTATTCCGTTCGGCAGGCTTATCCAGAAATTAAGCCCACCTGAGGGCGCATTGTAGGTAACACCGTCATCATCCATGGAGTTTAGGCACGTTGCCATAAGATCATGCCTTTTCCCGTAGACATTCCTGAGCATATCCGTATGTTTTTCCCACATGCCTTTATCAAGGAAAAGCTGAAAGGCCTTTTGAAAAAAACCGGATGTGGATATGTCGCTGGTATACTTGGCCGCCTGTATGGAGTCTATAAGCATATTAGGCAGTATCATAAATGCCAGCCTGAGTCCGGGCATAAAAACCTTTGAAAAGCTCTTTATATAGATCACATTGCCGGGCCGGTTAAGATGAAGAAAGGAAGAGGGCCGCTCTTTATAATAGATATCGCTGCTGTAATCATCCTCGACGATAAAAAGCCTGTACTCCTGTGACAGCTCCAAGATTCTTTCTTTAGTTTTATCTGAGTAGCATACGCCGGTGGGATTTTGAAACTCCGGCATGAGGTACAGCATCTTTATATCTTTTTCTTTTAAAAGGCTTTCAAGATAATATATATCCATGCCATCCTCTGTCAGAGGAACCTCGGATATCTCCGCACCCCTGGATTTGAAAACTGCAACGGCTCCTGCATATGTCGGACGCTCTACAATCACGTTATCTTCCGGCCCTAGCAGCACTTTGGATATTATATCCAGACCCTGCTGCGCCCCGGATATAATCAATATGTTACGCGGGTTTATATCTATGCCGTAACCCGACATCAGCCGGGAAAATGATTCTCTTAAGGGAGGGTATCCCATGCTTTCCTGATACGTAAAGGCCAGGCCGCCGTCCCGGTCAAGTATCTCCGTAAAAATATCCTTGAACGTCTCCACCGGGAACAGCTCGTATGAAGGGTCCAGACCGGCAAAATTTATGTATTCCTCTCCATAAGGCATATAGGTATTCTCTAATAATCCCGCCCCCTCATAATGCGAGATCTCCAGATTAAAACCGTCCGCCTTGATATACGTCCCACTTCCTACAACGGAATAGGCCAGGCCCTTTTCCTCCAGCTTGTGGTATGCATTCACCACGGTCACACTATTCACATCTAGGATTTTAGAAAGCTTCCTTATAGTGGGTAGCCTGCTCCCTTCTTTTATTATCCCCTTTTCAATCATCCTCTTTATTTGGATATATATCTGCATATAGAGAGGTTCATTTCTCTTCTTGTCAACCTTAATTAAATCCTCTATATCCAATGCAACCCGCTCCTCCGCCTTTCGTATTAATACCACGTCACAGCATATCTATTTTGCAAACTCATTATCTGTTAATTCTTTGTAACTGAAGTTATTTTTGACCAGCTTTCTGTTGATCAGCCAATCCATCATATTGTCCGCTTCCTTTCTTGAAAGAGGCCCGGCATCACTATAAGACGGGGGCTGCATTCTCTCTTTTGTCTCCTTTGGAAACCCCGTTACATTAATAATGGTATCCATGTAATCCATAGCGGCCTGGTTGTTCAAATAATCCACCGCCTTGTTGTATGCGTTATATACATACTTTACCCCATCTTTGTTATCTTTTAAAATATCTGCCCTGAAAACCATTACACCGGAATCAATGTCCGACATATTAGAGCTGCCTATAACATAAGCCCCGCTGCCCGACGCTTCCGAGGCCAGTGGTTCCGGCAGCGCTGCAGCCACTGCCTTTCCACTCTTAAGCATACCGGACACCGCATTTACATCCGGTATTTTAACCTTATTGACAGCGGATGCATTAAGTCCGGCCCTTTCTAATATCTTATCAGTAACATACCCTGTTATTGCATCACTGGTTACAGCTATGTCCTTTCCCTTTAAATCCGCTATTTCTTTAATCCCCATGCCCTTATTTACCACCAGCTTATAATTCCCGTCGGTCTTGGAGGTTATTTTTATATCCAGTCCTTCATCCTTAGCCGATATAGCTGACATAACATCACAGACAGCACCGTCAATCGTACCCTTTTTAAGTAAATTCTTACCTTCGCCGACATTCTTTAAGCTTTTTAACTCAATGTTTAAACCCTCATCCTTAAAATATCCCTTTTTATCCGCTACCAAAAGAGGTACAGAATCAATGTCAGACATAACGCCTATACGCAGAGTCCTTGTTTTTTCTTTGCCCGCTGAGCAGGCTGTCAGCGAAAAAATCAAAGCAATAAGCGTAAGGCCCACAATTAAGCGTTTCTTCATAATCGCATCCCCTTAATAAATACTGAGTAAAAATCTAATATGTTACCTCATCCACATCCTGCATTTCTCCCGGAATCCTTACAACCACCTTGTGCGGCAGACATACAATACTCTCACCCGTCTTATTTATCCAGCCCTGCTTTATACATACCTTGTCAGGGCAATTGGTTTTAGATATACGGGCCTTGCCGTTTTTTACCTCGACAATGTTATAATCATCTTCACTTACATGAACCATAACCTTTTTGTCCTGATTAAGGGAAAGCGTCTCATATAGCTTGCCGTTCTTCTCTATGTAAACCGTTGTTCCCGGTGCGGCAGGGTTTAAGGCTAGATATATAAAACCGCATACAGAAAAAATAATAACGGCTGCTATGAGCAATTTATCGCCTGTCTTCATAGGTATATTCCTCGTTTGTTATCTTAAAAATTTTTTTTGCACCGGGGGTAGCATATATTTTTTTATCTGAGGTTATCATTATGGCATCTATACCATCCATAGACTCTACAAGCTTCAATCCCTTATCCACGCCCAAAACATAAACCGAGGTGGAAAGAGCATCCCCCGTTATGGATTTATCGCTTATAATGGTTGTGCTTATCACACCGTTATCGGACGGATAACCGGTCGAAAGGTCAAATATATGATGATATCTCTTACCGTTGGCCTCGAAAAACCTCTCGTAGTTTCCCGATGTAACAACGGACTTATCCTTAACATTTACTATGCCAACATAGTTTCCCTTGGAATCAAGGGGATCCTGTATGCCTATTCTCCAATCCGAGCCGTCGGTTTTTGAACCCACAGCATATACATTGCCGCCGAGATTTATAAGTGCTTTATCTATACCATCTTTTAATATGGTCTGCTTAGCACAGTCGGCCGCATATCCCTTAGCTATACCACCAAGATCTATTCCCATACCCGATATGGGCAGCATTATATTGTTATCATTTTCAATCTTCACCTTTTTATAATTGATAAGATGCAAAGCATCATCTATCTCAGATTGGGAGGGAACACGTTGTTTGTCTGTCCCTATGCCCCAGAGATTCACCAGGGGTGCGACAGATATATCGAACATGCCTCCCGTAAGCTTGCCGTATTTTTCCCCCTGTTTGATCACATAATATGTATCGCCATCTACCTTAACGTGATCCTTCCCTGCCGCATCATTTATCTTTACCACAGAGCTTGCCGGAAGCTTGGGGGACATCTTATTATCAATATCCCTGACACGGTTAAAGGCATCGTTAACCGCTTTTCCGGCCTTAGCCTTTTTGCCGTAAGCGGTTATCTCTATATTGGTATCCAGCATAAAACCAGTTTTTGTGGCAGGCTTATTATTTGCACCGCATCCCTGCATCATAAAAACCGATGACAGCAATATCAGCAAAATCAACACCTTATGCCTTTGTTTCATCCAATTACCTCCAGATTATAGCTTTTGTTTGTATAATTATATTATACAACTTGATTAACTTCAAAACCTAAACCGGACAATAAAAAAATGGCGCCAGCCATAATTGATTGACGCTATAAAGAATTCTTATATTTTTCTATTATATTGCCGGCCGCCTCATCCATGTTTATGGAAAAATCCATGGCCTGCTTTTGTATATACCTATGGGCCTCTTCTTCAGTATAATGCTCTTCTTCCATCAAATACATCTTGGCAGTGTTAATTTTTCTTTGTAAACCACGTATTTTTTTATCCGGCTCTGTTTGGCAATTCTTATGTTTTAAAAGTGTATCCAGTGCTTCAAGCACCATCGCATCTGATACAGGCTTAATCAGACAAACGGCTTTATCCGCACGCATGCTCGCCTTCTTATACGTCCCAGCAGTCATCATAATGATAGCATGCGTATTGTACTCTCTAGCCAATATATCAGTTACTTCTATGCCGTTTATACCATGGAGAATTTCATCTATCACAGCCGCGTCTGGGGCAACAGACTTTGCGAGTCTCAATGCAGACGCCCCGTCGCCGGCCGTATATACCATATATCCCGATGTCTTTAACATGTCCTTTATATGCTTCTTGACATCTGTATCCGATACTACTAAAAGCACCTTAACCTGTTTCATTAAAACACCTCTGCCAATATTAATACTTTGTGAGGTATCTATCAAGCTCCCATTGTGTTACATAGGTCTTGTACTGATTCCATTCTTCCATTTTAGCTGATATAAATCTTTCAACGGTATGAGGGCTTAAGGCATTCTTAATTACCTTATCCTTATTCAGTTCAAGTAAAGCTTTCTCCAGGGTAGCCGGTAATCTGTCTATATTAAAACCGTCTAGTTCTGTGGTTGTCATATCATATATATTCCTGTTTACAGCTTCAGGCGGCAGTATTTTGTTTTCTATGCCGTCCAGTCCGGCTTCCAAAATAACCGCCAGTGCAAGATAAGGGTTGCATGTAGGATCAGGGTTCCTAAGCTCCAGCCTTGTTGCCGCCCCTCTCTTATCTGGCACCCTTATAAGAGGACTCCGGTTCCTGGATGACCACGCTATATATACGGGAGCTTCATAGCCGGATACAAGCCTCTTGTAAGAATTAACAGTTGGGTTTGTAATGGCACACAGGGCCTTGGCATGTTTCATAAGGCCACCCATGAAGTAGTATGCACAGCTGCTTAACTCAAGCTCTCCATCCGGATCATAAAACACATTTTTACCATTCTTGGTCAGGGACATGTTGGTATGCATACCGGAGCCGGGGATTCCATATACCGGTTTAGGCATAAATGTGGCATGCAGTCCGTTCCTCTGTGCAACCATCCTTATGACCATTTTAAATGTCATTATGTCGTCTGCAGCCGCCAGCGCATTGTCATATTTAAAATCAATCTCGTGCTGGCCCGGCCCGCCTTCGTGATGCGAGGCTTCTATCTCAAACCCCATTTTTTTAAGGGTCATGACCATATCCCGCCGGGCTGTTTCACCCAGGTCCACGGGAGCCAAATCAAAATAACCGGCATTATCATGTGTAATAGTTGTAGACTCGCCCCTATCATTGGTAAGGAAAAGATAAAACTCACACTCGGGGCCCACATTAAAACCATAACCCATTTCTTCAGCATGTTTTAAAGCCTTCTTAAGTATATACCGCGGGTCACTCTCAAAAGGCGTGCCATCAGGATTATATACATCGCATATAAGGCGAGCCTCCAGGTATTCACCGGACCACGGATATATTGTAAAACTGGATAAATAAGGCCGCAGGTTCATATCTGATTCTTCTATTCTTGCAAATCCGTCTATGGAAGAACCGTCAAACATCTTCTCATTGTCTAAAGCCTCTTGCAGGCCTTCCCGGGGTATTGATACATTCTTCATAACACCAAAAATATCTGTAAACTGCAGATGAATAAACTCCACTCCGAGTTCATCCACTTTTTTGCATACTTCTTCTCTTGACAGCTTTCTTCGCATATATTATCCTCCCTAAAAAAA
>DHDL01000035.1:124853-129675 GCA_002399345.1 Thermoanaerobacterales bacterium UBA4877
TATATGTTAACACAAAAATATTTTATTTGTCAACGGTTTTTTTCTACTCAGCTGGTTTAATAAGCTATCAAGATCACTTCCACACATCAAAACAGTCTGATCGATGTTTACCCCAAACTATATATAAGATTTTACCTTATCTACCACCGACTGTTTCGGCGTAACACCTACTAATTTATCAACCATTTTGCCGCCCTTGAATACACCCATAGTGGGAATACTCATAACTCTGTAAGCCTGTGCTGTCTCAGGGTTATCATCCACATTAAGTTTTGCCACGGTAAAATCATCATTCTCGGTGGAGATTTCATCCAGTACGGGAGCCATCATCTTGCAAGGACCGCACCATGATGCCCAAAAGTCAACAAGGACAACATTATCTGATTTTATAACCTTATCCTCAAAATCATTATCTGTCACTACTACCGGCTTATTCATAGTTATTTACCTCCTTCTATTACTATCCCCTCGTGCGGGGTTTATTTTATAATATCATACCCTTCTTAAACATGTCAATAGTTACTATTTGATAAATATAATTACCGAATCAAGCAGTTTTTTTACATCATCAAATAATAATTTATCCTTATCATCTTGTATTATACCTCATATACAATCTATTACTATTTTATCACAATAAATTAAAGTAATTATTCTTAAATTGGTGCATTTTATTTATAGTATATGCAAATAATAATCTCGGAGGTGAAAACTATGGCAAACTTGCAAGTAAGGTGCAGTGTCAATAACTGTCATTACTGGTCACAGAACAATTATTGCACCGCCAATAATATTTTAGTAACTTCAGACAGCACAAGCAACAATAAAACGGCAGGCTATGACGCTCCTTCTGTTCCAAATGATCTTACAACACCAGTTCAGATGAGCATGGAGACATGTTGCAAAACATTCGTTCCCAACAACTCTGCTTCCCGCGATATGGACAATGTAAAAAGACAATAAAAGGCTGCCATGCGGCCTTTTATTTTTCTCAATTCACAGTCGCTTTTTCATCATCGGCCCTTATTAATAAGTGTTATAATCATATAAAAGCAGCTATTAATAAGGAGGTGTGATTATGATGGGCAGCATAGAGTTTATAAAGGGTGACATAACAGATATGGATACCGTTGCCATAGTTAATGCAGCAAATTCCAGCCTTATGGGGGGAGGCGGGGTGGACGGCGCCATACACAGGGCAGCCGGGCCAGGCCTAAATGCAGAATGTGCAAGGATTGGCAGCTGCAAAACCGGCCAGGCCGTGATAACCTCCGGCTGCAACCTGAAGGCAAAATATATCATACATACGGTAGGCCCGGTCTGGCGGGGAGGTACATATAATGAGGCGGACCTGCTGGCATCCTGCTATAAAAGCAGTCTTAAGCTGGCAGAAGATAAGGGGATAAAGACTATCGCCTTCCCCTCCATCAGCACGGGTGTTTACGGCTATCCCATAGAACAGGCGGCGGATATCGCCGTAAAGTCTGTAGCAGATCGCCTTAAGAATGGCAGCAAGATAGAGAAAGTAACATTTGTTCTGTTCTCAGATGCTGACTACAAAACCTATGTAGTGGCCTATAAGAAATTAAAATAGTCCAAAAGAAAAACCGGGGTAATCATTCCCCGGTTTTTTCAACCCTCTCTTTTATTATGTCGGAATATAATATTTTCCATTTTCTCAGCCTGTATCTCACCTTATCAAAACTGACATCAAAAAGCTTTGCTATGTCCGAAGTCGATGCCTCCGCATATAGAGCCTTAAGCTCTTCCCTGGACAGTTTATCCAGCCTTAGTTCTTCGCCGTTTTGTTTACGCATGAAAAGCTCACCGTAAAAGCTAAAATGTGCATTATCTTTCGCATTGACATCCATATTGTATCACCCAATACTATTCTGCCACATCAAGGGCGATTTCAATCATATCCTTAAATGTTTTCTCCCTCTCCTCGGAGGTGGTGGCCTGGCCGGTTACCAGACTATCGCTTACCGTCAGTATGGTAAGGGCATTCACACCATACTTTGCAGCCAGCGTGTAAAGCCCGGTTGTCTCCATCTCCACAGCCAGCACACCATACTTTGCCCACAGTTTCCATTCTTCGGGATCCTCATCATAGAATGTATCCGAAGACAGTATGCCGCCTACCCTTACCGGCATATTTCGCGACGCTGCTGCATCGTAAGCCCTTTTTAGCAGCTTGAAGCTTGCCGCGGGGGCATAATCCATACCTTTGAATCTTTGTTTATTTATAGAGGAATTGGTAGAAGATGTCATAGCCAGTATGACATCCCTTAACTTTATTTCAGGTTGCATTGTTCCGCATGTGCCCACCCTGATGAGGTTCTTTACACCATATTGAGTGATAAGCTCATTAACATAGATGGAAAGCGATGGAATGCCCATGCCCGTACCCTGTACCGACAGCTTTTTGCCTTTGTATGTGCCGGTATAACCGTACATGCCCCTAACCTTATTGTAGCAGACCGGGTCCTCCAGGAAATTCTCAGCTATATACTTCGCCCTCATCGGGTCCCCGGGGAGAAGTATGCTCTGGGCTATATCATTTTCTTTAGCAGCCATATGTACACTCATATATATTGCCTCCTATGTTTTATACTATATACCTATATATTATATCATCGACGGTGGCCGCTAAGAAATTAAATCATTTCATCGTACCATACGCAGAGTAACCACAACACCGTCCACATTGTTTCCGGATACTGCATAAGTGGCATCATCCGGTATATCCACATAAGCAGGTCTGGACGGGCTGACCGGGACATAAAAGATCTCAAAACATTGCCCGCCCGAATTAATTTTAAGATGAGTGCGGTTATATGTGAAGTCCTTTATATAATCCGTGTATTCTTCCAGCGTCAGGCCCTTTTCCATTATCAAATAAGAATGAGGATATCCTACAAACCGGAAGTGCCATGGTTCCTGCGCTATGTTGGTAATCCTTTCACTGCCTTCAGGATATCTCTCTATAAAACCGAAATTTGCCGCATCTTCACGGAAGGCCTGGCATATACCATTGTAAGGAAAATCGGGGCAGATATAATCAATATCCGGCCCGTTTTTACCAAGGTCAATGGCAAGTCCGGTCTGATGCTCACTGCATCCGGGAACCGCCACAAACTTCCGAGTATATTCCTTGCCATTTTCCATTAATGAGTCGGAATACAGGCTGCACTGCTCCTTATCACTCCGATAACCACTTACGGGAACAATGCGGTCGCCACTATGGATATGATTCAATGCTAGAAACAGCATATCCGCCGTCCGCTTTTCGAGCAGTATGTCGTGGCAGCCTGGAAATGCCTCTTTAAGGTCATCGTTTTTTGCATCTTTTAGTATTGAATGAGATGAATTTACAAGTATCAAATTACCTTTTTTTATATCTTTACTCTGTAGCTTTAATTCTTTCATCTCTCCGCCCCCAAATCTATAACCGTATCTATCATCTGCTTTAAACTTATCCCGGCACCCCTTAGCATGCTGGGAAAACGACTTTGCTCGGTAAGGCCGGGAATAGTATTTACCTCATTGAATACAACATCACCCGCCGGCGTCAAAAACATATCGACCCTAGCAAATCCCGAGCACATAAGCACCCTGTATATAGCTGCAGCCGTTTGTTTTATGCGCTGTGCGGTGTTGACATCAATGCGGGCAGGCATATGAATCGTGGACGTTCTATGTGTATATTTATCAGTGTAATCTAAAATCCCGTGGGATAGTTCTATCTCGTCGACCTTGCCGATGGTAATCTCATCATTACCGAGAACGGCACAACCGACCTCAAAACCATCGATGCCCTCCTCTACGACGATCTTGCAATCATATTTAAATGCCTCGGTTACCGCATCGTCAAGTTCTTCTTTTTGTGTAACCCTTGTAATACCTACGGAGGATCCGGCATTAGCCGGTTTAACAAACAGTGGGAGTTTAAGATTTCCTATCTTCTCTATAAGATCGGTTTTTTTGCATCCCGGCCGGAGAACAACATATCTTGGTACCTTTATACCGGCCGCCCCGACCACCTTATGAGCTATATCCTTATCCATACACATAGCAGAGGAAAGTACGCCGCAACCGACAAAAGGAATACCAGCCATCTCAAGTAAACCCTGCACCGTTCCGTCCTCTCCATTTTTACCATGCAACACAGGAAAAGCCAGATCAATCCTTGTCGTAACCGCTTTATCACCACTTAATTCAATAAGCCCGTGAACGCTACGGTTAGGTGAAATGGTGGTCGGTACACATCTGCTATCATATATCCAAGTGTCTTCCTTAATCTTCTCGGGCGAGCCATAATATCTGCGCCAGGCCCCCTGCCTGGTGATTCCAATCAATATAGCCTTATATTTAACAGGATCCATATTTTTAATAATCGAATAGGCTGATTCTATAGATACCTCATACTCTGTAGAACATCCTCCAAACAAGATGGCAACTTTTCTTCTCTTCACGGATATCACTCCTCTAATTTAGTAACGGCAGTTCCTTCAGGAAGCGGATATCCCACCTCACATCTATCCGTATAAAGAAGGTCCTCTGAAATGACCTGCCCGGTTATAACGTCCTCTCTTTGCCGATAGACAGTAACACGTTCAAAGATTTTCCCACTCTTTTCAAAGAAACTTTTGTCATGATTCACAATCTCATACCGATGATCCAGCACCCGGTCTGCTAAAATGCGACCGTAGATATAGGCATCATCAAAATACAGATCAGTCTGAAATATATAATCGGTATTATTCGTTACCTTTAAATCTAGCCATCCTTCGCTTACCGTAGCATCAACACCATCCGGCTC
>DHDL01000035.1:129870-133415 GCA_002399345.1 Thermoanaerobacterales bacterium UBA4877
CTCAGCTGGCATAGGCCGCCTCCGGGAACCGTGGTTAACTCACCATTCACCACACACAATCCATCTTTATAAGGTACATCTTTATCTGCGTATCTGACCCGATCCCAGAACGAAAATGTTTCGCCAGGTCGTATTAATAAACCGTTTACAGTTTGCGCTGCAAGCTGCAGATTAAAAATCTTATTCTCCTGGTATCTCATATCAAAGCCGGTTTCGTCATTTAAAAGCTTAGACTTTGTTTCATATATACAATATGGCAGTAACTCATTTGTAATGGTCTGCGCATATTGGTTATTGTCAAAACGCATTTTGGCATAAAATACAGCTTTTCTTTGCTTCTTACGCAAGGGTAATAAGAAAGGAAACATCTCCGTTATCCTTTTTCTTTTCATATATTAACCTTCTCTCAAAAATGTAATAACATTCGACGGAGCAGTCGGGAAAACTACTCGGCCGTCAAACTATTGTATACTTTCAGAGCATCGGTGATATCACGCCCTGATGACTTATCTCCTTTAGCGCCGGCCGTAATTAAAATGTATTCTTCTTTTCCTACTTTGGCCTGGCTTGCAAGACAAAGGCCGGCTCTGTCAGTGTAACCTGTTTTTCCTCCTATTATATTTCCTCCTTTAATGCTACGGTCACCGAGTCTACTAAACATATTATTCTTAAAAGTAATCCCACCGGGATGTATATTGGTAGGCTGCGTGCAATAACTTGGCATAGTGAATATCTCCGCAAATGTATCATTGCTCAAAGCATATCTTAAAAGAGTGGACAGGTCTTTAACTGTCGTGTAATGGTATGCATCATGCAAACCCGATGAATTTTCAAAATGAGTGTCATCCATACCCAACTCGGATGCTTTATCGTTCATAATCTTTACAAAATCATACTCCGATCCGGCAATCCTGTTGGCCAGGCCTACACAGCACTCCGCATCGTCCGACATCATTGACCCGTATAAAAGATCTATCACTCTTACCCGTTCGCCCGGCCTAAAACTTGCTGATGATGTATCCTCTACATACTTCGGAAACATCGAATTGGACAAAGTAATCTCCTCCTGTAAATCAGGCAGCCTTTCAATCGCTATAATGGCCGTCATAATCTTGGTTAATGAGGTCGGATATATTTTTTTATCACTGTTTTTCTGCATCAAAATAGTATTGTCTGATAAACTGACCAAAATCGCATGTGTACTATGTAGCATGTCGGGCGATATAAAGCTTGCAGACTCTTGTGCCTTCGGTAAGTCAGCCGATATAGCTTTATCGCTGCCTACTTCTTTGAATACAAATACAATGATTATAGCCATGATCAATAACAATAATACACGAGATATTGACAATCTCTTCTTTGCCACAATAAAACAGCTCCTTGTCTTTTCCTTATATTATTTAACCACACAACCGGGAATAATGTTTTAATGCCAGCTTATAAACTTCTTAACATTTTCTTAATCTTGATTATTTGCAGGCGGATCAAGAAGTCATTGTTTATGTCTACATACATATAACAACCCCGAGAAAATTTTTGTGACAAAAAAACAGTGGCGCATACCAAATCCCCTGCTTCATGTCCATAAATATCATTAAGCGACTTAAAATTATCCAGATCCATAAAGCAAACTGACAAGGTCATATGTTTTAGTTTGACGTCTATAACATCCGCCGGCAAATGTTCGTCTACAAAACGCCGATTATACAGAGAGGTCATGGAATCCTTGACAATCATATCGTTAATCTTGCCGGCAAAGCGGAAAACTGTACTCCATTCATAGCATTTCACTATCCGACTACGGATAGCCGGTATGTAACAAAGTGCATATAAGTTTGATATATCCGTAACACAATCAGTTCAATTATCATATATTAGCTTAAGGAAAGTTTCTTCCCTTACGCTAATATATAATTGGAGGACTTCGCTATGAATAATGATAAAATTCCTCTCAGTACGCTACCTATGGGTAAAAAAGCCAGGGTGGCATCACTTACATCCGATGGCCCTGCCAGAAGACGCATGCTGGATCTCGGTATAATTGAAGGAACCAAAATCGAGCCATTATATAAAAGTCCCACCGGCAACCCGGTAGCCTACCTTATAAGGGGAGCCGTCATTGCACTAAGGTCCGATGTATCAGAAAGGATTATAGTATCATCAATATAGTTTTAAATGGAAAGACAGTAATCATAGTCTCAAACTGCATAAGAATTATACTGTCTTTCCATCATTTTTATTAAATTATGGAGGATTTCTATGGGTTTAACAAGTAATTCCACAGGAGCTGGAGTATTGTATAACAATGGACTTCAAATAGAAAAAGAAAAACAGTCAGACAAGATCATAGCCCTTGCCGGCAATCCAAATGTCGGTAAAAGCACTGTTTTTAACAACCTCACCGGTCTTAAGCAACATACGGGCAACTGGCCGGGGAAAACCGTGGCAACCGCGCAGGGCAAATATAGTTTCAAAGGAAATGATTTTATTCTTATTGACCTTCCGGGTACATATTCTCTTATGGCTAATTCAGCAGAAGAAGAGATAGCCCGGGATTTCATCT
Organism: Thermoanaerobacterales bacterium UBA4877; assembly: GCA_002399345.1. GTDB lineage: Bacteria > Bacillota > Thermoanaerobacteria > Thermoanaerobacterales > UBA4877 > UBA4877. Next base: position 132,434 of record DHDL01000035.1, read on the forward strand.
GTTTCGGTGCGCCGGATGCTGTGGTGGTAGTAGCCGACGCCACCTGTCTTGAACGGAATTTAAACCTGGTACTTCAGACCATGGAGATTACAGACAAGGTGGTCTTGTGTGTCAACCTGATGGATGAGGCAGATAAGAAAAAGATAAATATAGACTTAAGTCTTCTTTCCTCACAACTGGGTATTCCAGTGGTGGGAACCAGTGCTAGGTCCAATGAGGGACTGGATCGTTTAATGGATGCGGTGACCTCTCTTACAGACGGTTCATTTAAAGCAAAACCTCTTCGTCTTTCTTATAATGATGAGATTGAAAATGCTGTTTCTATGTTAGAGCCTGTTTTAGACATTTTATTGCAACATCGCATCAATAGCCGCTGGGTAGCGATTAAACTGCTGGATGGAGATAGCAGCTTGCTGAGGTCACTGAAAGAATACCTGGGTTATGATTTAATGCAAAATAGCGAGATACGCCTCAAGGCAAAGGAGGCTGGAAAGTATTTGGAAGATGCCGGGATCCCAAAAACACAACTGCGCGACAAAATCGTAACAAAGATCGTACAGACATGCGAGGTTATAAGACAAAAAACAGTCACTTTTAAAGAAAAAGAATATGCCGACCGGGACCGGAGAATCGATAAAATATTAACCTCTAAGCTGACCGGTATACCCATTATGATCCTGCTGTTATTCGGCGTGTTTTGGATTACCATCACGGGGGCAAACTATCCGTCTGAATTAATCGCCACCGGGCTGTTTGCAGCAGAAGATTGGATGCATCGTCTTTTCAGCATGTTCTCCGCGCCGGCCTGGCTATCCGGCCTGCTCATTGACGGTATGTACCGCACTCTCGCATGGGTTGTTTCCGTTATGCTCCCCCCCATGGCTATATTTTTCCCGCTGTTTACATTGTTGGAGGACTCGGGCTATCTGCCTCGCATCGCCTTTAACCTTGATGATTTCTTCAGGAAGTCCTGTGCGCACGG
>DHDL01000035.1:133674-137907 GCA_002399345.1 Thermoanaerobacterales bacterium UBA4877
AGATTTCCCATACTTATTGCCGTCATTACCATGTTTTTTGCAGGCATCGGCAAAGGTATCTTCAAGTCCGTTATATCAACGCTGATGCTGACGGCTACCATTGTGCTGGGTGTAATTATGACCATGCTCATCTCCCGGCTGCTATCAAAGACAATATTAAAGGGAATACCATCATCCTTTAATCTGGAGCTTCCTCCATACAGACGGCCGCAGATTGGCCGCGTCATAGTCCGCTCCATCTTTGACAGGACACTCTTTGTCCTGGGCAGAGCCGTTATGATTGCCGCTCCAGCCGGTCTCATCATCTGGACCCTTGCCAATGTTCATGTGGGCGGCGCCAGCCTGCTTGCATATTGCGCAGGATTTCTTGACCCATTTGCACAGCTTTTAGGTATGGACGGTTTTATTCTTTTTGCGTTCATCTTAGGCTTTCCCGCTAATGAACTTGTTGTCCCTATTATCATCATGAGCTATATGGCAACCGGCACTCTTATTGATTTTAATAGCCTGGCGCAGCTGCACACACTGCTTATAAGCCATGGCTGGACTTGGCTTACCGCTGTCTGCGTTATGCTTTTTTCACTGATGCACTGGCCATGCGGTACCACATGTCTCACTATAAAAAAAGAAACCCAGAGCCTTAAGTGGACACTGGTTTCTTTTGCTGTCCCAACTGTCACCGGCATTATCATATGCTTCATTGTAGCAACCGCCGCCCGTTTGCTGGGACTTGCATAATTATTTTCATTGCGCGTGCTTTCACACCCTTATTTGGGCTATAGCACGCGTATATTTTTTTAAACCGCTGTATCAGTATTTGATAAACTTGTCACCCGGAGTGCCACAGATGCTGCATTTGCCCGGACGTGACGTTACGATATTCCCGCAGACAGGGCAGAGATAATAGGTTACTTCCTCTTTTTGATCAAGGTTCTTAAGTGCTTCCTTATAAAGCTCAGCATGAACTCCTTCAACCTTCATAGTATGGTCAAATGTCTTTTCAGCGACCTTGTTTCCATCTGTTTCAGCTTGCTTAGCAAACTCTGGATACATCTTTGTATTTTCATCAGTTTCTCCGCCGATGGCATCCTTCAGATTATCGGCAGTCGAGCCGATCTTGCCGGCAATCTCAAATTCCCTTAAGGCATGCAGAGTCTCGGCGTCTGCTGCAACTTTAAACAGCTTGGCTGCGTTCATTTTTCCTTCCTTTTCAGCCTTCTTGGAGTAAGCCAGGTATTTTCTATTGGCCTGTGATTCTCCGGCAAATGCCGCCATCAGATTGTTTAGTGTTTTGTCTTCACTCATATTTTTATCCTCCTCGTTTAATTAAAACCATTTCTATTGTTTAATCATTGTTAATAACTATAACTACATAACAATTATATTCCATATAAAATAAAAATGCAATAGTACGACATACTTCAGGCACTCATATATTTTCTCATCTTTTTTATATTACTGAAAAACAACCTTTTTTTAAACTAAACGATGCATTGTCGTTATCCTTTAAATCAACTTCACTTCCCGGAATAAAGTAATTACCTGCAGAAACTATTGAAGGTTTGTTTTTGCTAAAATCATACTGAACTATATATTCCAGTCTGCTCTTTATTGGCTTAATATCATCCGACCTTTGAATATAGCTTCTTATAGGTTTCAGATTATTGCTGTCAATAAACAGGCTTCCGTCATCATTTAAGTCCCAATCTTTCAGGTCATACCCTGATGCAATTAAAAGATCCTTTTCTTTTTTCAATTGTCCATATCCATAGGATATTTCCCCCCCCAATAAATATTTCATCCAGTGTGCTCATAAAATCATTAAATACACTTTTGTCCTCTTCTTTTATCCCAAGCAGTCCAATCCAAAACGTATTCTTCTTCGTATCCTTTGATTTATGTAATATGAATTCAGTTTCATGGAGTGAAGCATCCTTTGCCGATATATAAACAGGGTTTATTGCCGTAGACATTAACACATCCGTATTGCTTATCCTGAATTGTTTTTCTGAAACATCCCCCATATACAGCCTACCATTCTTAAAATTAGGAAACATGGATTTATCATCAATTTCAGGATAAAAACAGGTTATATTTTGAAATATTCTTTTTCCTTCTTTGAATCCCGCAGCTTCTCCACCTGTGTATTTTCCATAATTGTTAACCAAAGCACCCCATATGGTCCACCCCGGAATAAATACTCTGGTTTCCGACAAAACTCCGTAATCTTTCATTCCTATGTGTATAGGACTCATCTGTTTAAATATTATTTTATACCATTTTAATCCACCATTTGTATCACTCATTTGTCATCACTCATAGATTTGGCATAATATCTTGCATAAATCAATATTCTTTCAATTATTTCTTTAAAGAATAGCAGCGAGTTTAAGTCTTCGGATAATGCAAGAAAAAAATTATTATAACGGTCTCCATTTTTATCTTTATCAACACAAATTTCAATTTCGCCTTTAAATTTGTCTACTATATCTTTAATAAATGCTTTATATGCATGGCCACCCTTTGATTTGCAAAAAACATAGTATCCATATACACCATCATTGTTCAGCACCCCTAAGGCGTTATCAATAAGATCCTTAACTTTTTTATTATTGTCTTTAACCATATAATAACTATATTCATTTATATGAGAATCAAGATTTTTATTAGTCTTCACTGCCATCTTTACCCCTCCAATCAAAAATCTTCATTCTTCCAAAACCCCTTGTTGTCATACCACCTATACCTAATGTCTCAAAAAACTTCTTACTTTCACTTAAAGCTTTTTCAACATATTCTTGTTTTGGTTCATCTGATAAAGGACGTTCTTCAATCCTAAAATTCCCATAAAAGACCGTACCCCGGGGTATGGCTTCACTGGTAAACAAAGCTTTATCTTTTGCCGCTCCGGTTATAGGATCAATAGATACGGAGGTCCGCGTTTCCAGATTTGAATTTATAATTTGTGATATTATGCTATCAGGCACGATTATGATTTTCTCATTTGTGATAAAATCTTGAAGGCCAGGTGCTTGTACATTAGAATCCCCATCATTTTTTATATTCTTGCATATTTCACTGCATATATCTATATCTTCTTTATCTGCTTTAAAATTCAGCCAGCCAATATTTATGTTTTTATTTTTTATATTTTCATCAAATATAGTGACCTTATCTTCTTGCGGTTCAATTTCTTTAACAATATCTTTATCAACCCCTGCAGAACGCAAAATATCTGTTGAGGTTATCCACATTGTCCCGAATCTTGTATATACGGGAAACAGCAAAATATTTAAATCAGAAAAATACGCCATTCCTCTTTCTGAATTACCGTTCTTTGAATAACCGAAAACCTTACAAACTATACAGTGTCCACAATGTCCCGATTCACTCGTCTCGGATCGCTCTAACGTGCTGTTTGGCTCTTCGTCCTGGCCTGCACACTTTATCGCCGCATATTTATTTCCCTTTACTTCTGTAACCCACCTCTTTCCCTTAACCTTTACCGCTTTTATAAATAGCTCATCACAATCAACGCCACTCCTACTAGATCTGTCCATCTTATACTTGTCATTAAAATAAGAATAAAGAGTGAGCGCCATATAGTATCGCCAAGTACCGGCTAAGCTCGTCCCGGGTATTTTAGGTATCCTCGTTATAGGATCTCTTACTATAGTGTTGTCAACACGTCCTATGGTAAATCCCCCTGTCCCTATATAAATCGGATCTTGAGACATTGCAAGTATATTTATTTTATCCATTCTATTCAGCTCCCCCTTCACATATTTTCTTTAGGCAGTTATGCCAGAAATCATACATATCCAAAAACATATAAAGTAAACGTTTAAATTCATTACCCGACAGTTCATTATCTGACAGTTCTTTAAGTACATTCCAATCTTCAATGCCTAATACTTGTGCAAATTCATTCCTATCTTTTTCATTCTTCAATTCAAATACATTTATAAAAGCGGAGATCATAAAATGCGATAATACGGCCTGGTTTTCTTCACCATCCCACTCGTTAAGTTTTGAGTATATGAGGCTCACCATGCTTTGCAGTTTCGTTGATCTATTATTTCCACTAAAATAATTCTTAAACTTTGCAAAGTTGTCCCATTCCTCCCACGTATATGGCCGGTTGCTCTTCAATTCTATTACTCTTTTTGCATTTGGCTTGTCCTCTTCATAATTATAAGTTATATCATTTCTCCTGATATTCGTATCTAAAAA
>DHDL01000034.1 GCA_002399345.1 Thermoanaerobacterales bacterium UBA4877
TATAAGGATGTTGAATTCCTGGCCCCGGTTTATGCAGGAGACTTTATGGAATATCACGGCTGGATTGAAGAAAGGGGAAAATCTTCCAGGACTTGCAAGTTTGAAGCATATAAATATATTGAGCTAGCAAAAGAAGATGGTCTCGCAATATCTGCAGCAAATGTATTAAAAGAACCAGTTCTCTGCGGAAAAGCAACAGGGACTTTGGTAGTTAAAAAAGCAATGCAGAGAGGAGCTCAGGACGAAGCTTTTAAATAAAAAATTATTTAGGAATTGCCCTTGCTAATAAAGCAAGGGTATTTTCTTTTTTAATACTGATAGATAAAATGTGCAATATCTCAAGAAGTGTTACATTAGTTAATGTTTTAACATATATGGAGTATTATAAAGCCTTTTTACAAAGAAATAAAAAAGCAATATAATGTATAAAACCATATAATCGCTATCAATTCTTATATTTACCAAAAGACAGGTTATGAAAACGATGTTAGTAAATAAACAATTCTAGTAATTAATCATGGAGTGTGATAAACTTAAAGAAAAAGTGGTATTACCATATTACCATATTACAATTAACGCATGGGGGGATAGAGATGACTTACTTACTATTTTTTATTGCATTAATACCTATAATTTGGTTAATGGTTTCTCTAGGTGTATTGAAAATGCTGGGATACAAAGCCTGCCCCATTGGGCTGGCGATTACCATGTTGTTAGCGATAATATTGTGGAAGATGACGGCATTTGATGCTATTACTGCATCGTTAGAAGGAGTGGCGCTCGCACTATGGCCGATTATAATAGTAATTATAGCTGCAGTATTTACTTATAACCTTTCAGTACATACTAAAAGCATGGATATAATTAAGAAAATGATGTCAAACATCACTACTGATAAAAGAATATTAGTGCTAATTTTGGCGTGGGCATTTGGTGGATTTATGGAGGCAATAGCAGGCTTCGGCACGGCGGTTGCTATACCTGCGAGTATACTTGCTGCTCTTGGATTTGATCCGATTTTTGCGGCTATTATATGTTTAATTGCTAATACGACTCCCACGGCATTTGGTGCAATAGGAATACCTGTTACCACTCTTGCAAAGGTTTCCAATATTGATGTCACCCAGCTTAGCTACGCCGTAGGTTTACAATTATTACTTCTAATCATTGTTGTTCCTATAATTCTTGTAATGATTACCGGTAAAAGTGTTAAGGCAATTAAAGGTGTTTGGGGGATAACGTTAGCTTCAGGTATATCATTTGCTGTCCCACAGGTTTTTGCAGCAAAATATTTAGGGGCTGAGCTCCCGGCAATACTTGGTTCTGTAATTTGCATGGCAGTTACTGTAGGAATTGCTAAGGTATTTTATAAAGATACTGCTTCGAAGGATGTAGAAAAGATATCTGCTAAAGGAGCTGTTCTAGCATGGCTTCCATTTATATTAGTATTTATGTTCGTAATACTCAGTAGTGGACTTTGCCCACCAATAAACAAAGCGTTATCTTCTGTAAAGACATCAATACAAATTTATTCAGGAAAAGGTGCATCACCATATGTGTTCAATTGGTTATCTACACCTGGTACACTTATTATAATAGCCACATTCATCGGCGGACTTGTTCAAGGTGCTAAGTTCAGTGAGATAGCGGGAGTATTGGGAAATACGTTTAAGCAGATGTTTAAGTCTTCTATTACTATAATAGCAATAGTTGCGCTGGCTAAAGTAATGGGTTACAGTGGGATGATAAAATCTATATCAGCAGTTTTGGTTGCTACAACAGGACGTTTTTATCCCTTAATTGCCCCTATAATAGGTGCATTGGGAACATTTGTAACCGGTAGTGATACATCAGCCAATGTATTGTTTGGTAAACTACAGGTAGAAGTTGCAAGATCACTTCATTTAAATGAATACTGGCTTGCCGCAGCAAATACAGGTGGAGCAACAGCTGGAAAGATGATATCGCCCCAAAGCATAGCTGTAGCAACAGCGGCTACCGGGCTTGCCGGTTCCGAGGGTGAGATACTGAACTCTACTTTGAAGTTTTGTATAGTTTATGTAGCCGTTTTAGGCCTTATTGCATATTTTGCGGGACCTGTTTTTGGATTTAGATAATTAAGATTATGTTAGGATGAAAGGGGAGGTTCACAGTGGCTAAAATAAAATTACCGTATAATAAAAAGTTAATTGATATTGAAATTGAAGATAAGAATCTTTCTGCGGTGCTTGAATCTAAGGCCGCAAATTATAAAACTAATCTTAATGAATCAGAATTAGTAGAAAGGGCATTGGATAATCCAATAGGTTCTCCAAAATTAGAGGATTTGGTTAAAGATAAGAAAAGCACAGTCATAATAAGTAGTGATCATACACGGCCGGTTCCAAGTAAAATCATTATGCCAATACTGTTAAGGAGAATAAGAAAGGTAAACCCTGATATTGATATAAAGATTTTAATTGCGACAGGATTTCATAGACGTACTACCCGTGAGGAACTGATAGACAAATTTGGAGAAGAGATAGTAAAAAATGAAAATATAATAGTACACGATTCTCGCGATGATAAAAGCTTAGTTAAAATAGGCACGCTTCCATCTGGAGGTGAGCTTATAATTAACAAGGCTGCGGTAGAAACAGAATTATTAATTGCAGAGGGTTTTATAGAGTCACATTTCTTTGCAGGGTTTTCAGGAGGGAGAAAAAGCATACTTCCCGGAATAGCTTCTGCAAAAACTGTTATGGCAAACCACTGTGCTGAATTTATTGCAAGTCCATATGCCAGAACAGGGATTTTAAAAAATAATCCTATCCATAAGGATATGTTGTATGCGGCAGAAAAAGCAAAATTAGCTTTTATAATAAATGTAGTCATAGATGGAAATAAAAAGATAATAAATGCTTTTGCTGGACATAGCAGATTAGCTCATATAGATGGCTGCAAATTTGTTATGGGTTTATCTAAAGTAAAAAAAGTTGAATCAGATATTGTTGTTTCTACTAATGGAGGATATCCATTGGATCAAAATATATATCAGTCAGTTAAGGGCATGACGGCAGCTGAAGCTACATGTAAAGATGGCGGGGTAATTATTATGGTTTCTGCGTGTAACGATGGACATGGAGGAAGAGGCTTTTATAAAAATTTAGCAGATGTTAAATCCCCTGGAGAATACTTAGATCATGTTATTAAGGTACCAAGAAATGAAACAAAACCTGATCAATGGGAATCACAAATATTGGCTAGAATATTAGATAAACATACTGTGATTATGGTAACTGATATGTGTGATCCAAAACTTATAACAGATATGCATATGTTGCAGGCAAATACTTTTGAGGAAGCATTGAACAAAGCATATGACATCATGGGTAAAGATGCTAAAGTAGCAGTTATACCAGATGGAGTTGCCGTGATTGTAAGGTGATAATTTGGCTAACTTCACCATATTCACATTAAATAAACTTTGGAGGCAGTTTAAATGGATATATTAGTATGCATAAAGCAAGTCCCAGGAACATCAAAAGTTGAAATTGATCCAGTTACAGGTGTACTTAAGAGAAATGGAGTAAATTCCAAAATGAATCCATATGATCTATTTGCACTTGAAACCGCTCTTAGAATCAGGGCTAAAAAAGGCGGTTCAATAAAGGTAATAAGCATGGGACCACCGCAGGCTAGCGATGTAATTAAAGAAGCTTATATGATGGGCGCAGATGAAGGAACACTTTTAACGGATAGAAAATTTGGAGGAGCAGATGTATTGGCAACCTCTTATACCATATCCCAAGGCATAAGAAAAATGGGACATGTAGATTTAATACTATGTGGAAAGCAGACTACCGATGGGGATACTGCACAAGTGGGGCCTGAAATGGCTGAAAACCTTGGAATACCCCATGTGGCTAACGTATTGAGTATTGAAGAAGTAAAAAATAAATCTATAGTTGTTAAAATGGACATGCCTAATACGGTCGAAATAGCAGATGTAAAATTCCCTTGTCTTCTGACAGTGGATAAAGACATATATCAGCCCAGGCTTCCATCTTACAAAAAGAAATTAGAGACTAAAGATAGAAAAGTTGATACATTGTCTTTAAAAGACCTCGAAGATAAAGATGAAAATCATTATGGACTTAATGGTTCACCAACGCAGGTAGAGAAGATATTTCCACCAAGTGTAAACACTGATAAAGAAAAGTGGGAAGGTACCGGGGACGAGCTTGCTGACAGATTGGATAAGAAGCTTAAAGAGCTTAAGTTTGTTTAATAAAACCTAACACAAATCACGAATTATATATATTAATAAAATCAGGAGGAATTATTATGGGTAAATTGGTAGTTCACGAAGAGAAATTAACTCCGGAAATTATAAAAGAATTGGTTAATATATGTCCCTTTGGAGCCATGGAAGAAAAAAACGGAAAGATTGAAATATCTGCAGCTTGTAAGATGTGCAAGATGTGTGTCAGAAAGGGACCTAAGGGTGTAATGGAGTTTGTGGAGGATAAGGTTGAAAAGATAGATAAAAGTCTTTGGAAAGGTGTGTCAGTATATGTAGACCACGTAGGCGGTGATATACATCCGGTTACTTATGAACTTATAGGAAAGGCGAGAGAACTTGCCAGTAAGATAAATCAGCCGGTATATGCTGTATTCATAGGATATAACATAAAGGAGAAGGCCAAAGAGCTTCTTCATTATGGGGTTGATAAAGTATTTGTCTATGACTACAAAGAACTTAAGGATTTCAGAATAGAGCCATATACAGTAGCAATGGAGGATTTTATAAAGAAGGTAAAACCAGGAACATTACTTGTTGGGGCGACAACAGTAGGAAGATCTCTTGCACCAAGGGTCGCAGCTAGATTTAGGACAGGTCTTACAGCCGACTGTACAAAACTTGATATGAAGGAGAATACGGACCTTGTGCAGATAAGGCCTGCTTTCGGCGGTAATATAATGGCACGAATTATTAATCCTAATCACAGGCCGCAACTTGCTACTGTAAGATATAAAGTTATGGATGCACCTAGCAGAACTGATGAAATTTCCGGGGAAATAAAAGTAGAGCATATGGACGAAAATAAATTTAAATCCAGAATTGATGTACTTAAGGTAACCAAAAAAAAACTTGAAGTGGGAATTTCGGAAGCAGATGTTATAATTGCAGCCGGTAGAGGAGTTAAATCTGAAAAGGATATGGGTATGATAAGGGAACTTGCAGATCTACTTGGAGCTCAGGTGGCAGTAACCAGGCCGCTGGTGGAGGCTGGCTGGGCTGATGCAAAGCTTCAGATTGGACTTAGTGGTAGAACGGTTAAGCCTAAACTCATAATAACCTGTGGTATATCGGGAGCAGTTCAATTTGTTGCCGGGATGGATAATTCAGATGTTATAGTTGCCATAAATAATGATCCTAAAGCCTCTATATTTAATGTTGCTCATTATGGCTTGATAGGAGATTTATATGAGATAATACCGAAACTCATAGAAGATATAAAAAACGATCAAGATATGCAAGAAAAGGCCATGTAAAAATCCGGCATTAGAATTATAATTTCAATTTTATTTTGGAGGTCATTGATATGGGATTAACATGTACTAATCAATATAAAAAGCTGGATGACAAAGATGTGAAATTCTTAAAGGATTTATTAGGCGAAGACAGGGTATTTATTGGCAAGGACATAAACGAGGATTTTAGCCACGATGAATTAGGTGGAGTTAGCAAATACCCTGATGCAGTGGTTAATGTGTTAACCACGGAAGAGGTTTCAAAGATAATGTCCTATGCTTATGAGAACACCATACCGGTTGTAGGGAGAGGATCGGGAACAGGACTTGTCGGATCGTCTGTTCCCATTGAAGGTGGGATAATGATAAATTTAACTCAGATGAATAAAATACTTGAGTTAGATGAAGAAAACCTTACTTTAACGGTACAGCCCGGTGTGCTGCTCATGGACATAGCCAAGTATGTGGAAGATCACGATTTGTTTTATCCCCCTGATCCAGGTGAAAAAACAGCTACTATAGGTGGAAATATAAGTACTAACGCGGGCGGAATGAGAGCGGTTAAATATGGAGTAACAAGAGATTATATAAGAGGGCTAGAAGTAGTAATGCCAAATGGCAAGGTTTTGAAACTTGGGGGGAAGGTTGTAAAGAATAGCTCCGGATATAGTATAAAAGATCTTATTTGTGGATCAGAAGGAACCCTTGGAATAATAACTAAAGCTATATTAAAGCTTCTACCACTTCCCAAAGAGTCAATAAGTCTTCTTGTACCGTTTCCTAATCTGGAGAAGGCTATAGACACGGTTCCTAAAATAATAAAATCAAAGTCTATACCGACGGCTATAGAATTTATGGAGAGAGAAGTTATACTAGCAGCGGAAGAATATTTAGGCAAGAAGTTTCCGGATAATTCATCAGATGCATATTTGATGCTTACCTTTGATGGAAACAGCAAGGAACAAATAGAAGCCGACTACGAAAAGGTAGCAGATATATGTCTTAAAGAAGGAGCTCTTGACGTATACATTTCAGATACTGATGAAAGAAAAGAAGCGATATGGTCTGCAAGAGGAGCATTCCTTGAGGCAGTCAAGGCAACAACTACGGAAATTGACGAATGTGATGTTGTAGTTCCAAGAAATAGAGTGGCTGAGTTTGTTAAATTTACCAATGATGCTCAAAAGCGGTTTAATATCAGAATAAGAAGCTTTGGACATGCGGGGGATGGGAATCTTCATGTATATATGCTAAGAGATGATCTTTCAAAAAAAGAGTGGGATAAAAAATTAAGCGATATTTTTAATGCTATGTATAAAAAATCACAAGATTTAGGTGGGCTTGTTTCTGGTGAACATGGTATAGGCTATGCGAAAAGGAAATATTTATCCCGCCAATATGGTGAAGATTATATGCAATTGATGAAAAACATAAAATTAGCTTTTGATCCTAAAAATATTTTGAATCCGGATAAAGTGTGCGAATAAGATTAATTTTATTTAAGACAAGATGCCATATGTGTCAGCGTCTTGTCTTTTTTATCCAAACATTTGTCGCAAATGCTGCAAGCACTTGACTGTATTTCTTCTTTTTCTTATAATAATAATAGTCAGTACCGTCTCCTGATCGGGCATGGCACTGCTTTATTTATATTAAGAGGTGCTTTCATGAAACTTATTTTAGAATATACATGGCGTTACAAGAAATACTTGTTGCTCAGTCTTTTAGGGGTTGCAAGTTTTGTTCTTATCCAGATGGGTGTTCCCACACTATTAAAGTACATTATTAATGATTCTATAATGAAGGGTGATTCTTCCCGGCTTTTATCATTGGGATTGCTGATGCTAGCTGTCATAGTTATAGGAGGTTTTGGGGAAATTTGCATGTCCTTTGCCAATAGCCGCATAGCCTCCAATGTCATACGTGATATTCGAGAGGATACCTTTAAGAAGACCCAAAGCTTTTCCCATGCTGAATTTAATCAGTTCAGCGTGTCTTCACTAATTACCAGTATTACCAGCGATGCATACCAGATCATGCTGTTTGTCCAGAATATGCTGCGTAGTGCCCTTATTACCCCGGCGATGACTATAAGTGGTTTTATACTTATTGCTACCACCAATCCCCAAATGTTCTGGGTGGCTTTAGTAGCAGTTCCTATATTGCTTTTGGGAATGATCTTCATCGGTCGTAAATCCCTTCCTTATTCACATGCCCAGCAGAGAGGTTTGGACAAAATCAACTTAAATATGAGAGAAGGTATTTCCGGACTTCGGGTGATTCGTGCTTTTGGAAATGAGGGTTTTCAGTCACAACGTTTTGAGGGTGTGAACAGTGAATATTGTGGCGTATCAAAAACGGTATTCAGGATCGTATCTATTGCCCAGCCGGGTTTTTATCTGCTGTTTAACACAATGATTGCTGTTATTTTGTGGAAAGGTAGTAAATCCATTGGACTGGGTACATTGGATGTGGGTACCTTGAGTGCATCAATAGAATATGTGTTCCATATCCTATTTTCTTTCATGATGTTGGCGGTTCTGTTCCTTATGTATCCCCGTGCATCGGTATCGGCTGGCCGGATTCAGCGTATTCTTGAAAGTACCCCAAGTATTTTGGAAAACCTGGAAAATGGCATAACCGAAACTGAGGAAAAAGGGACGGTACGTTTCGAAAACGTCACTTTTGCTTATCCTGATTCTGAGGAACCGATCTTAAAAAATATTAGTTTTACTGTAAATAAAGGCCAGACTGTGGCTTTTATTGGAAGTACGGGGAGCGGGAAATCCACGTTGGTACAGCTTATCCCTAGGATGTATGATGTGACCGAAGGCAGAATTTTGGTTGATGGAGTGGATGTACGGGATTATAATATTAAATCTCTCCGTGACCGGATCGGTTATATTCCTCAGAAGGCCCAGTTATTTACTGGAACTATTGCGGATAATTTGCGCATTGCCAAAAAAGATGCAATAACGGAGGAAATGAAGCGTGCAACAGAAATTGCTCAGGCAGCGGAATTTATTGCCCAGAAGGAGGGCGGCCTGGAATCTAGACTTTCTGAAGGTGGAAGCAACTTGTCCGGCGGTCAGAAGCAGCGGCTGGCCATTGCCCGCGCCATTGTGAAGAATCCGGAGATTTATATCTTTGACGATTCCTCTTCGGCACTGGACTATACCACCGACTTAAAGCTGCGTACATGTCTCAAGCAGGAAATTACGGATGCAACCGTGTTGATTGTGGCTCAGAGAATCAGTACTATACGCAATGCGGATAAGATCATTGTGCTGAATGAAGGAAAAATGGTTGGAGAAGGTACTCACGGGGAGCTATTGAAGACCAATGGTATTTACCATGACATTGCCGCTTCACAACTTACAGAGGAGGAATTGCGTGAAACAGAATAAATTTTCTAAAGCGGGCAGACTTATCCAACTGTGTTTTGCACCGTATAAATGGCAAATCATATTGCCTGTCGTATTTACGGTCGCTGGCAGTGCTTTAGGCGGGCTTAATCCTTATATCATAGGACTTGGAATTACAGAACTTGGTAAAAATGTAAAGGCAATGAATGCAGGCGTATCGGGAGCCGGGGTCAATATGCCTTATATAATGAAGATTGTAATTATGCTTATAGTATTCAATGTGGTAAGGCAGACTCTTACCTATAGTTCTAGTTTTATGTTGGGCGGCGGCGTACAAAATGCTTTTAAGGATTTACGCACCCGTATTAATGAAAAGATAAATCGTCTGCCTGTATCCTATTTTGACAGGCATCAGCAGGGAACGGTTTTAAACACGATAACGAATGATGTTGATGCGGTAAGTAATGCGGTTCTACAATCAGTTTTAGCAATGACTTATTCTGTTACCAGTATTGCCATTACTTGTGTCATGATGTTATATATATCATTGCCTTTGGGGTTGGCCTCTATGATAATGTTGCCGGCATCTTTTTTCCTGTCACGCTTTGTAATGAAACATTCTCAAGGTAATTTCCTGACCATGCAGAATACATTGGCGGACTTAAACGGTTATGTACAGGAGAGATATACCGGTTTTACTGTCATTAAGTTATATAATAATGAAGAAGAGACCATAAAAGATTTCCAAAGAATAAACGAAAAAATTAATCGGGTAGGGTTTAAGGCCAACTTCGTTTCATCCCTGATGTCTCCTATTATGGAATTCATGGTGAACTTTACCTATATTGTTATGGTGATGTTGACAGGATATGCGGTGTTGTTTTCCGGAATGACACTTGGAAATATGCAGGCCTTCGTTCAGTATATCTGGATTCTTTATGACCCGTTAGGTCAAATTACTCAGCTCTTCCCGGCACTTCAAAGTGCCGCCGCATCCATGGAACGTATTATGAATTTCCTGGATGAGCCGGAAGAAAGTTCTGAGGAACATAAAAATACAAGACTTGTGCCGGAAAAATGTAATGGCCATGTGCAGTTTGAACATGTGAATTTTTCTTATACAAAGGATAAACCGTTGATTAATGACTTTTCCATGGAAGCAAAACCGGGGCAGACAGTCGCCATTGTGGGAGCCACCGGAGCCGGGAAGACTACCATTATCAATCTGCTGATGCGCTTTTATGATGCGGATTCAGGAGATATTAAGATTGATGGAGAAAGTATATATGATATGCATAGAAGTTCGGAAAGGGAGCTTTTTGGTATGGTGTTGCAGGACGCCTGGCTTTATCATGGCACTATCCGTGACAATATTCGTTTCGGTAGGACGGATGCCACTGATGAAGAGATCATACAGGCTGCCAAGGCTGCTAACGTGAACCATTTTATTAAAACTATGCCCGGCGGATATGACATGATGATCAACGAGGAGGCAAGCAATGTATCCTTAGGGCAAAAACAGCTTCTTACTATTGCCCGGGCTATTTTGAAAAACCCCCGGATACTCATTCTTGATGAGGCTACCAGCAACGTGGATACCCGGTTGGAAGTGCTTATACAATCGGCTATGAAAAGAGCTATGGAAGGACGGACAAGTTTTGTGATTGCACATCGGTTATCTACTATACGTGATGCAGACCATATTCTTGTAATGGATCACGGCAATATTGTGGAGCAGGGGACCCATAAAGAGTTGCTGGTTCAAAAGGGCATGTATGAGAAGCTGTATAACAGCCAGTTTGATGAGGGATAGCTCAAGAATTCTACAATTGATAAGGAGATTGTGGAAATGTATATAAATATACGAGAGTATAAGGATAATGATATACTCCCAATGACAGATATTTGGAATGAAGTCGTGGAGGAAGGTATCGCTTTTCCACAGGAAGACTGTTTAACTCAAGAAACAGGTAAAGAATTTTTTAGTAAGCAAACATATTGTGCTGTTGCAGAAGACGGTGAAAGCAAAAAAATCTTAGGACTGTATATACTCCATCCAAACAATGCGGGTAGGTGTGGACATATAAGTAATGCAAGCTATGCAGTCAGTTCCGAGAGCAGAGGACTACACATAGGGGAAAAATTAGTACAAGATTGTCTTGAAAAAGCTAAACAATATGGATTTAAAATCTTACAGTTTAATGCTGTGGTTGCTACAAATATACATGCACGCCATTTGTATGAAAGGCTTGGTTTTAAGCAACTTGGAACGATCCCGGGCGGGTTCCGCATGCAGAATGGACATTATGAAGACATTTGTCTTTACTATTATACTCTGTAAATAAATCCATAAATTTTTCGATAAAGAATTCTTTATGTGAAGCTTATTACTTTTAAGCGTATAAGAAATTTGAAGGTAAATTTTATAAAAACATGGGAGAGCATTATGAGTATTTATAAAGAAAGACTTAATATTTCTGTAGAACGATGGGAAGAATTATTACAGGATAGTAGGGTGTTCAAAGACGATGATATTATTCTTATTAGAACATTGTATAAATGTAAAGGATGTAGAGAAAGGGCATCAGTGCTTGCTAATATTATAGGTACAAATTATCGAGTATTAAATCTTCAGATTGGTAGATTAGGTAAAAGGATTGTCAATGAATTTCCAGATGTAGAATTTCCAACGAGAGAGAATGGAAAAGTACTATATTGGTATATTCCATTTGTAGGTGAAGATGCGGAGACTCCTGGCCAATTTTATTGGGAATTGCGTTCGGAATTAAAACAAGCGATAAAAGAACTTTTCGATAACACATTTATAGCTGAAGAAATATCTGAAGAACAATCAAAAAAATTGTTTGAAGGTGCAAAAAAACAAATTATTGTAAATGCATATGAACGTAATTCAAAGGCCAGAAAAGAATGCATTGATCATTATGGGGCAAAATGCCAAATATGTGGTTTTGATTTTGGAAAATTTTATGGAGATAAATTTTGCAATGTTATACAGGTTCATCATATAAAACCTTTGAGTCAAATCAAAGAGGGTTATACGGTGAATCCAAAAACAGATCTAATTCCTGTGTGTCCTAATTGCCATGCTGCTTTACACAGTAAGACCCCACCATACACACCTCATGAACTGAAGGCGTTGATTAAGAGTAAGATTTAGTGCAGATAAATAAGCAGAATAAGTGTTATAGAAGTGAAGTGTATAGATAGAATAGATTATGAGGTTTTTGGAAAGCGCGAGTCTAACGCCATCAGGGCACAATAACCAGCTATGGGACTTCATTATAGTTGAATCGGAAAATAAAAAATGAAGCTGTTGGTTGTAAACTATCATCAGTCCTGGATGCTAGCAGCTCTGTTTTTTTATTGTGCCCATAGAGCTGTATAGCCGATGATGTCGAAGTAAAATTAGATAAAAACAGTTCTAATCCTTATCTTAAACATATAATCAGAGACACGGGAATTGCAACCGAGCATATATTGCTTGAAGCGGAAAATATGGTGTTATATAAGCCAGTTTGAACAGAGAAATGTCAAGCCCATACTGGGTATTCTATATGACATATGTTTGCGGTACAGTTTACATTAGGGTATGTTGACGAGGAACTGAAGCAGCTGCCGAGAATGGCATTGAAGGATATGGTAATATATGAGAGATGGTAATTTAACAAAATCAATGGAAGGTTATTAGGTATCAGTACAAGTCTTGATGCCTTTGTTTTTTATCTATATAATTCTTGTGTTACAATGGGAATATATTTATAGAATCCAACCTCGATTAGTAAGCATCTTACTTCATTCATAAAATTAGAGAAACTCTACAAGATATGTAAATTATAAGGATGTCCATGAATTAAGGAAAGATTGTGAGTTGAGCAATCTATGCCGTTAGCTTCGTATATGGTTTGGGCATAAGCCAGAGAATTTCGAGAAGTTTGTTATGCTTTACCGGGCCGATTTGGATACAAACGGTGAAGCACAAGCGATCGTCCGTTAGATCATAAAGCGAAGTAGAGAAAATATGGTGACCTTATTGTATGGAGCAAAAGACCCTCAGATTAATTATGCCGCTATCTTAAAGGATTATTTAGAATCTAAAAGTTTGTCCGTATGAGTTTTCGCATGTATTTTGCTGTCTGATTTAAAGCTACCAAACGGATGAAATATGAAAGTTATCTGGGATAGCGCATGAGGTGCGAGATGTATTTCCAGCCCACATTTGGTTATTGGTAAATTTAAATAAATAAAATGTTAGGAGGAGATAAGTATGATAAAAGAAATCGAGGACAGGAGAAGCGTTCGCAAATATCAAAACAGGAAAGTTGAAAAAGAGAAGATCATTCAGATTCTGGACAGCGCCAGGTTGGCTCCATCGGGGGACAACACCCAGCCATGGAATTTCATTATAGTTGAATCGGAGGATACAAAAAAGAAACTGTCGACCGTCGATCATCACCAGGATTGGATGATGACGGCGCCGGTTTTTATTGTGTGCGTGGCGGATATCCGTAGACGTATCTCCGATGATATCAAAGCCGAATTGGATGAGAA
>DHDL01000014.1:0-9276 GCA_002399345.1 Thermoanaerobacterales bacterium UBA4877
TTTTTATTATTATGATGCCGATACCGAACGTAATTCCGGCATGAACTTGAAGGAAGGTGATGAGAAGTAACAGGCTAAAAGGTTTATGTTAACATTGGGTAAAGGAAGTGATTTTAAGCATTTGAATACCTATGGCAGTGGAGTGAAAAATGGTCACCATAGAATCGGGCATAAACATGGCGAAGGTTTTTCAATTGATTTTTATGCCTATAATTCCAAAATTAGATACTGGAATTCTGACTTTAAGGTGGTTTTCCCTATTTTGATATTGATTCTTTGCATTGTTTTGGACAATCCTTATGTATCTACAGCGGTTATAATTGCAATGGCATATATTACAGTCATAAAGGGTGGACTTTCATTGCACGAATATTTGGCGATTATGTCTATTCCGGTCGTTTTTATAGTTATCAGCGTTTTTGCTATTGCATTTGATTTTTCAAAGCAGCCTATGGGTCAGTATAACTTGAATCTAGGCCTTTGCTATATGTTTACATCACAGGCAAACCTTAAAAAAGCGGGATATTTGGTTCTAAAGGTTTTTGCAGCTGTAAGTGCTCTTCAGATGATGACTCTGTCTACCCCGTCCTCCGAGATTATAAGTGTGCTCAGAAAATTACATGTGCCAAAGCTTATTATAGAATTAATGAATATAATTTATAGATACATTTTCATTTTGACGGATATTTTTACAAACATGAAAAATTCTGCTGAATCCCGTCAGGGTTATTGTGATTTTAAGACATCCTGTTATACATTCGGAAATATTGCCGGTAATGTCCTGATCATTTCATTGAAAAAAGCAAATGCCTATTATGATGCCATGGAAGCCAGATGCTATGATGGTGATCTCGTATTTTTGCAGGAGGATAAAAAATTAGATCCTATGTTGATTGTATCAGCTTTAGCATTCATCATTGCTTTATTTCTGATATTGGGTTTTACAGAATAGAAAGGAATCGTTATGAGGGAAAAGATATTGGAGGCTATTGATCTGTATTATGCCTATGGAAACGGCAAGCCTGCATTGGACGGTGTGACAGTGGATATCTGCAAAGGTGAAAAAATTGCTGTTATGGGATCTAACGGATCGGGAAAATCCACATTTTTTTTGAACTTAAACGGCGTGTATACGCCTGATAAGGGAAAAATCGTCTATAGAGAGATGACCGTTAATAAAAAGAATTTAAACGAGCTAAGAAAAAATATAGGAATTGTATTTCAAGATCCCGATAATCAAATTATTGCATCCACGGTTTTAGCTGAAGTCGGTTTTGGCCCGATGAATTTAAAACTGCCAAAAGACGAGGTTTTAAAACGGGTTAATAAGGCAATGTCATACATGGATATCTCTGATTATAAGAAACGTCCTCCTCATTATTTGAGCGGAGGTGAGAAAAAACGTGTAAGTATTGCGGATATAATCGCCATGGAACCGGAGGTTATTATATTTGATGAACCGGAGGCAGGCCTGGATCCCTTTAATACTTTGATGCTGGAAGAAGTCTTAGCTAAATTGGATTCTGAAGGAAAGACAATATTAATTTCCACACATGATGTGGATTTCGCATACAGATGGGCTGAGAGGATCCTTGTATTCTGCCGGGGAAAAATTATTGCAGACGGGACACCATTGGAAATTTTTCTAAACAAGGCGGTTTTAAAACAGGCAAACCTGAAACAACCTACTCTATTGGAATTTTATGAGCTGCTTGTAGAAAAGCATATATTGAGGGATGAAGGGGTTTACCCCAGGAGTATCCAGGAATTTAAGAGGATCCTTTAAGTTATGTATTTTAAAAGCCAAATGATAAATTATTTATATAGGAGGTAGTGAGATGAGCAATAAGGAGAAAAAGATGGTTACCGTTATTTCTGTTTACGTATTGACTTTGGGAATAGTTCCAACCGCAAATGCAATGCACATCATGGAAGGATATCTTCCGCCGATGTACTGTATTTTATGGGGAGTGATCTGTGTCCCGTTCCTTATAGCAGGTTATTTGTCCATCAAAAAAGCGCTGTCCGAAAACCGTAAATCCATTACAATCCTTGCAATGGCGGGCGCATTTATTTTTGTGATTTCATCTTTGAAGATACCGTCGGTAACAGGAAGCTGTTCACATATGACGGGGACGGGACTGGGCGCAATTTTATTCGGACCCAGTGCAGTCAGTATATTAGGAATAATCGTATTGATTTTTCAAGCTATCCTGCTTGCCCATGGTGGATTGACTACCCTTGGTGCTAATACATTTTCAATGGCTATAGCAGGCCCGTTTGTTTCTTATGGCATATATAAATTATGTCAAAAGCTTAAAACCAACAGGTATGTGGGTATTTTCCTGGCGGCAACATTGGGAGACCTGTTCACTTATTGTGTGACCAGCTTGCAGCTAGCACTTGCTTATCCTTCGCAAAGCGGCGGGATTTCAACTTCCATAGTAAAATTCCTCGCTGTGTTTGCACCGACCCAGCTGCCGTTGTCGATTATTGAAGGAATTCTGACCGTCGTAATTATTATGTGCCTTGAAACATATGCGAAGTCCGAAATGATAGGCCTCGGGGTGTTAAAGGAGGAGAAAAACTAATGGGAGAAAAGAAAAAGAAAATTATAATTCTACTGGTAATAGCGGTGCTGATAGCCATTATACCGCTGTTTACATTAAAAGGTGTAGAATTCGGCGGCTCTGATGATGCCGGAAGTGAGGAGATTTCCAAAATCATAGGCAGGGAGTATAAACCTTGGTTTACGCCTGTTATGGAGAGGTGGATCGGTGGAGAACTGCCGGGGGAGGTCGAGAGTTTGCTCTTTTGTGTGCAGACGGGAATCGGAGTTGGAATCCTGGCCTATTATCTGGGAAGATTTGTAGAGAGAAGCAAGCATGAGGATTCGAAGGAAAAAGAGATGCACAATTAACCACGGGGCCTAAGGGAAAGGATGTGGAAAAGATGTTGGACCTTGATTTGCTGCTTGAAGATGGTTATAATTAAGTTAAATAAATAACGGTTTCAGGTACTTAGTTTAAAAGGGAAAGCGGTAAAAATCCGCTGCAGCCCCCGCTACTGTATACGAAGACGATTCCGTGGTCCACTGGCATAGGCCGGGAAGGACGGAGGAGGATGACGCGTGAGCCAGGAGACCTGCCTGCAACTATATGGTATTGCTTCGGCGGGAAGTATAGTGCTTTATTAAAAATGATAAACCATTTTCCCGAATGGTTTTTTATGTTATTCCTGCCGCAGCAGGATTTTTTTAATATGCGGATATATAGCCTTGATCCGGATATAATGGTCTGGTGACATATATCAAATTTAAAAAAGGAG
This sequence comes from Thermoanaerobacterales bacterium UBA4877, assembly GCA_002399345.1. Taxonomy (GTDB): domain Bacteria; phylum Bacillota; class Thermoanaerobacteria; order Thermoanaerobacterales; family UBA4877; genus UBA4877. The sequence continues at coordinate 3,328 of DHDL01000014.1, forward strand.
AAAATGAAATGAAGAAATTTACTGCAAGACTGCTGACATTAATGATGGTTGTAGTGTTGGCTTTGACCGGCTGCGGCCAGGATTCACAGAATACGTCAAAGAACAGCACGCAGCCTGAAGCCGGTAAGACTAAACAGGCGGCCGCCGTTTATCCTATGACCATAAAGGATGATGCGGGACGCACCGTCAAACTTGAAAAAAAACCCAAGAAGATCATTGCTTTAGGAACATTTTTAAATGCATTGTATGATGTGGGTGGAAAGTCTGCAGCTAGGTGCGATGTAAGCGATGAGAGTACATTGCCTAAAGGAACCAAAGATCTTCCCACCATCGGAAAGGTTTATAATATCGATATGGAAAAGCTGGTGTCGCTCCAACCTGACCTTGTGATATCGGAGGTCGGAATCCATGATAAGTATACCTCTATGCTGGAAACCAATGATATACCTGTGGTTTCGCTCAATATGAAGACCTATGATGACGTGGCTAAAAACTATGAGCTGATCGGCAAAATATGCGGAGATTCCGAGAAAGCGGATAAACTTATTAGTAATATGAAACAAAATGTAGGTGAAATTGTATCAAAACTTCCTGAAAAAAATAAAAAGGTTGTAATTTTATATGTTACCTCCCATGATGTTTCTGTCAAGCTGGAAGACAGTATTGCTGGGAATGTCGCGGATATCCTTAAGATTGAAAACATAGCTTCGGGAATAAAGCCTGAAAAGATGGGAACCGAGAATGCGCCTTTTAGTATGGAAAAAATAGTCGAGAGTGATCCCGATGTGATACTGGTTACCACCATGGTGAAGTCAAAGGATGATGCAGAGGGCAGGATCAAGAAGGATCTTGAAAGCAATCCGGCATGGAGTGGCCTGAGAGCTGTGAAAGAGGGCAAGATCGCTTATCTTCCACAGAATCTTTTTCTTTCTAATCCGGGAGCAAGATTTGACGAGGCTGTAGAATACATGGCGAAGGCGGTGTATCCGGAAGTATATGGCGATACGGACGATTAAAACTGAGGAAAAGAGAAATTTCAAAGACAGCTCACGATGGAAAATCTTTATATTGCTCATTTTTACTATTTTTACCGTTGCAGCTTTTTTTATAAGCAACGCAGTGGGTACCATGAAAATTTCTGTTCCCGATATAGTACATACGCTTTTTAATAAAGAAGAGGGACCGATGCGGCAGGTGATATGGAATATTAGGCTGCCCCGGACGATAGTGGCCGGCCTGGTGGGTACAAATCTTGCTGTCTCGGGGTGTATATTGCAGGGGGTTATGCGAAATCCCCTCGCAGATCCTCACATCATCGGGATTTCTTCAGGTGCAGGCCTGGCTGGTATTATAATATTGATTTTATTTCCCCAGCTTTCCTATCTGGTACCACCGGCAGCTTTCATAGGAGCAATGGGAGCGGCAATCCTGATATATATGCTTGCATGGAAGGGCGGTATACAACCGCTGAGGGTGATACTTGCTGGGGTTGCTGTTTCCTCATTATTGAGCGCGCTTATATCCGGCCTGCTGGTATTTTATAGCGATAGGGTCAGCGGGGCGCTTATGTTTATGTCTGGCGGGCTGTCGGCACGCAGCTGGCCCCATGTAAGGATGATATTGCCGTATACAATAATAGGATGCATTGCAGCTTTTATTATGTCGGAAAAACAGAATATCCTGGTACTAGGTGATGATACAGCGAGGGGCTTGGGATTAAATGTGGAGACGGACAGGATGATTTTGACCGCCATAGCTGCAGTGCTTGCCGCCAGTTCGGTCAGCGTGGCGGGCCTTCTGGGTTTTATCGGGCTGATCGTTCCCCACACGGTAAGGCTGCTCATAGGTTCGGATCATAAATATTTGATCCCGGGGTCGGCAATATTAGGCGCAGGCCTGCTTATACTTAGTGATACACTGGCACGTACCATGTTCAGTCCGCAGGAGATTCCCGTCGGCGTTATTACCGCAACGCTTGGCGCACCTTTTTTCTTATACCTCTTGAGGAGGGAAAGATGATGAATATAATTGAAGTTAAAGATATGGACATAACTTTAGGAAACAAGAAGATAATAGACGGTGTGAATTTAAATATCACCCGCGGCAGAATAACATCTATCATCGGCCCCAACGGGTCGGGCAAGACTACAATATTAAGAGCCATATGCAGGAATATAAGGCCAGGCCGCGGAAGAATTTCTTTAGATGGCAGGGATGTTTTCTCATACAGTTTTAATGCTTTTGCAAAAAAAGTTGCTTTTTTATCACAGATTCATGAATGTCCGGGCGACCTTACCGTAAAGGAGCTTGTAAGCTATGGCCGGTATGCACACAGGTCATGGTGGCAGCGGGAAACGAGCGAAGATGCTCATGCAACCGAATGGGCCCTGGAGATGACGGGAATGACCGGTTTTTTAAATAAGCGAATGGGGGTTCTCTCGGGCGGTGAAAAACAGAGGGCATGGATATCGATGGCTCTGGCTCAGAAACCCGAGCTCCTTGTGCTGGACGAGCCCACCACATACCTGGATATCTGTTATCAGCTGGAACTTCTGGAGCTTATCAGACAGCTGAATAAAGATGAGGGCATTACCGTAATCATGGTGCTGCATGATATCAACCAGGCAGCGAGATTTTCTCATGAAATTAAAATCATAAATAACGGCAAGGTATTCTCGTCGGGCAGCCCGCATGATGTCATCAATGTTTACAACCTGCGGAATGTATTCAGGGTGGAGACAGACATAAATTATGACGGTGACAGTCCCGTGTTCTATCCTAAGTGTGTGGCGGTGACAAGATGATTAGGAAAAAAGGCATACTTGTTGTCAGTTTCGGGACAACCCATATAAATACTTTGCAGTCTTGCATTGGAAGCTGTGAAGACAGTATAAAGCGATTCTTTCCGGATTATGAAGTGAGAAGAGCATTTACTTCCGGCATCGTCATCAAGAGGCTGAAAGAAAAATACGGTATGAGAGTGGATAGTGTGGGCCAGGCCTTGGCCAGGATGAAGGCAGACGGTTTCAACGAGGTAATTGTGCAACCGCTGCATATAATACCCGGTATCGAGTATGAAGAAGTCGGGAAAATTGCTGAGGAATATGCGGGCAGGGGAGCATTTGGAAAAATAGTGCTGGGAAAACCCGCACTGCATGACTATGACGATTATGCAGCGGCAGTAAACGCATTAAAAGAGCAGCTTACCGTACCGGAAAAAGGTCATGCGGTTTTGCTGATGGCACATGGGACCGCACATTTTGCCAACGCATGTTATTGTGAGCTCCAAATGGTGCTTAAATATAATAGGCTTGATGGAGTATATGTGGCAACGGTGGAGGGCTATCCTGCCATAGAAGATATCATTCCACTGCTAAAAAGCAGGAGCATTAAAAGCGTCACACTGATGCCCTTCATGCTTGTGGCGGGAGATCATGCAACCAATGACATGGTGGGCACAGGCGGCGGTTCATGGAGCAGCATTTTAAAACGAGAGGGTTTTGCCGTAGATGCATACATGCATGGCCTGGGTGAAAATACTGCTTTTCAGGACATATATATTAAGCATATAAAGGATATGCAATTGCAGGTGAATGCCACAGTTTGACAATTTGACTGGTATCAAAGGTTTGATGCAAAACTATAAATAATAGTTGGGAGGAGTATAAAATGCAGAAGGGATACATTCAGGTATATACGGGAAACGGCAAGGGCAAGACAACAGCCGCTCTCGGACTTTCGCTGAGGGCGGTGTGTGCAGGCAAGAGTGTGTACTTTGCCCAGTTTGTCAAAGGGATGAGATACAGCGAACTGGATGCGGTTAACTTCCTTAAAGGTTTTACCATGAAGCAATACGGTAGGGACTGCTTTATCTATAACGAACCCACCGATGAGGACATTGGCCGGGCCAGGCACGGCCTTGAAGAGTGTGCAAAGATTCTTTCGTCCGGCAAATACGATATTGTTGTCTTAGATGAGATAAACATAGCTCTTTACTATAAGCTGTTTACTGTGGATGAGGTTATAAAGATGCTTAAAGGCAGGGCGCCGGGGGTAGAGGTTATACTAACAGGCAGGAATGCGCCCGATGAAATAATAGAAATGGCTGATCTTGTTACCGAGATGAAGGAGATTAAGCATTATTATACAAAAGGAGTAGAGGCACGGACGGGAATTGAATGCTGATTTTAATATATGTAAATGAGCTTTAAGGAGCGATAGCTTATGAAAGGGATAATGATCGTGGCACCGTCCAGCGGCGGGGGGAAGACAACGGTTACTATCGGAATAATAAGGGCTCTACTTAAAATGGGCCTTAATGTATGCGGTTTTAAAACAGGACCGGATTATATAGACACTTCCTTTATCGGCCAGGCCTCAAAGAAAAAGGCGGGTAACCTGGACACATTTCTTCAGGGAAGGGACGGTGTTAAAAGTTCCATAAGCATGGGCGAAGGCGATTACTGTATCATAGAGGGAGCAATGGGCTACTATGACGGGCTGTATAATACATTTGAAGATTCGAGTTATGACATATCCAAGCTGTTAAATGTAAACTCAATACTTGTCTATACTCCAAGCGGAGAGATGTTTTCTGCGATACCAAAAATAAAAGGAATGGTTGATTTCGGGGGTTCAAGCATCGCGGGGGTCATATTAAACAGGGTCAGCAAAAGAATTTATGACATGATGAAGAGTCAGATAGAGGAGTATACAGGGATTCCCGTGCTTGGTTATATACCTGATATTCCAGGCGCGGCAATTGAAAGCAGGCATCTGGGCCTTGTTCAGTGTAGTGAAATCGATGATATAGAGCAAAGGATAGAAAAAATAGCGTCTGTGGTAAGAGAACATATCGATTTAAATCTGCTTATACAGCTTATGAAAAATATTCACGGAGTACCTTCTGGTCATATGAATAAGAGAAACATCACGGCTGCTGTCGCATATGATAAGGCCTTTTCCTTTTATTACAGGGAGAACCTCAGGATGCTGGAAGAAAGCTGCAATGTGGAGTACTTTTCACCTCTTGAAGATAAATCGCCGCCCGAATGTGATCTTCTGTACATAGGAGGAGGCTATCCGGAGGTTTTCGCACATGAGCTTGCCGGCAATAAGGACATGCTGTCTGCCATTAAATCATACGCAGATAGCGGCGGATGTCTATACGGCGAGTGCGGAGGCTTTATGTATCTTACTGATAGCATAGAGGATTCACTTATGGTCGGCATATTCAAAGGAAGCAGCAGTTTGACAAAAAGACTTCAGAGATTCGGGTACATAGAAATCATACTTAAATGTGACTGTATGCTTGGTAAACGCGGGGATAGGCTTTCCGCCCATGAGTTCCATAAATCAGTAGCCCGGGTGGAGGGACCGGCGATGTTCAGTATAAAGAAGGCTATGGGGGATAAAACATGGGAATGCGGCTATAGTTATAAAAATGTTTTGGCCGGATACCCGCATATTAATTTTTTGGGTAATAAAAAAGCCTTTTCGTCTATGCTCGATTATGCGGAAAGCCATAGGAGGGAGAAAGCATATGTACATAAATAACCCGGCGGATATAGAGAGACGGAGCATGGAGATTATAGAAGGGGGAATGAAAAATAAAAGTTATGATGATGACGAGCTCAGGGTTGTAGAGAGGATGATACATACCACGGGCGACCCCGGCTATGAGGACATAGCAGTGTTTAAAAATAATGCGGTGGAGGTGGGTATAAAACTTTTGAAACGAGGCTGCTGCATATTTACAGACACGAGAATGGCCTGGTCGGGTATCAATAAGAAGGCGCTTGCAAGGTCACAGTCCACGCTTAAATGCTATATCGATGATGAGAGGGCGGCCAAGATGGCTAAGGAAAACGGCACTACCCGATCTTATGCCGCGGTAGAAATTGCCACAGCGGACGGGACGGATATATTTGTTGTCGGCAATGCACCTAC
>DHDL01000014.1:9514-17270 GCA_002399345.1 Thermoanaerobacterales bacterium UBA4877
GGAACAAAGGGAGGAAGCAATGTGGCGGCCGCGGTAATGAATGCAATGTTATACATGGCTGTGGGAAGATGAGGGATTTGTATGTAATTAAGGAAGGAAAGAGACTAAGGTGCGGCTATACCACGGGGAGCTGCGCCGCCGCAGCGGCAAAGGCCGGTGTAATAATGCTGGTTACAGGTAAGGTGGTGGATAGCGTATCTATAGATACCCCCTCAGGTGTTAAACTGGATCTTAAGATTGAAAAAACGCAGTTTTCAACCGGCCAGGCCTCCTGTTGTGTGGTAAAGGATGCCGGTGATGACCCCGATGTTACCGACGGCATGGAGATATATGCGCGGGTTTCACGCAGGGAAGGCGGCAATTTAAATATAGACGGGGGTGAGGGTATAGGCAGAATTACAAGAGCCGGACTTTCGGGAAAAATAGGCGAAGCTGCCATAAACCCCGCTCCCCGGCGGATGATAGCAAATGAAATAAGGAAGGTCTCGCAGGATGGTTTCGATGTGCTTATATATGCACCGGAGGGTGCCGAGATAGGCGCGCATACTTTTAATAAAAACTTAGGAATAGAAGGCGGGATATCGATAATCGGTACCTCCGGCATTGTAGAACCCATGTCCGACAAGGCTTTGCTTAAGACCATATATATGGAGACAGATGCCATATATAATGAAGGCTTAAGGGAAATAATACTTTTCCCCGGTAACTATGGGGAAAAGATGGCGCATAAATTGGGCCTGCCGGGCAAGGGAGTAAAAATCGCCAACTTTGTGGGGGACTCGTTGCTCTATTGTTATAATAAGGGTTTTAAAAAAATTACACTGGTCGGTCATATAGGTAAATTTTCCAAGCTTTCAGTGGGGGCTTTTAATACACACAGTAAGATATGCGATGTGAGGATGGAGGCCTTTGTATATTATCTTGCCCTTGCAAGGGCCCCTTATGAGTTGCTGGAAAGAGTAAGGAAGTGCGTTACGACGGAAGAGGCGCTGGATATCGTATATGAAGCCGGCTTTACATCCATACTTGGCGATATGAGACAGGGCTGTATAGACAGGATTAAAAGGTATATAAAAGACGACGGCTACGATATAGAGGTATACATCTATTCCATGAAATACGGGGTGCTGAAATGATAAGGGTGATAGGGACCGGGCCGGGTAATATAAAATATCTCACGGCAGAGGCCTGCGAAATTATAAAATCCTCTCCTCGCATAGCTGCCTTCGGAAGGATTTCTAAGCTGGCCGAGCAGCTGGGAGCAAAGGTCATAAAGATAAAAAGAGTAGAGGATATCATGGATATAATAAGTGAACACGAGAGCTTGGACATATTGGCATCGGGAGACCCATGCTTTTTCGGTATAACCGAGTATCTTAAGAGAAAAGGTATAGAGATAGATGAGGTGGTACCTGGGCTTACTTCTTTTCAGTATATGATGGCAAAGCTAGGTAAAAGTTGGGAAGGAGCACAGTTTGTGAGTCTCCACGGCAGGGAGGATTATATTTCTTGTGTAGCGGCAGGGACCATTGTCATACTTACTGACAGGTTAAGTGCCCCGTCCAAGATTTCAAGTGAGCTTTGCAGTAAGGGTTTTTCAGGCAGGATATATGCGGGGTTTAATCTTTCATACCCCGATGAAAAAATTGTTGTAAAAAGTATAGGAGAAGATATCGAAAACTATTCTGATCTTTCGGTGGTGGTGGCGGAAATTGCGATGGATAAGGGATGATGAGTTTATCAGAGGCGGCATACCCATGACCAAATTTGAGGTTAGGATAGCCGCAATGGCGGCATTGGAGATAGATGCCGGTGACACTCTTATCGATATCGGGGCGGGGACAGGTTCTATATCGGTGGAGGCCGCTCTTCAGGGAGCGGATGTGTATGCCGTGGAGGAGAAACATGAGGCGGCAGGGCTTATCAAGCAAAACAACACTAAATTTAATGCAGGCATACATGTTGTAGAGGCGGGTGCCCCTGCCGGTCTTAAAACACTGCCTGCATTTAACAAGTGTTTTATCGGCGGGAGCGGAGGAAGGCTTACGGAGATAGCAAACTGGGCGGATAACAATATTAATGAAGGTGGAATCATTGCCGCTACCTTTATAACTATAAACAACCTGAATACATTTACTGCCTTTCTCAAGAAAGAAGATTATGCCGATATGGGGGTTAAGTTGCTTCAGGTATCCGATATGGACAGACTAGGGCTGCTAAGGGCTAATAATCCCATATTCATAGTCAGGGGGAGGAAGAAATGAAGAAGATTTACGGTATAGGAGTGGGTCCGGGAGGCACGGATCTTATCACATTAAGAGGTTATAAACTGATAAGAGATGCCGACGTGGTGTTTCTGCCAAGACATAAAGGCAAAAGCATGGCAGGACAAATAACGAGGAAGTTTATCTGGGATAAGAAGACGGTATATATAGATTTTCCGATGAAAAAGACAAGCAGTAAGATATACAAAGAGGCGGCGAGAATAATTGATAGTAATTTGCCGGACGGCAGCGTGGGAGTGTTCCTGACTATCGGTGATCCCATGATTTACAGCACATTTTCATATGCTTTGGCTGAACTTGAGGCGCTGGATATAGAAACTGAGTCGGTACCGGGTATACCCTCCTTCAGTGCTGCTGCAAACCGTACTAATATGCCGGTCACACTGAGAGGGCAGGAGTTTTATTTGACCGACGGGGAGATTGACGAAGAGGTACTGGAGCGCTGTGACAGTGTGTGTATATTGAAGACTTCAGGCAATAAGGAGGATATATTGAATTTGCTTGAGAATAGTGGTTTTACTTATATGTACATAAGCAGATGCGGATGGCCGGACGAGAGGATATTATATAAAAGGGAAGAAATACTAAAGAGCCATGAATACATGTCCCTGATATTCGGAAGGAGAGTAAAAAATGATTAGCTTTGTGGGTGCGGGCCCGGGCGACGCGGATCTCATAACCGTTAAGGGCAGGAGACTGATTGAAGAGGCAGACATAGTGATATATGCCGGCTCACTGGTGTCCCACAGCCATCTTGATTACTGCAAGACAGAATGCTATAAATACGACAGCTCGGTAATGACCCTGGAAGAGATAATAGATGTGATGAAGAAGGGTGATGACGAGGGTAAAAGGATTGTAAGGCTGCACACCGGCGATCCCAGTATATACGGTGCAATCAAAGAACAGATGGACAGGCTGGATGAACTGAATATCAAATATGAGGTGATACCCGGTGTTAGCTCTTTTACAGCAAGCTGCGCAGCAATAAAGAGTGAATTTACACTGCCCGGCGTCAGTCAGACGGTTATAGTGACAAGACTGGCGGGTAAAACTCCGGTACCGGAAAGGGAGAGTTTGGAGGCGTTAGCTTCCCATCATTCGTCCATGGCTATATTTCTGTCGGCCGGCAACATAGACGGTGTGGTAGATAAATTGAAAGAGGGCTACGGAAGAGCGGATGTGCCTGCCGCCGTTGTGTACAAGGCTACCTGGGAGGATCAGAAGATAATTATGGGTACCCTCGAGGATATCTCAGATAAGGTAAAGATGGTGGGCATAAGGAATTTTGCCCAGATATTAGTGGGTGACTTTATTGATTGTAATTATCAAAGGTCCAGGCTTTATGACCCTTCATTTTCTACAGGCTACCGAGAGGCGTCAAAATGAAGACTGCCGTGATATCATTTACTGATGCGGCCGCAGATACCGCTGAGAGAATATGCTCACGGTTGGCGGGCAGCGATCTTTATGATAACCGTAAATGCAGCGGCGGTGTAAAGTCCCACATGGCCGAGATATTTGCAGGCTATGACCGGATAGTATTCGTATGCGCCGCGGGTATAGCGGTGAGACTTATAGCTCCTTATATTGAGGATAAAACAAAAGACCCTGCGGTGGTTGTTGTCGATGATATGGGCAGGTTTGCCATCAGCTTGTTGTCGGGGCATATAGGCGGTGCAAACGGCCTGGCCTTAGAGATATCGCTGATGATCGGGACGCGGCCGGTAATAACCACAGCCTCCGATGGGAGGGGTATAGAGTCTGTAGATATGTTTGCCAAGAGATGCGGTTTTGTCATTGAAAATATGCAGGATGCTAAGATCCTGACAACCATCATGGTGAACGGAGGAAAAATAGGCTGTATATCCGAGACAGGAGATAGGGTTCATTACCCCAACATATCGGATACGGGGTATGAGGGCTGCATATATGTGACATCCAGAACAGACGGGAGCCTTTATAGGCCTCATTGCATTCTGCGGCCGAAAAACCTGATTGTGGGCATAGGCTGCAAAAAAGGTAAGGATAGATCACAGATCGTAAATGCAATATGTGAGGTCTTTAAGGATAATGCACTCAGTATTAAATCTATAAGGTCTATAGCAAGCATAGACCTCAAAAAAGATGAGATAGGCATTATAGAAGCAAGCAAGTGTCTGGGTTGTAAATTTCTTGTGTTTTCGCGGGATGATGTTAAAGGTGTTCAGGACAGGTTTGCAAAGAGTGTTTTTGTGGAATCAAAGGTAGGTGTGACCTCGGTGTGTGAACCATGTGTATGTCTTGCGGGAGCGAAGCTTATCGTTGGCAAGGCATGTATAGACGGTATCACCGTAGCGGTCGGGAGGCTGATTAATTAATGGCAAAGCTTTATATAGTGGGCATAGGTCCGGGATCGGTTGAGAACATGACAATAAAGGCATACAAGGCAATAGAAAAAGCCGATGTTATTGTCGGCTATCGCTATTATATCGGCCTTATAAAGGATATGATAGAGGGCAAGGATATAATTACCACCGGAATGTGCGGGGAGCTCGATAGGTGCCGCAAGGCTGTGAGCAAGGTAAAGCTTGGTTATGACACCGCGCTGATAAGCAGTGGTGACGCCGGATTGTATGGTATGGCCGGGCCGGCGCTGGAGCTGGCGGATGGTATCGATACCGAGGTTATACCGGGTGTTACAAGTTTGTTTGCTGCGGCGGCAGAGATGGGCGCGCCGGTGATGAACGATTTTTGCTCGGTGAGTCTGAGCGATCTGCTTACGCCTTGGGATACGATAGTGAGAAGACTTGAGTATGCCTGCAAAGGGGATTTTATAATTGCAATTTATAACCCGAAAAGTAAGGGAAGGAAAGGACATTTAAAGAAGGCCGTGGATATAATAGCTAAATACAAAGACGGTGATACCCCTGTTGGAATTGTGAAGAATGCCGGCAGAGAAGGAAACGATAAAAGGATTACCACACTTTCAAACATAGATTATGATTTTGTGGATATGAGGACGGTGCTCATCATAGGCAATAGCGGCACTTATATAAGGCGGGGAAACATCGTGACGCCCAGGGGGTATAACATATGATATGGATCATTGGGGGCACCAGTGAGGCAGTCGAGCTGGCAAACAGGCTGGCAGGCAGGATGGGATATATAATGACAGCCGTGACAGAGAGCGAGAGGGAATTTATTAAAGATGATAACGTCATTATACACCGGCTGAGTGAGGCTGATATGGAGGGATTTATAAAAGAGAACTCCATCGGAATTATAGTCGATATGTCACACCCCTATGCCTATGAAGTAACAGATAACGCAAAGCAGGCTGCGGAAAAATGCAATGTCAAATACATAAGATATGAACGGGGCAGGACAGAAGACATAGAAGGTTGTATATATATGCATTCCCTTAGTGAGTGCCTGGAGTTTTTAAAAACAGTGAAAGGCTGTGTTTTCTTCACGACCGGCTCGAAAAATATAAGGGAATTCGAATCTATTAGGGGAGAAAACAGATTTGTATACAGGGTGCTGCCTGCTGCAGCAAGTATACGAGAATGTGAGGATAACAATGCAAAGATGAAGGACATAATAGCCTCGCTGGGACCATACAGCGCCGGTTTTAATGCAGCCATGTTTAGAGAATATGGTGCGCAGTATGTTGTAATGAAGGACAGCGGCAGGCAGGGAGGCACAGCAGAGAAGATAGAGGCATGCAGGAAGCTTAATATAAAACCGGTGGTAATCGGTCGCCGAGATGAAGAGGGTATGAGTAGCGTGGGTGATATCATAAGGGCATTGAAACAAATGTGCGGGTGATATTTAAGATCGTTAAATACTTAGTTAGCTAGCTATTGATTTTAACATCCAGCTGTGATACAATATTGTCAATCAAAAATTCATAAGGGAGGTACTGTATATGTTAAAAACTTACAAGGCTACCGCGACAAAATGTCCAGAGGGTCTGAAGGTGGAAAGCAATGTCAGAGGGTTTAAGCTCATTTTAGACGAGCCGGAAGAGATGGGTGGAACCAATACCGGTATGAATCCCGTTGAGGCTGTGCTGTGTGCTTTGGGATCCTGCCAATCTATTGTAGCCTACTCATTTGCTGAGGCACAGAATTTCTCTTTTGATGAGTTTCATGTTGAGCTGGAAGGCGATATATCTGATGACGCTGATGCCAGAAAAGGATTTCAGGAGATACGTTTTACCATGCACTTTAAAACCAAGGAAAGCCAGGAAAAGGCCGAGGCTTTTGCTAATTTCATAGAGAAAAATTGTCCCGTAGGGGATACTCTTGCAAATAAAGTAAAACTGGTCCGTACCGGTGTGGTTAGAGACTAGCTTCTTTTAAGGGGGCTAATTTTATGCCCCTTTATTTTTTTGAGGAGGTCTTAAGTATGGAAATTAAAATGTCTTTGATTCCGGGAGGGAAAAAAGGCCAGGCCGGAAAGCTGAATGTAAAAGCAGGAGACCGGGTGAAGGCGGATGACATCCTCGTGCAGGTGGAAACCGCTAAGGGTAACCGTGCAGTCAGGTCACCGGAAGCCGGTGTCATAACCAAGGTATTCTGTGAGGAAGGGAGCGAGGTGTCTTCCGGACAGGTGCTCTTTGAGCTGGATACAGCCAGCCTAAAGGAACAGCCCGCAGGCCACGGTGAAGATAAAAAGAGTACCGCCCAGGAGATAAATACGGATCTTCTGATTATAGGTTCCGGCCCGGGCGGGTATGTTGCTGCTATCTATGCCGCAAAGAAGGGTCTTAAGGTTACCATTGCGGAAAAAGAAAAGCTGGGCGGCACCTGTTTGAATGTGGGTTGTATTCCCACCAAGTCGCTCATAAAGTCCTCGGAGATTCTCGCGGATATGAAGAGGGCATCCTCATTCGGCATCAGTGCAGGTGGACAGCCGACTGTCGATATGCCGCGCATCATTCGGCGTAAGGATGAGGTAAAAGAAAATCTTGTAAATGGCATTGCCTCCCTGCTTGAAAGTAACGGTATTACGGTGCTTTATGGAAATGCATCTTTCCTTTCAAAAAGCAGAGTGAAAGTACAAGGTAAAAAGAGTTATATTATTTCAGCTAAGGATATCATCATTGCCACAGGTTCAAAAATCTCAAAGATAGGTATCCCCGGCATTGAACTCCCTGTTGTGATGAACAGCACGCAGGCGCTTTCAAGTGAGTATCTGCCGCCCGCTATTACTATCGTAGGCGGCGGTGTAATCGGTATGGAGTTTGCCTTTATGTATAATAATCTGGGAGTAAAGGTCCATGTCGTGGAGTTCTTAGATCGTCTTCTTTCCATGTTGGACAGTGAGATTTCACAAAGCATACGTGAATATGCAACCAAGGCGGGGATTTCTATTCATACCGGATCTAAGGTTATGAAGATTCAACAGTCGGAGGACGATAAGGCGGTTGTGACCTATGAGGATGACAAGGGAGAGCATATACTTGTGAGCGATAAGGTCCTCGT
>DHDL01000014.1:17469-36122 GCA_002399345.1 Thermoanaerobacterales bacterium UBA4877
CAATGGAAAAGGAAAGGGAGTTGCCGTCGATGGACACATGCGTACTAATGTAGAGCATATCTATGCCATCGGCGATGTGACTAATATCATACAGCTTGCCCATGTAGCCTCCTATCAGGGTATGGTTGCGGTGGACAATATTTTAGGTAAGACTGCGTATGCTGATTATACGGCCATCCCCAATGTGGTGTTTACGAGCCCCGAGATATCCGGGGTAGGCCTTACCGAGGGCGAATGCAAGGAAAAGGAAATAGACTACAGCATAAGCACTGCATCCTATGCCGCCAATGGAAAAGCACAGACCATGGATGAGCCGGAAGGTTTTGTTAAACTTGTCCGTGATAACTCGACACATCACATTGTGGGTGGGTTTATCATGGGCGCCGATGCTTCGTCTTTGATAAGCACACTTACAATTGCAGTGTCCAATGGTTTGACCGATGAGGAATTAGCGAAGACTGTTTTTGCCCATCCTACCACAGCTGAGGTAATTCATGAGGCTGTGCTCGGGTTTTCGGTAGGAACGATACACGAGATATGAGCAGGATATATCTGTCACAGCAAACAGATCCCTATTTCAATGTTGCAGCTGAATATCAGCTTTTTAAGCAGACCAGAGAGGACATAAGCCTCTTTTTATGGCGCAATCGCCCGTCGGTTATAATAGGACGTAATCAGAACATCTTTGCCGAGTGCAATACTCAGTTTCTTAAGGCGCGCGGCATATCCCCGGTCAGGCGTCTATCTGGCGGGGGCGCTGTATTTCAGGACCTTGGAAATTTAAACTATACATTTTTGTCACGGGAAGAGGATGCTGATAAAGAAAAGTATATTAAGGTTATTCGTGGCGCTATGATGTCCATGGGGGTGGAGTGTACATTTAGTGGGAGGAACGATCTGCTGGCCGGCGGGCGGAAATTTTCCGGCCAGGCCTATTATGCAGATCACGGAAACCTCCTCTATCACGGGACCCTCATGATAAATGTGGATCTTGATATGATGGCCGGTGCTTTGCATCCTTCCTTTATAAAACTAAGCTCCAAAGGGATAGAATCAGTAAAAAGCCGCGTGGTAAACCTATCTGATATATGTGAGGGTATCACGGCGCAGCGCGCGGCGGCAGCCTTGATAAATGCATTTAAGATGGAATATGATACTGATTTATCTGTACAGCCGCTAAATAAAGCGAATATGCAGCCGGCCGCTTTCCGAAAAATAAGCAGTGATGAGTGGATATATGGCCAGGCCCCCGATTTTGATGTAAAGTTTGAAAGAAAACTGTCTTTTGGAAATGCCTGTATATACACAGATGTTTCTGTCGGCAGGATCACCCGGCTCAAGGTCTATACCGACAGTCTGGTAGAGATTGATTTTACACAATTTGAAAGGGAGGCGGCCGGTCATCTTTTTGATGAGGATAAGTTGGCGGTCCAATTAGAGAGCTATGTTGCAAAAATTGGGACTTGATAGGTAAAGAATGTGCAAATGTAGAGAAAAATATGATAAGATAGAAAGAAAAAGTATTAGTAGGTGAATGCAATGTTCAATTTGGATGACTGTATGGCCTTTATAACAAGCAAAAGCGCAAAGATTATTTCACAGGCAATGGAAAAAAGACTTATCCCGTATAATATTACAAGGTCTCAGTGGATAGCCTTGTATTATATCTATACCAACGACTGTATTACACAAAGCGCACTGGCAGAAAAAATGTCCATTAAAGAACCCACGGTGGTGAGGGTGATACAAAAGATGGAACAGGATGGTCTTTTAATTCGTTTACACAGTAACGATGACAAACGGATTAAGCAGCTGTCTTTATCGAATAAGGGCACACGGTTGTGCGAAAAACTCCTACCCATAGCAGATAAATTTATGCATGATACCATAGCCGGCATCAGCCAGCAGGATCTGCAGATTTTGAAAAATTCGCTTGACAAGATGACATCGAATGTACTTAAAAATAATTCACAGAAATAAATTGAATATTTCGCAACATCCGGTTTTACCGGATGTTTCTTTATGTCCACAAATTGTAATTAAATTTAAACTGCCATATTATTTTGTTAAAAAATGTGCAGAAAATAAAGAAGGTAATATTAATAAAATGTCGAATTTTATATAGAGTGTATTACAGATATAATTTGAGGAGGTAAGGTATGAGGGACGTAAAGAGAATTGTTTCGGCACTGGTTGTGTTTATGATGGTGTTTTCAATGTCAGTTCCGGCTATGGCAGCGGACACCGCTGATTTAGCCCCCGTATCAGGGACGATAACCGAAGTGCAGAAATACGGTAACATCACAATGAATATAAAGCCGAAAGCCCTTTATGATGCCGGCTACGAGCCCGGTGACATGCTAAAGGTCACGGCAGGGAGTACTACGCTTAATATACCGTTTTGCACAAACTACAGTGATGTGGATTCGGGAAGCAATGTTGTACGCGACGACCAGGACAATAACCTGCTCGTAGTTGCAACAAATATGGGTAACTTCTCCAAAACATATAATGTTAAGGAGGGTGACAAGGTAACCTTTGGTCTGTCGGAAAAGGCGGGTTATCTCACTGAGTATCAAATTCACCAGCTCAAACGCTCCAATGATCGCTCTGATTATGCTGCAGACTCTGTTTTTGCAAACTTCCGCAGTATAACCACGACGGGTATAAAACCGGGTGTATTATACAGGAGCTCAAGTCCTGTAAATAATTCCATAGGCCGCGCCGCTTATGCGGACGAACTGGCGGATGCAGCCGGTATTAAGGCGGCAATCAATCTGGCTGATTCCGATGAGGAAATAAAGGCTTCCATCGCGTCAAAAGATTTTGATTCCCCTTACTATAAGTCACTTTATCAATCAGGCAAGGTTAAGCCCCTCAATATGGGCGTTGATTTTGCATCAGAGGAATTCGGGAGCAAATTAGCAGACGGGCTGCGGTTCATGATCAATAACGACGGCCCGTATCTTGTCCATTGCACGGAAGGCAAAGACCGTGCAGGTTTTGTGAGTACTGTTTTAGAGTGCCTGATGGGTGCAAAGCTTGATGAGGTTGTTTCGGACTATATGACGACATATGATAATTATTATGGAATTAAAGAGGGAACCGATCAGTACAAGGCGATCGCAAAAAGCAATGTCATATCTTCACTGACTACAAATGTATGCGGACTGGAGAAGGGCGTGGATATTTCGCATATTGACCTTGCAGATGCCGCGCAGAACTATCTGAAGAATATCGGCATGACATCGGGAGAGATAGAAGCACTCAAGGCAAAGCTTTCGGGTGATTCTATCTACAAAATGCCCAATATTTCCGGTACGGTAACGGAAATAGAGAAATATGGCCATGCCGTATCCGATATAAAGATTGATGATTTTAATAAATTGGGAATTAAGTTCGGAGATATGGTGACCGTTGTGTTTGACAATGGTTTTGTGATTGAGGCACCGTATCTGGACGGCTATTTTGTAGATAACGGACAGCCGCTGGTACGTGCTTATCCCGGCCAGGAAAATATAGGCATATGTATTAACTATGGGAAACTCAATGTAATTGCCAAGATAGACAAGGGAAGCAAATTTACGATCATGCTCACCCAGCCGGAGGGATATCTCACGCAGTATGAGATACGTAATCTGAGCCGTACAAATAACCGTGCGGATTATTCATCCGACGAGGTTTTTGCGAACTTCCGTAATATAGAGATGGGCGGCATCGCGAAAGGTGTGCTCTACCGCAGCTCAAGTCCGGTAAATAATGAAATTGGACGCGCCGCCTATGCGGATAAGCTCATGAAGAACGCGAAGGTAAATACGGTGGTCAACCTGGCGGACTCTGCAGATAATATCAATAAGTATATGGCTGCGGATGATTTTGCGTCTCCATACTATGCTGGGCTCTATAAAAATAATCACGTATTGCCTTTAAACATGGGCCTGGCCTATTCCAGCGATGAGTTTAAATCAGGAATGGCCAAGGGCTTTACATTTATGGCTGATAATAAAGGACCCTATCTTTTCCACTGCACAGAGGGCAAGGACCGTGCAGGTTTCTTTGCAGTACTGGCAGAGTCGCTTATGGGAGCGACAAAAGACCAGATAGTGGATGACTATATGACGAGCTATGCTAACTACTACAATATCCAAAAGGGGACGGAAAAGTATGATGTAATTTCCCAGGATGTGCTTGATATGCTTACGGCTATTGCAGGAAGCGGTGATTTAGATAAGACCGATCTCTCCAAGGCTGCAGAGAATTATCTGCTCTCGGGCGGGATGAAGCCGGAGAAAATAAAGGTTTTGAAGACCAATCTATCCGGAATGCCTTCTGATACCGGCAAGCCTTCACAAAAACCGGAAAATCCTGCTTCTAAGCCTCCAAAACAGCCGGCATCATATTATATTGTTGCTAAAGGAGACTGCTTGTGGGGTATAGCCAACAGACAGCTGGGAAACGGCAGGCGTTACATGGAAATATTTTCACTTAACAGGGATAAAATAAATAACCCTATGAGGATTCATGCAGGGCAGAAACTGACTCTTCCTAAAAAATAGAAATATTGTGGGCCATGCTATGGAGCATGGCCTCGTTTTTTATTTTTTTGTTTTTGTGCTAATATTAATCATGAGGTGGTAAAGATGCCGAATCGGTTTAAGTTCTCCGGACGCTGGTTATTATACATAATTGCGCTGGTGGTTATAGTATTGTTAGTGATATCAGCGGGTGCGGGAGTTATAGTAAATTATCAATGGTTGTCCAGCCTGAATTATGGAAAAATATTTTTTGCAAGGTTTTATACCGAGCTTAAGCTGGGCATACCGGTATTTGTAATATTGTTCTTTCTTCTTTACTTTTATTTTAATAAAATAAAGAAAGATTATATGAAGTATACCGGTGACGAACTGTCCGGCAGACAAACCGGTAGGCTTACGGGACTGGTTATATGGGGCTCGGTTCTGGTATCCGCGGTTATGGCTATAAAGTTTGCGGGTGATATGTGGCAGGACTTTTTAAACTTTTGCTATTCATCAAATTTTGGTTTAAAAGATCCTATATTCAGCAAAGACGTAAGTTTTTATCTGTTGAAACTTCCATTTTTAAATAAAACATATAGGTTTATTATGTTATTTATAGCTGTTTTGGCAGGGCTCACCATCGTATTGTATATGTTTATGTATTATTCCAATACAACCAGGTTTTTCAGGTATTCGGAGGAAAAGCATGCATTTAGTTCGATACCCAATAAGGAAATTATAATGATTGCAATAAACCAGGCCGCAATACTGGGATTGGTATTTTTTGTACTGCTTTCATTCGGATATTATCTGAAAGGGTTTAATTTGCTTGGTTCAACGCGGGGAATCGTGAATGGCGCGGGATATACGGATATCAATGTGATACTGCTTTTTAACCGTATACTCATCATTGCGTGTATAGCGGCGGGTATATTATTTGCAGTGGGAGCCATAAAGAGAAATATTAAGCTTACCGCTGTAGGGCCGATTGCGGTGGCGGCCATTATGCTGGTATCGTATATATCATCCGCCGTCGTACAGAATTTTGTGGTGTCGCCTAACGAATACTCAAAGGAGAAGCCATATATAAAGAATAATATTAAGATGACACAGATGGCATACGGCCTGGGCGAGATAGACAGGGAAAACTTCGGCGAGGTTCGTGATATAGCCAATGTCGATATGGATGAAAACAAAGGTACCGTTGAAAATATAAAGATAAATGATTACCGGCCGGTCATACAGGTATATAATCAGCTACAAGGTATAAGGATGTATTATAGGTTTAACGACGTGGACGTAGACAGATATGATATTGACGGTAAACCCACCGAGGTATTCCTTTCGGCAAGGGAGCTGGATAAGAGCAGGCTTTCCGAACAGGCCAGGTCATGGATCAATATGCATCTTATATATACCCACGGCTATGGCGCGGTGGTTACACCCGTAAACAGTGTTAATCAGGAAGGCCAACCCATGTTTACGGTAAAGGACATACCCCCGGAAGGAGATATAAAAATAAACAGGCCGGAGATATACTTTGGGGAAATTACGGACGACTATGCTATAGTGAATACCAATGCTAAGGAGTTTGACTATCCCGCCGGCTCGGGGGAAGCGAATAAATATACCGTTTATCAGGGGAAATCCGGTACGAAATTAAACTTTCTTAATCGCATTTTATATACAATTTATACGGGAGACGTAAGGATATTATTTTCGGGAGATATCAACTCGCAGAGCAGGATATTGATAAATAGAAACATAGAGGACAGGGTAAAGGCTATTGCACCTTTCTTAAAGTATGATAAAGACCCTTATCTTGTGATCGACAATGGGAAACTTTATTGGATGGTCGATGCATATACGGTAAGCGACAATTTCCCTTATTCCACTGAATATGAGGCTGAGGGTGCGAGGTTTAATTATATAAGGAACTCGGTGAAGGTTACTGTCAACGCCTACGATGGATCTACTAATTTCTATATCTATGATAAAAATGATCCTGTGGTTCAGGTTTACAGGAAGTTATACCCGTCGCTCTTTAAGCCCTATGAGGAAATGCCGGAGGGCCTTAAAGAGCATGTCAGGTATCCACAAACACTCTTTAATATACAGTCCGAGGTGTATAAGACTTATCATATGAATGATACGCAGGTCTTTTACAACAAGGAGGATCTTTGGGAGATAGCTAAAGAAAAGTACCAGGATGAGGTACAAGATATAGAGTCTCAGTATATCTACATGGGACTGAAAGAAAGCAATAAAGAGGATTTGATGCTGATGGTACCCTACACTCCTGCCACCAAAAACAATATGGTTTCCTGGATGACAGGCTATATGGACAGGGACACGGGCAAACCGATACTTAAGGTATATGACTTTCCAAAGAGTACACACGTATATGGGCCGCTGGAGTTTGAATCCCGCATTGATGAGGATGCACATATATCCCAGCAGATAACCCTTTGGAACCAGGGTGGATCATCGGTCATAAGAGGGAATACCCTGGTGGTTCCCATAGATAAATCCATACTCTATGTGGAGCCTTTATACATTGCATCCGGCAACGAGAACAGCATACCTGAGGTCAAGAGGGTGATTGTGTCCGACGGATCTCGGATAGTGATGGCTGACGACATAAGCCATGCCCTGGATGAACTGATTGAAGGAAAACCACAAACAAGCAAGCCGGCTACTAAAGGCGCAGCCCCCGATGTTCTGGATAATATAAAGAACACCTATAATAAAGCTGTCAAAGCTTTAAAAAACGGTGACTTTTCGCAGTTCGGCACCCTCATGGATAAGCTTGGGAACTTAATAAATAACGAGTGAAGACATAAACATGCGGGGTTACCCTGCATGGGCGTTATTAGCGGCAGAATCGGAGGTTCTATAAACGAAGGTGATATGGGGCTTAAATATGATTTTAAGGAAGGATAGTCGGCCTGGTAGTTTCGGATGCGGATGCCAGGGCTGAAGGAGTGGAGCCAATACTCGTGGAGCCTGTATTGCGATTGTATATTTTTATCAGGTTATGCACAGAGATCATGGCGGCAATTAAGCGCAGCCTTTTTTATGATGAACCTATCTATATAACTATATATGTATATGTTATAATATTTGCGATGATTTCTATTTATTTTCAGCTTATAAATCTCATATAAAATTATATATAACCGGGTACACATGGAATATATTTTCCAGATTTTTTAAATACAATGTGAATTTATAAATGAACGGGAGGTAATATTAATGAAAACAATAATTAAAGAAGACTATGAGGAAATGAGCAAGGCGGCGGCGAGGATTATAGCGGATGAGATAAGGAAAAAGCCGGATATGGTTCTTGGACTGGCCACGGGAGGCACGCCGGTCGGTATGTATAAGGAACTCGTGAGGATGTACAATGAGGAAGGCCTTGATTTTTCACAGGTTATCACCTTCAATCTGGATGAATACTGCGGCCTTTGTCCTGAGAATGACCAGAGCTATCACTATTTTATGAATGAGAATTTATTCAACCATGTTAATATAAAGCAGGAGAATATACACATACCCGATGGTAAAGCGGAAGATGCAGAAGAATTTTGCAGGGAGTATGACAGCGATATACAAAAAGCCGGCGGTATAGATCTTCAGGTACTCGGCATAGGCGGCAACGGGCACATAGGCTTTAATGAGCCTGCTGACAGGCTTGTTACAGGTACGCATGTCACACCTCTAACCAAGCAGACGAGACAAGCCAACGCAAGGTTTTTCAGTGATGGAGAAACTGTGCCTGATAAAGCGGTGACCATGGGACTGGGTACCATAATGAATGCAAAAAAAATACTTCTCATGGCTACCGGAAAGAAAAAGGCCGGTATCATGGCTAAGCTTTTAAACAACACTTCGGTTACAACCCAAGTGCCAGCATCCTTTCTGCATCTTCATAATGATACGACGGTAATAATGGATAAAGAAGCAGCAATGGAAATGTTGGCAAAAAATAAATAAAAGAAAATTAGCAGGCAAACGTTATTCAAAATTTTCCTATCTTTCATTATATACACGACATGGTATAATATTAAGTGTGAGATTTTGCTGAAAGGAGACTAAAGATGGATAGAGAGGTTACGTTACAGAACAAGACTGGGCTTCACGCCAGGCCTGCTGCTTTGTTTGTTCAGGAAGCAAGCAAGTACAAAAGCGATATTAAGGTCGAAAAAGATGGCAAGCAGGTGAATGCCAAGAGCATAATGGGTATTTTGTCTCTCGGCGTAGCACAGGGAGGCAAGATAAGGATATCAGCCAGCGGCGTAGATGAGAGTGACGCTCTGGATGCTTTGGCAAAGCTGGTCGAAAGTAAATTTGGTGAGGAGTAGGTTAGGAATGAGGGGCATAAAAGTTTCGCCTGGCATTGCCATCGGCCAGGCCTATCTTTTGCAGAAGGAGTTAAAGATAGAGAAGACTACCGCAAAAGATCCAAAAAATGAGCTTGCGCGGTTAGACAAAGCCATAAGTGAGTCTGAGGTGCAACTAAAAAGGGTCAGGGAGAGAGTGGCTAAAGAAACCGGTGAAGGCGCAGCTACTATATTTGACGCTCATATCATGATGCTGAATGATCCGGAATTCATACCGGAGATACAATCTCATATAAAAGACGAGGGTGTCACAGCCGAGTATGCTGTGCAGGAGACCGTTAATAAGTATCAAGGGATTTTCAGTGATATGCAGAACGAATATTTAAAGGAAAGAGCAGACGATGTAAAGGATGTAGGAAACAGAGTTGTTTCCAACCTACGCGGACAGATACATGACCTTTCCGAGCTCCCCAGCGGAACAATATTAATAGCCAGTGAATTAAGCCCTTCTGATACCGCACAGATGGACAAATCTCGGATTGAGGCTTTCCTTACCGATCAGGGAGGCAAGACATCCCATACCGCCATCATAGCCAGGACGCTGGAGATACCTGCAATAGTCGGCATGGGCAATGTAACGTCACAGATAAAAGACGGCGACATGGTGATAGTGGATGCAAATCAAGGAGAGGCTTTTGTAAATCCTGACAATGATCTTCTGAATGACTACATGAAAAAGAGAGAAGATTATAATAATTTCAGGAGAAGGCTAAAGAGCCTTAATACCTTGCCTGCTGTTACCAGCGATGGACGGAAGGTCGAGCTGGAATCCAATATCGGCAAGCCCAAAGATGTGGATGCCGCTTTGGCCAACGGTGCAGAAGGTGTAGGACTTTACCGAACAGAGTTTCTTTATATGGACCGTAACAACCTGCCTACGGAAGAGGTACAGTTTGAAGCATATAAGAAAGCCGTTACCTCCATGGGAAGCCGCAGAGTAACCATAAGAACTTTAGATATCGGCGGTGACAAAGAAATAGCATACCTTGGCCTTGACAAGGAATTAAATCCATTCCTGGGTTGGCGGGCTATACGTTTCTGCCTAGATAACCCCGATATATTTAAGACGCAGCTTCGGGCCATACTTAGGGCCAGCGCATACGGAAAGGTCAGTATCATGTATCCCATGATATCCGACGTAAACGAGGTCCGGAGGGCTAACAAATATCTCGATGAAGCAAAAAACGAATTGATGCAGCAGGGTATTCCCTATGATCTCGATATAGAGGTCGGTATAATGGTGGAAATCCCTTCGGCTGCACTGACAGCGGATATATTAGCAAAAGAAGTAGACTTTTTCAGCATAGGAACTAATGATCTAGCACAGTATACATTGGCAGTGGACAGGGGAAATCAAAGAGTAAAAAGTTATTATAATTATTTTCAGCCGGGAGTACTGAGACTTATAAAGAACTGCATTAAAGAGGCACATAAAAATGGCATATACACAGCTATGTGCGGCGAAATGGCCGGCGACCCCGAAGCTACCAAAATACTGCTGGGATTGGGCCTGGATGTGTTCAGCATGAGTGCTTCGTCTATTCCTTTGGTTAAGGACGTAATAAGGAATACTACCATAGAAGAAGCCAAAAAAGCAGCGGAAAAAGCATTGGCTTATAAATGATTATATATTTTATTTTGTTATACTGCAGTGTACTACTCGATTGCGGAAATGAGCTGAGGGGAGAGTCATCATCCTTTCAGCTTTTTTTTAATCCGGCCTTTGGCCCCCGCTCTTTGTTCTTGGATATGATATAATGATTGTAATATGTAAGGGTATGATCATTAGGAGTTTATTCACCTGCAAATGGGGAAGCTGTGGATTTAGTATCTTCACTTTATATAAATGGTAATTCATTTAATATTAAATTTTGGGGGGATAAAGATGTTTGCTATAACAAACGGTAATGTGGTCTTAAGAGACAGTATAGTCGGCAAGGCGGTAATAGTCGACCGGGACAGAATAGCCGATATAACGGACTCGGTTCCCGGATTTATAAAAAAGGTGGATGCCGGAGGAATGTATGTATCACCCGGTTTTATAGAGACACACATGCATGGCAGGAAAGGCTATGACGCCATGGACGCAAGCTTTGAAGCGCTGAACGGTATATCCGCAGCCCTTATGCCTAGCGGGGTCACCCGTTTTCTTGCCACAACCATGACTATGTCCGAGGATAATATAAAGAATGCTGTTGTGAATGCGGCTAAGTCCATAGGAAAGGTTGAAGGAGCAAAGCTTCTAGGACTGCATATGGAAGGCCCTTTTATATCCGTTGAGCATAAAGGTGCTCAGCCGGAGGAATATATACAAAAACCCTCCATGGAAGAATTCAAAAAACTATGCGGCGGATATGAAGATATAGTAAGACTTATTACAATTGCACCGGAAACAGATGGTGCTATAGCATTCATTAAGGAGATATCGGACAAGGGAGTAGATGTATCCATGGGACATACCAACGCCACATATGACGAGGCAATGAAAGGTATTGATGCAGGCGTTGTAAGCTCAACCCACACCTATAACGGGATGAAAGGGCTACACCACCGGGAGCCGGGGGCTTTAGGAGCGGTCTTTGACAGCGATATATTTGCAGAGATGATTGCGGATGGTGTGCACGTGCACTTTGCGGCTTTACGTACCCTTCTCAAGATAAAAGGTGTAGAAAAATCTATACTGATAACGGATTCCCTGAGAGCCGCCGGTATGGATGACGGGGTCTATGACCTGGGAGGACAGCAGGTGACGGTAAAGGGCGGCCAGGCCAAACTAAAAAACGGAACCATAGCCGGCAGCACCATTACATTGGACAGGGCTGTATATAACGCAATGCATCATCTTGGGGTTACACTACCGGAGGCGGTAAGGATGGCCTCATATAACCCGGCTCAGCTGCTGGGCATTGATGATATGGGTGAGATAAAGAAGGGAAATATAGCGGACATAATATTGTTTGATAAAGATATCAACGTCAAGGGTATGTATATATCCGGCGAGAAGAAGATATGATGCGTAACATGTAAAGTTATACCCGATTGTGGCGGCCCTTATCCAGCTAGTATATTGGGCTGCCAAGATTTTTAAGGGGGATGAATATGCTTAGGAAGGAAAAGGTTTACCGATTTCTCGATGATGAATGCCACAAAATAAAAGAAAAAAATTTAAGTAAAGAAGTCGGTTTTTCAGCATCTTATATAGCGTCGCACCTAGGACTTAAAAGGAATAATGTGTCTGCAGACTTAAACGTTCTCTTCAGGGAAGGCAGGGTATTCAAGATAGAGGGCCGGCCAACTCTTTATCTCACCTATGACTGGGCGGATGAGCATGGCATGACTGCCGGCAGGGAGAGAAGAAAAAAGCCGGCGGATAAAATAAATATGGGTATCTTTGCCGATATGGTGGGCTACGACGGCAGTCTGTTTCCTTTTATTAAACAGGCCCAGGCTGCCATGCTCTATCCGCCCAAAGGCCTGGCCACGCTCATACAGGGAGAAACCGGCACGGGTAAGACTATATTTGCCGAGCATATGTATCTCTTCGCCAAAGACAACGGGATTATAAAAAGGGATGCCCCCTATGTGGTATTTAACTGTGCCGATTATTCCAATAATCCGCAGCTGCTTATGTCTATACTCTTTGGCAGTGCCCGGGGGTCGTATACCGGAAGTGATGTGGACAGATCCGGCCTCATAGAAAAGGCGGAGGGCGGGGTGCTGTTTTTGGACGAGGTACACCGGCTACCGCCGGAAGGCCAGGAAATGCTGTTTAACATCATTGACCGGGGTGAATACAGGAGGTTGGGAGATGTCTCGGAGAGAAAAGCGGACATACTCATAATCGCGGCGACCACTCAGGAACCTAAGACAGTTCTTTTGGAGACGTTTTTGCGGCGTTTTCCCATCATGATCAAACTTCCTTCTCTGAAGGAGAGGGGCAGCAAGGAAAAATTAAAGATCATTTCCGATTTCTTTAATAAGGAAGCCAAGAGAGTGGGGCAGCCTGTAAGGGTTGCGCATGATGCAATGCTTTCGCTGCTGCTATATAAGCCAACAGGTAACGTGGGTGAGCTCAAGTCGGATATTGAGCTCATATCCTCCCGGGCGTACCTGGACTATCTAATTAATCAGGATGAGATGAGGGTGACGCTGGACTATCTGCCGGAGGGAATAAGGTCGGCGGCCTTTATGCCGGGCAGTGAGAAGAGGAAGGGCGAAAAAATATTAGCCTATGGGGATTATGTGTTCAACGGCGCGTCCTATGAAATACAAACGAAAGGGCAGGACCCCTACGATTTTTCCATGGAGGTATATGAGTACCTTGATGAAAGAATCGCGGAATATAGACGCAGCCATCTGACCAAGACGGAGATGACGGACAGGTTGCTCAAGGATCTGGAGGAGGTACTGCTAAGGTATAGGGAAGGCATACTCTCCATAGGATTAAAGGAACAGGAGCTGGCTCGGTTTTTAAGTGCCGATATTATAAGCAGCCTCAAGATAATTACGGAAGAGGTGCAGGAAAAGTACGGTTACTACATTAAAGAGGATACTCTCGTGGCATTGGCTTTCCATATCAATTCCATGTTTATAAGGAAGAACAAGGTGGGCCCCATAAATATGGAAGAAATCAAAAAGGGACACCCGCAGGAATTTGGTGTTGCCAGTTATATAGTGGTAAGGCTTAAAAATCTGCTTAAGAGGGATATCCCGGACTATGAATCGGGTTTTATAAGTATGATACTCTACCTTACCAATGGTGAGGAAACACCTAGGAAAATAGGCGTCATGGTGATAGCTCACGGCAAGGGCACGGCTACCGGAATGGCGGATGTGGTAAACGAGCTTTTACGGACGGACCATGTAAAGGCCATAGATATGGACCTGGAGGATGATCCCGAGGACATACTGGAGAGAGCGGCCGGCCTGGCCCGGGATATAGACGAAGGCAGCGGGATTTTGCTCATGGTCGATATGGGTTCTCTTAAGGTGTTCGGAGAAGAAATAGCCCGGAGAACAGGCAAAAAAATAGTTACCATTGATAATGTGAGTACACCTGCACTGATAGAGGCGGCTCACCGTTCCATGGCGCCTTATTCCACCCTGTATGATGTGGCGCGTTCTGTGTTGGAATTAGAGAAGAATTTGATATCCGCTACATCAAAGGAGATAAAAGGAGCCGGGCGTGGGGATAAAGTGGTATTTACCGTGTGCAGCACCGGGGAAGGAACGGCCGTATACCTTAAGGACATAATTGAGAGGGCGCTAAAAAAGAATAATATCGTGGGTGTGGACGTTATAGAGTTTAGTATAGGTGACATGGAGAAAGCTGCCGACAATATAAAAAGAATTGCAGGGGATCGTGATATAGCGGCTGTTGCTGGGAGTATAAACCCCCATATACCGTATGCGCCCTTCATAGGCCTGGTGGAGTTTGTGACGGGCAACGGCCTGGATAAGGTGCTCGGCCTGGTCTCGGGCAATCCACATGTAAAGACGGATATAAAGGATGAGGACAGGACAGTGGTGTATGGGGCGATTATGGATGCGCTGGATGATAACCTCAATTTTTTTTCAGGTAAGAAAATGATGCCTTTTCTTGATAAATATGCAGCCATAGTAGAAAAGGAATATGGTATCGCGATGGATAACCACATGTATACTCTTTTTACTATGCATATAGCCTATGCGATAGAAAGAATGAAATTTTCCGGCCGTGCCGATGGGAAAACAACCAACGCCGGACCTCTTGTAAAGGCTGTCTATGATGATTACGGCATCGTGTTAGAGGGCGACGAACTGAAAATAATAGGAGAAATTGTAAAATAAACAGAGTCTTATACAGTATTGGTTTTCACTTATATTTATATATTAGTGCATTGGATTGTATATTTATGGATTCAAAACCTTTAAACTAAGCCTTTTATGAAGACACAATATTTGGTATGTTTTTTGCTATATACCTTGGTGCCCTCATAAAAGGTTTTTACAATACTTAATCGGGTCAGGAGGTGCAGCTATTGAGTAAAGCAGCATTGGTTCTGGTAAGCCATGGGAAGATGGCTGAGGAAACGCTGAAGAGTGCACAGATGATTGTTGGGAATATAGATCGTGCATATACGGTGTCCATGGATGCCTCTGGCGGCTTGGCAGGCCTGAATGAGAAACTCAAGGAGGTGATAGGTAAGATCGGTGATAACGGCAACATAATTGTTATGGTGGACCTTATCGGCGGTACGCCGTCGAATTCTGCAGCTGCGGAGCTTTTCGGGAATGACAGGATTAGGCTTATAAGCGGGTTTAACCTGGGGATGGTTCTGGAGTTTGCAACGGCCTCTATAGAAGATGCGGATGAGCTAAAAAATCATCTTTTGGAGGTCGGTATGAGTGGCATCAAGGATGTGTTTGAAGAGATGACAAATATTATGAAAAAATAAAGGAGGGTAATTTATGCACATTGCACTTTGGCAGATTTTGCTTTTATCAGCATATGCTTTTATTGCCCAGCCGGATGCTTTGAGCCTTCAGCTTTCCATTGGGTTTCCTCTCATGTCGGGCTTTTTCACCGGTCTCGTACTGGGCAATGTACAAATGGGGCTCACGGTGGGTGCTACACTACAGTTAATGGTTTTGGGTGTGAACACATACGGAGGGGCCACGGTACCTGATTTTATGTCGGCTGCTATAATGGGTACTGCATTTGCAATAATTTCGGGTCAGGATGTAGAGTTTGCCATAGGTATTGCATTGCCTATCGGGCTGTTACTCACACAGCTTGATATTCTCACCAGGATGATCAACGTATATTTTCTGCATAAGGCCGGCAGGTATGCAGATGAAGGGGATGCAGACGGGGTATCCAGGATGAACATTTTGGGCATTATACCCTGGGGCCTTAGCAGGGCGCTTCCTGTGTTTTTGGGCCTGTACTTTGGTAATGAGGTGGTCAGCGCTATAACGAACTACCTGCCTCAATGGCTGATGGGCGGCCTTAAGGTGGCCGGCGGTATACTTCCCGCCATGGGTATAGCGATACTAATGAGATATTTACCGTTAAAGAAGTTTTACCCTTTCATGATAATAGGGTTTGTTTTGGCTGCGTATCTTAAGATGAGCCTTATCGGTATAGCATTGATCGGTTTTGCTATAGCTGCTGCTTATCTCTACCTTAAAAATGACTTAAAGGCCCAGTCGGAGGGAGGAGATATTGATGACTGAAGCCCAAACCGGAAAGAAAATAACCAAAAGAGATCTTGTAAAAGTATTCTGGAGAAATCTACTTGGATTACAGTTGGGATGGAACTACGAGAGCATGCAGGGACTCGGCTATTGTTATTCCATTATACCCGCACTTAAAAAGCTTTATAAAACAAAAGAGGAGATGTCAAAGGCCCTTAAGCTTCATCTGCAGCTTTTCAATACCACACCCGCCATGTCACACCTCATTGTGGGAGCGGATATAGCAATCGAGGAGGAATACGGCCTGGAGAATGAGGAGACGATTAGTGCAATCAAGACAGGCATGATGGGTCCCTTCGCCGGTATAGGAGACACTGTGTTTGTGGCTATCTACAGGTCGCTGGTGTTCAGCATTGCGTCCTATATGGCATTGCAGGGAAATGTTATAGGTGCTTTGATACCTATTATACCGGCTATAGCTATATGCTGGGTTAGGTATGAATTCACCATGCTGGGTTATCAGCAGGGCAGAAAGATTGCTCTGGACTTTGCAAGTCAGCTCAAGGAGCTTACGGAGGGTGCTTCCATACTGGGGCTTACGGTTATAGGCGGTCTGGCCCCGACTGTGGTGACGGCCAATGTACCACTGGTATTTAAGAACGGCGATGTTGAATTTAAGCTACAGGAGATGCTTGACACTATAATGCCGTCGATGGTGCCTGTTGCTATAGTTTTAATTTCATACTGGCTTTTAGGCAAAAAAGGATTTAATTCAACTAAACTCATTATTTTCCTTTTGATTCTCGGTGTGGTATTATATAATCTAAAGATATTGGGATAAGATAATACTTGGAGGACGATATATGGCTATTATTCATGTCAGGATTGACGAGAGACTCATACATGGCCAGGTGGCTACAGTATGGTGCAATTCGCTTGGGGCTTCCAGGATAATGGTAGTAAATGATGAAGCGTCAAAGAGTGATATACAAAAAAGTGTTTTAAAGATGGCGACACCCCCGGGAGTTAGGCTGTCCGTGCTTACTGTGGATGAGGCCGTAAAGAGGATAAAATCTGGCAGATATGACAAAGATAAGGTCTTTATGATATTTAAGATGCCCAAGGACTGTTTGCGCCTAATAGAGGCCGGTATAGATATTCCGGAGTTAAACGTGGGTAATATGGCTTATAAAGAGGGGGCCACCCGGGTAAAGAGGTCTGTGAACGTCACCGGGGATGATGTTGAGATATTTAAAAAATTACATTCTATGGGAGTAAAGATGACGGCAAGGATGATTCCTGATGAACCGGAGAATAATTTTATGGACATTATAAAGGGTCTATTATAATGCTTGATAAACGCAGAGTGGGTTTCCTGGTGGCTATCACAACCGCCATTATGTTTTTGATGGAAAATGGAGAGACCAGGCTACGGGACAGGTGAAGGATATACTGGCAGATTACGGCATGAGGGCACGACTGTAATTAGGTTCCTGACCCATACATACTGGTTGCCTGCGTGAGTGGGCATTGCCGCTTATCCCTCGCGGGAAAATCAAAAGCTTCTGCGGCTCAGGGGATATATAAATAATATAGCGATGGGCACTATTATAAGCGGGAAAGGAGCGGTATGATTGGACTTAAAAAGCCTTAAGACAGAAAGCAGAAATCCCGATACGATGGATATCGATATGCTGGATACTGAAAATATATTGAAGAAAATAAACAATGAGGACAAGAAGGTAGCCTTGGCTGTAGAGAGTGAACTGCCGCATGTGGCGAAAGCCGTCGATATGGTGGTACAGTCTATAAGGCACGGGGGGAGGGTCTTTTATGTGGGTGCCGGAACAAGCGGCAGACTGGGGACACTTGATGCCTCCGAGTGCCCCCCTACATATGGTGTAAGCCCCGAGCTTTTCCAGGGGGTGATAGCCGGGGGGACAAAAGCCTTGTATTCATCCATTGAGGGTGCGGAGGATGACAGGAAGCAGGGCAAAACAGATCTCATTGCACATAACGTCACCGGCGGGGACATTGTTGTCGGTATAGCGGCCAGCGGCAGGACTCCCTACGCACTCGGAGCGATGGAGTACGGAAGAGGCATCGGTTGCGGTACGGTCGGCATAGCATGCAATAAGGGCAGCGAGATGGAAGGCCTGGCCGATGTCATGATAGCACCGGAGGTCGGGCCGGAGGCCGTGACCGGTTCTACCCGTATGAAAGCAGGCACTGCTCAGAAAATGGTGCTAAATATGATTTCCACAGCCTCCATGATAAAGCTGGGCAAGGTTTATACAAACCTTATGGTGGACATGAAGCCAAGCAATGAAAAGCTTAAGGCCAGGGCAATAAACATTGTACGAATTGCTACGGATTCTACGGAAGAATCAGCAAAGACAGCGTTGGAGGAGTCGGGGAATAATGTAAAGACGGCGATACTTATGTTATTGAAGGACATAACTAAAGAACAGGCTGGGCAAGAACTTAAGAAGGCTGATGGGTTTATAAGGAAGGCTATATAGCCTTCCTTTCTTAACGATGAGTGGCAATT
>DHDL01000014.1:36301-48588 GCA_002399345.1 Thermoanaerobacterales bacterium UBA4877
GCTAACCCATAGAAATTATATTATGTAAAATAACGTTATCTCAATTATACATAATATAATGCTAATTGTGCAATTTACCTGCTTATTTGGTATAATATATATAGATAAAAATTCTAAGGGGGCTATCTTTATGTTTAAGGTTCTTCTAGCTCGAGAGATTCCCGGGCCTGCTATGGAAAGATTAAAAGGAGAGGTGGATCTTGATTGTGTTCCGGAAGGCACCAAGCTTACTAAGAAGGATTTAATGGCTAGGATAAAGGATAAGGATGGCTTTATATCCATGCTGGACAATCCGATAGATGGCGAGGTTTTAAATGCTGCAACTAATCTCAAGGTCATATCTAATTATGCAGTGGGTTTCAATAATATTGATGTTAAAACGGCGACGTCAAAGGGTATAGTTGTAACCAATACACCCGGAGTACTTACCAATGCCACTGCCGACCTGGCCTGGGCACTTATGATGTCTACTTCCAGGAGGATACTGGAGGGTGACAAATATTTAAGAGCGGGAAAGTTTGACGGTTGGGCCCCGAAGCTTATGCTGGGTTATGATTTTACCGGCAAGACTCTCGGAATCATTGGAATGGGAAGGATAGGGAGTGCTGTTGCCAAGAGGGCTTCAGGGTTTGAAATGCATGTCATTTACCACAATAGACACCGCTTATCCGAACAGGAGGAAAAGGATTTGGGCGTAGAGTATGTGAGCTTGGATGATATTATAACTAAGTCAGACTTTATATCCATTCATGCACCGCTCACTGATGAGACGAGACACATGTTGGGGGAGAAACAGTTTAAGAGTATGAAGAAAAACTGTATATTGGTAAATGCTGCACGCGGGCCGATCATTGATGAGTCTGCTCTTGTTAAAGCTCTCAAAGAGGGGTGGATTGCCGGCGCAGGCCTGGATGTTTATGAGGATGAGCCTAAAGTGACAGAAGAACTTCTGAGTATGGACAACGTAGTTTTAGAACCTCATATTGGTAGTGCGACATATGAGACCAGGGCAAAAATGTCGGATATGGTAGTGGACGACTGCCTGGCCGTATTAAAGGGTAATAAACCTGCTAATATAGTAAACAGCGAGGTTTACGGGAAATAGGTTTTATGGTGTGCATATGATATATTAGAGAATTAAAAAATAAATAGACTGGCAGGAGAAGCAAATGGAATTTACGCCGATAAAGACACAGAGGATATACAGAGATATAATAGAACAATTTAAAAAGATGATATACAATGGTGATCTTAAAAAAGGAGACAGGCTACCTCCGGAGCGTTTATTATGCCAAAAATTGGGCGTAAGTAGGGCTTCTATGAGAGAGGCGCTTAGGTCTATGGAGATAATGGGCATTATTGAAAGCAGGCCGGGAGAGGGGACATTTATCGTTAATGAAATTACCGGCGCTATGGTTGAGCCTTTTTCCATGGCCATTGCCCTCGAGAAGAATCAGTCTGATTTTATCGAAGTAAGAAAGATACTGGAGAGCGCCTGTGCTATGATAGCAGCAGCAAGACATACGGAAGAGGACATTGAAAATATGAAAGATCAGATCAGCATAATGGAAAAAAACAGTGATGACGGTGTAAGGGCTGATGCAGACAAACAGCTTCACAGGATTATAAGCCGGTCTACTGGAAATAAGCTCCTTATAGATATAGTCAACGCTATAGCGGATGGTATTGATTCGTATATAAAAGATGCCAGGAATAGAATGATGAGGTCTGAGGGCAGTGCTGATGAGCTCTTAAAGCAGCACAAAAAGATAGTTGAATGTATTGAAAGCGGCAATGGCGGAGCTGCATCAAAAGAGATGGAACAGCATATTGATTTTGTGGAATATAAGTTAAAGAGTCTGTAATTTCACCATGAGGCCAGGCCAATACTGTGTTTTGGGGGGGCTTGAGGCCGGAGAGATTTGATATGGACTGCCGAGTAAGGCAGCCCTTTTTTATTGATCTGTGATATTATATATCTTGTGATCAATGAAAGGGGATAATAATGACAGGAAAACTTGAGGTTATCAGAGGTTGTATGTTTTCAGGAAAAACGGAAGAACTTATAAGGAGGCTGAACCGACTGCAGTATGCCAGGCAAACATTTATGCTGTTTAAACCGGCAATTGATAATAGATATGAAGCGGCCGATGTGGTTTCGCATAATGGTATTAAATTACAGGCAGTGCCGATCCGAGGCTCTTATGAAATATTAGGAAGAATATTAGATAAAGAAAAAAGCGGTGTACATTATGATGTTATAGGTATTGATGAGGGACAATTTTTTGATGAGGGAATCGTTAAGGTCGCGAAAACTTTAATATATAAGGGATATAGGATTATTTTGGCGGGACTCGATACGGATTTTAGAGGTGAGCCCTTTGGACCGATGGGTGATCTCCTTGCCATAGCTGATGAAGATGAGAGGCTGTATGCCATATGCTCCGTATGCGGCCAGGCCGCCATAATGACACAACGGATAATAAACGGTAAACCGGCTCATTGGGATGATTCCACTATCCTTGTAGGAGGGGTGGATAGGTATGAGGCCAGGTGCAGGGAGCATCATGTAATAATAAAATAAACATCACCAAGCGTAATATTATAGCAGAAGAGTCAGGGTGGTATAAAAGGCCGCCCTGCAGATAAATTAACTAAGAAATTAGATTGAGCGGGTGTAAAATGATAAAAAATATAGTATTTGATATGGGAAATGTTTTGCTTGAATATAATCCTGAAAGGTATATAAAAACAGTAACGACGGATGAGGTCGCCGCAGGCAGTGTACTAGAGGAACTTTTTCATTCGGATGAGTGGCGGATGCTTGATGCGGGAGCTATAACCGAGGATGAGGCAGTGACACGTGTATGTGCTCGTATACCGCAGTATGCAGGCATAGTAGAAAAAGCATTGGTTAATTGGCACAATGATTTGACTCCTATAGAGGGGATGCCTGAAATCGTATCGGAATTAAAGAAAAGAGGCTATAAGATATATCTTTTGTCAAATACCAGTATGTATTTCTATAATTTTAAGGATAGGGTGGATATGTTCCGCTTATTTGACGGTTTTATTATATCCGCTAAGGAGAATCTTGTAAAACCGGATATACTGATCTTTGAGCGTCTGTGTGCAAGGTATCACATAAAGGCCAATGAGTGTTTATTTATAGATGATCTGCAAACCAACATAGATAGCTGCGAAAAAGCCGGCTTTCATGGCCATTTGTTTCTCGGAGAGGAAGATCTGCATGAATATCTGCAATCAATTGATATATTACAGAAAACTTAGAGTTACATAATATGTGAGAATATGTTATAATATAATAGTGGAGGATATGGTTAAGGATGGGGGGGCTTGTTACTGGCAGCGATCAGAAATAAAAATAATATTATTGTTGATTATTATATCACTTACGATTCTTATGTTTTTAAGTACGTTTACTAATGTTAAGTGTTCATTTTTTTATGCTCTTAAGTAACCTATTATAATTACTCGTGCTTATGTTTTTTTTACATTCCGGCAGTTAGAACGCTAATTTTCATTCGCTATTATCAGATATTAGTAACTGTTTTATTGAAATAGGGCATGTACGCCTTACTGACACTTACAAGAGTGAATTATTGTACCACAAGATGATAGTACGAGTGATTCCGCATTTTTCAATGGGAGTAAATATAATTATATCTTTATCTTACATATAGATAAGATTGTTGGTAAACAATTAAAATATCTATTTAATCTCCGGCATATGACATGTTGCATGATGCCTTGGTTTACTATGCTCATGACGAGTTATGGGAAAAATTTGTAGAAGGAAGCGATATATATTTGAATACGATTACAGAAAAGCTGAAGGATGTCTTAAGCTCGGTCTTGCCAATCACAATAATTGTTTTGCTTTTGAGTTTCACTGTGACGCCTCTGGAGACCCCACTATTGATAAGGTTTCTTATTGGAGCGTTGCTTATAATAATAGGTTTGGTAATATTTTTGACCGGGGTTGATATTTGCATTACTCCGCTGGGCAATCTGCTGGGTTCGCGGCTTGCGAAAACCAACAAATTATGGATAATAGTTATTGCGGGAATAATTCTAGGGTTTTTTATTTCAATTGCCGAACCGGGATTGCTTGTACTTGCCAATCAAGTTGATACGGTGACGGCGGGACAGATATCCAGCACGTCTATCCTTGTAGTGGTATCTGTTGGCCTGGCCGTGCTGCTTTCAATGGGCTTGGTCAGGATAGTTTACGGGATACCGCTGAATAAGGTACTGACTTTTTTTTATCTAATTATTTTTGGCTTAGCATTATTTTCTTCATCAGAGTTTTTAGCAATAGCTTTTGATGCTTCAGGCGCGACTACGGGAGTACTTTCCGTACCGTTTATATTGGCTCTTTCGGCAGGCGTTTCATTGGCAAATAAGAACACTGAAGAGGCTGAAACAAACAGCTTCGGTTTGGTGGCGATAGCGTCTGCCGGTGCGATAATGTCGGTTTTATTACTAAGTGTATTTACAAAGTCCGGTGAATTTACATCAACTTTGGAGGTAGATGCATCACAGTCCACTACGATAGCGGACGCGTTTTTTCAATTGATCCCGGGGATCATAAAGGAAAGTTTTTTATCATTTCTTCCGTTGCTTATAATTTTTATAGTCCTTCAAAAAGCATTTTTTAAGTTGGATAAAAAATCTTATACAAAGATACTAAAGGGATTTGTTTATTCATTTGTAGGATTACTTTTTTTCCTGCTCGGTGTAAATGGTGGTTTTATGGAGGTAGGAAGCGTTATAGGATATGAGCTTGCGAATGTGGGCAATGTGTATTATGTTATTGGTATCGGATTTATTGTGGGTGTTGTCACTATATTGGCTGAACCGGCAGTATATGTATTGACACATCAGATAGAAGATGTTACAAGTGGATATGTAAAAAGAAGTTCAGTTTTGATTGCTCTATCAATCGGAGTGGGTATTGCTGTTTCTTTATCGGTGATAAGGATATTAAACCCGAATCTTCAGTTGTGGCATTATCTCCTGCCGGGGTATATTATAGCTATTGTAATGTCATATTTTGCACCAAAACTGTTTGTGGGAATTGCCTTTGATGCAGGTGGGGTTGCGACAGGCCCTATGACTGCGACCTTTATACTGGCTTTCATTCAGGGAATTGCCGAGGCGACTGAAGGGGCCAGTGTACTGGTAGACGGGTTTGGAATGATCTCGATGGTGGCTCTGGCACCAATCATCACTTTGCAGATATTAGGTTTAATTTTTAAAGTTAAATCCAAAAAAGGTGGAATAGATGATGGCGGAAAACTGCATGGATAACAAATGTTTTGAGCTGATTTATATCATTGCAAATAATGGTCAGGGAAGCAGGATATTAAAATACTCAAAGCAGTATGATATAAGGGGAGGTACGATTTTTTTAGGAAAGGGAACCGTAAAAAGCTCCATTCTTGAACTACTGGAATTAAATGAAACAAGGAAAGAAATTATTTTAATGGCTGCTGAAAAGTCTACAGCGTATAAGGCAATGGATGAACTTGCCAAGAAATTTGCTTTAAAAAAGCCAAATCATGGTATAGCCTTTAGTACAACCATTACTAATATATTAGGAGTAAGAGATTATAGATGTGCAGTTAATGAAGAAAGTAGAGGTGCGGAAAACCCAATGTATAATGTTATCTTTGCTATTGTCGATAAAGGAAAGGCTGAATCAGTTATAGAAGCAGCAAATAAATCCGGATCCAAGGGTGGAACCATCATTAAAGCCAGAGGCTCGGGCATCCATGAAATCAGCAGAGTGTTTTCCATGGAGATAGAACCGGAAAAAGAAATAGTACTTATAATATCTGAAAGTAAGCTCACGGATACTATAGTAACCTCCATAAGGGAACGGCTTGAAATGGATAAACCGGGTAACGGCGTAATATTTGTACAGGATGTAAATAAGACATACGGTTTATGTTAATGTTTTTGACATAATGTTAATCACAATTTTTGAAGTTATGTTTTTTGGTATCAATCGGGATTAATTTAAAGCAGTGTAATATACAAGAGTATGTTATGCTGCTTTTATTTTACTTGACAATATTATGGACATAGTGTACTATTGTATTAATACACTATATGACTAAGCTACATTAGAAAAGCATGACGGGAGCGGTGATAAATATTGTGCTTAAACATATGTTCAGTGAAAATATACCTATTTACCTTCAGATAATGGATCATGTTAAACAGGATATATGTTCCGGCCGGATAGCCATGGGTGGCAAGCTGCCCTCCGTAAGGGATAAGGCTATAGAGCTCAGTGTCAATCCCAACACTGTGCGTCATGCATATCAGGAGCTGGAAAGCGAAGGTATAATATTTACGCAGAGAGGCATGGGTACTTTTGTGACAGAGGATAGCAATAAAATAGATTCCGTCAGGAATGAACTGGCACAGCGTTTGGTACGGCAACTGATAGATGGGATGACAGGCCTGGGTTTTAAAAGCCGGCAAATTCTCTTGCTGGTTGATGAATATTTAAGTAATTTGCCTGGTGATGAAGAAAGGTGATAATTTATATGGATAATATATTGGAATTGAATAACCTAAAAAAGCGTTATGGTACGAGATGGGCATTAAATGGTATTGACCTGACATTAGGAGAAGGGGAAGTTCTGGGACTTTTAGGTCCCAACGGCAGCGGCAAGAGTACAATGCTTAAGCTTATTGCCGGGCTGGTACATGCAACCGGTGGAAGCATAAAAATAGCCGGATTAAATCCGGGGCCGGAATCTAAGGCTCATGTAGCCATACTTCCCGATGCCGATTATTTATATGGCTGGATGACTGTGAAACAGGCTGTAGAATATGTGTCGGGTTTTTATGAGGACTTTGATCATGAAAAGGCGGATAGGCTTATCAAAATGATGGGAATAGATAGCAAAATGACGGTAGAACATATGTCTAAAGGAATGAGCGAAAGGCTAAAGCTGGTTTTGATTATGGCGAGAAATGCCGATCTTATTTTACTGGACGAACCGCTGGGCGGTATAGACCCCACATCAAGAGATAAGATTATTTCCGGCATAGCATCAGAATACCGCTGGGAACACAGCACCATGATAATAGCTACGCATCTTGTCAGGGATATAGAGCCGCTGTTTGATAAGGTTCTGTTTCTTAAAAGCGGCCAAGGCGTACTATACGGCGGTGCAGATGAACTGAGGGCAAGATATGACGGTTCCATTGAAGACATATTCAAGGAGGTGTTTGTATGATGGATTTTGCCAGACTGTACAAGAAAGAGTTTATGAAGGGACGAAGATCTTTCGCCGCGGTGATTGTTATTACATTGGGCATTATGTTTTTTCTCTTTACTCGTATAGGACGGTGGGATGAAGGCATGCCGACATTAACGGCCATTATGATGATATTCGGTTTTTGCACTGCGGCGTTTATAAAAAGCTTTGATTATTTAAAAGAGGAATGGAGGCATAACAATCAGTATCTAATGCTTTCCTTGCCCATAAAGGGATACGATATAATAGGAGCTAAGCTTGCGTACTTCATGACTGAATTTGGCAGTCATATACTGCTTTTGGGTGCAT
This sequence comes from Thermoanaerobacterales bacterium UBA4877, assembly GCA_002399345.1. Classification (GTDB taxonomy): domain Bacteria; phylum Bacillota; class Thermoanaerobacteria; order Thermoanaerobacterales; family UBA4877; genus UBA4877. Next base: position 43,912 of record DHDL01000014.1, read on the forward strand.
ATACCGTTATGATGATGCTTGCCGAGCTCAGGTCGCCTAATACAATAAGCAATAAGGTGTTCAGGGCTTTATCTTTGTCTGCATGGAGGGCATACGGACTGTGTATCCTCCCTGCATTATATATACTACTAGGCGCCGGCGTAGTGGGGCTTTTCGCATATACTGTGACCTTGACCGTTAAGAAATTCGGTTTCTGGGTGGGGACAGCCTCATATATATTTCCAATATGGCTTCTTTCCAATTTTTCATCCCGTATTATGAAGATATCGCCGGACTGGATGCATATAGAGATACCGCTGTCTAAAGCGCTGGCCTTGTCAAATATAGAAAATGCTTTGAATAAGAGCGGGGGAGTGATAAATATCAGCGGTATGTTAAATGGTGCTTATATAGGAATAGACTTGGCATCAGTAGCAGTGTGGACGGTAGGCCTGGCAGGTCTTTTTCTCCTTGCATCCTGGTTAATCGAAAATAAGGTGGAAGTGTAAAAGATGAATGTAAAGCGGCTCATTGCAGCTACCTTGGTGCTTATGCTTTGGGCAGTATTGATGTCCGGATGCAGCGGTATTTATATAAGTGAAGGCAGATCCGGGGTCATGGAGATGTGATATTAATATTGATGATGATAGGAGATTATAACTATTACCTGTTGGGGAATGGCGGAGCGGTAATAATACCGTATCCTGTGATGACGGCGTGATAAAGATGACATTACCCGGGGATGTTTCCGCTGATTTTAATATTGTTATCGAAGACGGTATGGTAACCGTGAAAAAGAAATATTAACAGAAAGTGTAAAATACCCTATATGGAATATAAGTGGTATATAATAGATAATAGAAGAAAAGGGTATAAACCATTTTATATAAGGTTGTGATTAATCGACTATAGAAATTTTAGATAATGTATATCTGTAATAACTTTTTATAAAGTCGTCGATGTGGTATAGTGTTAATATAGCAGGACACCGACGACATAAATTTTTTACCGTATTTGCCTTGACTACGGAGTTTGTAAAGATATCATGGAAAAAAGAAATCAATAATATAAGGTTTATCAAAATGAACTCATGAGGTTTTATGCACTTTTAGATTGGTTTTTAGAATACCTATAAGGAATTGAAACTTCGAGAAAGGGAACGGCATGCCGGAGCTCTACGTCGTTTTTAGAATACCTATAAGGAATTGAAACTTCGAGAAAGGGAACGGCATGCCGGAGCTCTACGTCAGTTTTTAGAATACCTATAAGGAATTGAAACCCGGCAGCCCAGATAAAGCCGATTGAACCGATGCCGAGTTTTTAGAATACCTATAAGGAATTGAAACTCGTATATCTCGAGAATCTCGCCAAAGAACACCGAGGTTTTTAGAATACCTATAAGGAATTGAAACCGGACCGGCAGCATAAACTTGAAAAAACATGGAAAGGGGTTTTTAGAATACCTATAAGGAATTGAAACACTTTCATTTTCGCGAAGTCAGGCGTAGGGATGGAAGGTTTTTAGAATACCTATAAGGAATTGAAACCGCTTTTGTATATATTTCTGCAGCCATCCATCATTCAGTTTTTAGAATACCTATAAGGAATTGAAACTATTTAGCCCCGCCGTCGTAAGCGGCGGTTATTATTCCGTTTTTAGAATACCTATAAGGAATTGAAACCTATGACATTCGTCGGCGGATATACTCCGCTCCGGCTGTTTTTAGAATACCTATAAGGAATTGAAACCCATGATGTCTAACACCTGCATTTCACCTATCGTTTCGTTTGTTTTTAGAATACCTATAAGGAATTGAAACCAAGCACTCTTTTAAAAGGGTGTTTTTTTATGCCATGTTTTTAGAATACCTATAAGGAATTGAAACTTTTTCACAATGCTTTTCGTGAACTGTACTATCAGTGGTTTTTAGAATACCTATAAGGAATTGAAACCCATAACATCGCTGCTTTTTATCTGCGGTACTGCTAGAGTTTTTAGAATACCTATAAGGAATTGAAACTGAAAGTGATGAAGACGAGGAAGATGTAAAAAACTCGTTTTTAGAATACCTATAAGGAATTGAAACCTGCGCTGGTACTGGCCGTTAGAGGTATAGTGATTTTTGTTTTTAGAATACCTATAAGGAATTGAAACTATGTATAATTATATCACAGAAACAATGGAAGAGCAAGTTTTTAGAATACCTATAAGGAATTGAAACGCGCTCCGACTGACTTTTTTTGAACCGTTTAATCAGGTTTTTAGAATACCTATAAGGAATTGAAACTCACTTCCCGTGTGAACTTCTTCCAGTCTGGTTGATGGGTTTTTAGAATACCTATAAGGAATTGAAACGGGCTAGGCAGCCAGGTTACCCAGTTAGTGGAATTATCGTTTTTAGAATACCTATAAGGAATTGAAACTCCTTCTCAACCCAAAGGTAATGGATTGTGACAGGCGTTTTTAGAATACCTATAAGGAATTGAAACTATCAGTTACAATGGTGCCTGAAGTGTTGGCTATAGGTTTTTAGAATACCTATAAGGAATTGAAACATACGACATCTCCGGTCAGGACTATAGAAGCATCGGTTTTTAGAATACCTATAAGGAATTGAAACCGTTTCCTGGTCTGAAAACACAATTGTTTCAGCGAAGTTTTTAGAATACCTATAAGGAATTGAAACTATAAAGAGGCAATAGAAAATGAGAGGAATGACATGGGTTTTTAGAATACCTATAAGGAATTGAAACCCGTCCCCTCTCCGGTAGGTCATCATCTTCGGACAGGTTTTTAGAATACCTATAAGGAATTGAAACCGGCATATCGGAACAAGAATTCGAGGGTATGCCGGAGTTTTTAGAATACCTATAAGGAATTGAAACAACGAACTGCAAGAAAAATTAAACATATACACAGCCGAGTTTTTAGAATACCTATAAGGAATTGAAACGTGCACTATAAATATATCTATTGTCACCAAAAACTTGTTTTTAGAATACCTATAAGGAATTGAAACCAATTATTGCTGATAGCGAAGATGACATTGTGTCCAGTTTTTAGAATACCTATAAGGAATTGAAACTCGGTTCGTGATTTCTTCGAGCCGGTCTGCGCACTCCTGGGTTTTTAGAATACCTATAAGGAATTGAAACGCGCCTATCCAGTGAGTGACCGGCTGTGGGAATTGGTTGTTTTTAGAATACCTATAAGGAATTGAAACTAGAGCTCTTCGGCTACGTCCTTCCCGTCCCTCGGGTTTTTAGAATACCTATAAGGAATTGAAACCTGCAGGCTTTCAACCCTACACTGGGGGAAGGCACGTTGGTTTTTAGAATACCTATAAGGAATTGAAACATATGGATTTTTCTGATGTGATGGCCGCATATGGTAGTTTTTAGAATACCTATAAGGAATTGAAACTAGCACTATATCACCACAGTGAAACGGCTAGGAATATCAGTTTTTAGAATACCTATAAGGAATTGAAACGAGGATGATACTTCCTACTCAAATCCTATAGAAATGGGTTTTTAGAATACCTATAAGGAATTGAAACGCAGGTAAAAAGGTTATGTTCAAATGTCAAGCCTTGGTTTTTAGAATACCTATAAGGAATTGAAACAACGTTGCTGTGTCCCCCACAGACCGTTTTCTGCCGGTTTTTAGAATACCTATAAGGAATTGAAACTGCCATATGGGCACAATCAAAAGAGCGTGAGGATAAAAGTTTTTAGAATACCTATAAGGAATTGAAACTTCCGATATCTCGCAGCCAACATCAAAAAATGCTCCGTTTTTAGAATACCTATAAGGAATTGAAACCTTATGCAGGGAAGGTTTCAGAAATGAAGGATATCGTGTTTTTAGAATACCTATAAGGAATTGAAACAAAAAGGTCTGGGCTCATGCCTTAGACAGCTGTTTGTTTTTAGAATACCTATAAGGAATTGAAACTCTGCAGAGGCCTATAATGCTACAATTCTGGATAAGTTTTTAGAATACCTATAAGGAATTGAAACCCGATATACAAAAGCTCAAAGTGGACACGGAAAAGGAGTTTTTAGAATACCTATAAGGAATTGAAACCATAATCTTCATAGGCATCCTCTACTGACACCTCGTCTGTTTTTAGAATACCTATAAGGAATTGAAACCGCCCGATCTAATACCGGTTCCTATTCCGGTATTTCTGTTTTTAGAATACCTATAAGGAATTGAAACCGGTATTTTTGATTTATTTTATGCAGCCGGTCCCCACACTTGCGTTTTTAGAATACCTATAAGGAATTGAAACTGCTAGCACAGTCATATACCAGATTGTGAACCGTCTAGTTTTTAGAATACCTATAAGGAATTGAAACAACAGCTGGATGGTACAAATAAGTGGTGGTGGCTCCGCTCGCCGGTTTTTAGAATACCTATAAGGAATTGAAACATAGAAGATGATAAGTAGAGAACAGATCAGGCAGGGAGGTTTTTAGAATACCTATAAGGAATTGAAACATGGGATATATTCATATACAGATACAGCGGACGAGGGCGTTTTTAGAATACCTATAAGGAATTGAAACGAGAGAAAAAATATCGCAGATTTGGGTCACGCAGGAGTTTTTAGAATACCTATAAGGAATTGAAACAATCATAGACCGTACCGTCTCCGATACGGTCATATGTGTTTTTAGAATACCTATAAG
>DHDL01000014.1:48707-49117 GCA_002399345.1 Thermoanaerobacterales bacterium UBA4877
CCTATAAGGAATTGAAACCGTTCAAATGTGGATGATTTGATGCCTGATACAAAAGTTTTTAGAATACCTATAAGGAATTGAAACTTCAAAAAAGGAGATAAACAAATGGACTTTATGACCCGTTTTTAGAATACCTATAAGGAATTGAAACTCCTTATCATCAAATACAGACTTTGAAGTTCCATTTGTGTTTTTAGAATACCTATAAGGAATTGAAACTCCCAATTTTTAATCAGCAATATGACTGCAATGACAAGTTTTTAGAATACCTATAAGGAATTGAAACGCAAACGGCGTAATGATCTCTTGCACTTCGTTGCCGTGTTTTTAGAATACCTATAAGGAATTGAAACTTCTTTCTAATAATTCCTGCAATGCAAATTCCTTTTTCAGTTTTTAGAATACCTATA
>DHDL01000014.1:49273-74785 GCA_002399345.1 Thermoanaerobacterales bacterium UBA4877
CCTATAAGGAATTGAAACCAACAAACCTACGCAAAAAGCCATGGAACTTAAGCTAGTTTTTAGAATACCTATAAGGAATTGAAACCGGCGATCGCCTCATCCAGCTCTTTCGTGATTGCAGGTTTTTAGAATACCTATAAGGAATTGAAACCTTAACAGAAATAGGGAAGATGATATCTGGATATATAAGGTTTTTAGAATACCTATAAGGAATTGAAACTAAGCCTGTACAGCTGCAATCAAGAGGCGCTTGTTTGGTTTTTAGAATACCTATAAGGAATTGAAACCCCATTCCCAAGCTTCTTTAGCCCACGTACTAGGACTGGTTTTTAGAATACCTATAAGGAATTGAAACAACAAATTCAATAAATCTTGTCCTTCAATGTACCCCGTTTTTAGAATACCTATAAGGAATTGAAACAGGTCGAGAATCAACTTTTTTCCAAAGTCTTTCCTCGTTTTTAGAATACCTATAAGGAATTGAAACCTAATCGTCATGTCCTCAAGCTTTTCTTGATATTCCCGTTTTTAGAATACCTATAAGGAATTGAAACTATTCCCTAAAATCATCCATTGCGTCTTTAAGAAAATCCGTTTTTAGAATACCTATAAGGAATTGAAACAATTTCGAGTCGCCTCAGCAGGAAATTTCTGCGCTGAGTTTTTAGAATACCTATAAGGAATTGAAACTCGAATAGTCTGGAAGGATACGGAAGTTCGTTCCAAAAGTTTTTAGAATACCTATAAGGAATTGAAACTTTGTCGAGGATTTTCGAGAATCCAAGCAAACATGCCGTTTTTAGAATACCTATAAGGAATTGAAACAATACCCCAGATGAATGCTGTGGAAAGTGGTTCAGTGAGTTTTTAGAATACCTATAAGGAATTGAAACAAAAGAGGATTGCTCTCTATACTCTGCATGTTCTTTTAGTTTTTAGAATACCTATAAGGAATTGAAACGAGACGCAAACCATTCGGCGGTATCGATCGTAGATAGTTTTTAGAATACCTATAAGGAATTGAAACAAATAGCCCCGGTTGTTCATAGCCTTTGCACCTCTGGTTTTTAGAATACCTATAAGGAATTGAAACATATGGCCAAGAAGGAGGATAAATAATGTTCTATGGAGTTTTTAGAATACCTATAAGGAATTGAAACATGTCCGAACTATCTACGCTAGCCATTATTTGGTTAAGTTTTTAGAATACCTATAAGGAATTGAAACTAAGCCTGTACAGCTGCAATCAAGAGGCGCTTGTTTGGTTTTTAGAATACCTATAAGGAATTGAAACTACGGTTCGCTGCACCCTACGGCACGGTAGTCAGAAGAGTTTTTAGAATACCTATAAGGAATTGAAACTGGGAAAAGAGTTTGAGAAGGAGGTTGAAAGGGTGAGTTTTTAGAATACCTATAAGGAATTGAAACATTTTCTTCCGATGTACTCAGAATATAGGCACTCAGTTTTTAGAATACCTATAAGGAATTGAAACTCTATCTCCCGTTCGTCAGCGGTATGTATCCATTCGTTTTTAGAATACCTATAAGGAATTGAAACTAGAAAAATGTTCTCTCATTTTTGCCTCAAAAAATCGTTTTTAGAATACCTATAAGGAATTGAAACTGTCTATGCGGATCCATCTGGCGCTTATTTAGTTGTGGTTTTTAGAATACCTATAAGGAATTGAAACCGGTAGGCCAAGTAAGCAATGCTCTAAATAAGCTATCGTTTTTAGAATACCTATAAGGAATTGAAACAGAAAATCGACGGGAATACACGATAGGCAGACCTAGCAGTTTTTAGAATACCTATAAGGAATTGAAACAAGATTCTACTTGGGAGCTAATAAGTAAATATATTTGGGGTTTTTAGAATACCTATAAGGAATTGAAACTTGTAATGCACCTGCTTACCGTCAACACTTAATTTGAGTTTTTAGAATACCTATAAGGAATTGAAACAGTGCACAGAGCCGGTTGACCCCAGCCGTGTAATCCGTTTTTAGAATACCTATAAGGAATTGAAACTTTTTATCGGCATCGGCTCAATTGGCTTTATCTTAGTTTTTAGAATACCTATAAGGAATTGAAACCGGCTCAGAAGGAGCATTAAAAACGGTATTTCAATATGTTTTTAGAATACCTATAAGGAATTGAAACAGCCTCCACAGTACCAACCATGAGACTACACAGCTTAGGTTTTTAGAATACCTATAAGGAATTGAAACTTCGAGAAAGGGAACGGCATGCCGGAACTCTATGTGAGTTTTTAGAATACCTGTAAGGAATTGAAACCCGCAGTTGTAGCCGTGATTTCGTCTCCATTTATGTATTTTTAGAATACCTATAAGGAATTGAAACTCGAAATCCCATGCCCATTCTCTCGCAAGCGGTTTTGCGTTTTTAGAATACCTATAAGGAATTGAAACGCAGCAAGAAATATCGGAAATACAACCAGCATAAAGGAGTTTTTAGAATACCTATAAGGAATTGAAACCGGTGTTATACCGGGTACGCCAAAACCTACTTTGCTGAGTTTTTAGAATACCTATAAGGAATTGAAACATGTCGAAATAAAAAATAACCCTATATGGGGTGTAGGTTTTTAGAATACCTATAAGGAATTGAAACATTTTCGAGGAGGTGCGACATGAATTCATTCACAGCGGTTTTTAGAATACCTATAAGGAATTGAAACTTCTGCGTCGGGATGTAGTTTTTCTACGCTGTTCATGTTTTTAGAATACCTATAAGGAATTGAAACTGGACTGCTTTTTTCGCTTTCGCCGCACCGTTCTTGGTTTTTAGAATACCTATAAGGAATTGAAACGGGGGTGTGATATGAAGGTAGCAGATATACGGAAAGAAGTTTTTAGAATACCTATAAGGAATTGAAACAGGTCAAGCGTATAATATACATCTCCTGTGCCATCCTTGTTTTTAGAATACCTATAAGGAATTGAAACATATCGTAATAGCTGCAGATACAATTCTATTTGTAAGTTTTTAGAATACCTATAAGGAATTGAAACTATGGACCCGTAAAGTGGTAATTCCTCCGGTACAATCTTTATTGGGAAAGCACATCAAAACATAGGCAAAGGGACAAATTTGTCGATAGTATAATTGCTGATAATGAATTGTTGGATATCTTAAAGACCGCACTTGATTTTTCAATTTTTGGAGGGATGCAGTTATATAGACATCAAGATGAATTAAACATTGATACGCCTTCTATTTGTTATATGATATCCACATCTTTCATGAAGTTATGGAGGTTAATGATGAGGAAATAGCAGAAATTATTAGAGAGTAAATCTCTTTTATACAAATATGGCACAGAAGATCTTTATTGCTTTAACATTGATCAGATTGAGTGGGCTGATGTAAACTTATTAAATTAATATGTTTTGAATTTTTCTTTTCTAGTATTTTTCTACTCATAACAAAAATCCGTTGTCATGAAATGTGGAACAGGCTATCGAAGCCGAGGCTCAGGTGTGTTTGGCAAGCTCTATGCCATATATGGCATAGTTGATATTTTTGTGAGCAATGTCGGAAAACATTGCGGCAATGGCTGTTATGCTTACGCCATTGGAAAGGGAAACTCTCCTCGGACGATTCCAGTTATGTTACCGGAGAATGTATTCAGGTTGGTGGGGGTATCCAGTGATTGGCGGTTCATGCTATAATATAGGATATATACATAAGTTCAATTGCTATAAGGGGGATACGAATGACGATAAAAAAATCATTTATATTTGATGTGGACGGTACCCTTACAGATACAGAAAAGGTAACAGTGAATGCACTGAGGAAGACTATGAAGCAGCTTTATTCGAAGGAGTATACCTTTGACCAGTTGAGGTTTACTTTTATGCATACCGGAGAAGGAGCCTTAAGGGAATTGGGTGTGCAGGATATAGACGGTACATTTGAGATATGGGGTAAAAATATAATAGATATGTATGATAGAGTGGTGCTATATCCCGGTATTGAACAAATGCTTAAAATATTAAAGAAAAATAGCAAAAAGCTAGGGATTGTCACATCAAGAGACAGGTATGAGGTAGATATAGATTATGTTCTCGAGAGAATTTTCTGTTATTTTGATGTGGTGGTTCCGCACAGAGCCGGTCTTCGGCCAAAACCATATCCCGATCAGCTGTTGGAGGTTTTAAACAGACTGGATACAAGGCCGGAAGAGGCTTTTTATATAGGTGACAGCAGGTTTGATTATGAATGTGCAAAAAGCAGCTGTGTGGATTTCATTCTTGCCAATTGGGGAGAGAGTGACAGGCGTGGTAATATACCGTCCGAAGACATTATTGTGTGTAACCGTCCAGAGGAATTATACAAATTCATATAATTGTTTAAAATAAGCAATTGGATAAAATTGTATTTATAATTGTGCTTTTGTCGATAATGATTTAAAAAAATCATAAATTGTCCTTGACTAATCTTTATAGTTTATATATAGTTAATACATCGAACAAGCTTTTTTATAAATCATGAAAACGTTTGATAACATTATCCTTTCTTATAGAAAGGTTGATTAATATATAATAAATACTAGGGGGTAGGGCAATAGATGGAAAACCAAAAGGAGAAAATTAGCGGCAAGGCTTTAATTCCATTTCTGGTCTTTATACTTGTGTATATGGGGACGGGACTGATTCTTCAATCCCAAGGTGTGGACATGGCATTTTATCAACTGCCGGCACCTGTTGCGGCATTTGTAGCAGTTATCTTTGCATTTATAATGCTTGACGGCAGCTTGGATGATAAATTTAACACATTCGTTAAAGGCTGTGGTGATGAGAATATCACCATAATGTGTATAATCTATATTTTAGCAGGTGCATTTTCTACTGTTTCGAGTGCTATGGGTGCTGTAGACTCAACAGTAAATTTTGCACTTTCTTTAATACCTGCTCATTTTATAACACCGGGAATTTTTATAATATCATGTTTTATTTCAATAGCCACAGGTACATCAGTAGGAACAATAGCGGCAGTAGGCCCTATAGCTATGGGTCTTGCAGAGAAGGCAGGGCTGAATATGCCATTGGTGGTTGCTGCATTACTTGGTGGAGCAATGTTTGGGGACAACCTATCAGTAATTTCCGATACAACGATTGCAGCCACAAGAACTCAAGGATGTGAAATGAGAGATAAGTTCAGAATGAATATAATGATGGCTTTACCGGCTGCCATAATCACTATTATTTTATTAATAATCTTTGGTAAACCGATTGAGGCTGTTGCAGCGACAACCCATCCATATAATATAATCAAAATGCTGCCTTACATATTGGTTCTAGTAACGTCACTTATGGGGGTAAACGTATTCGTAGTGCTTACTGCAGGAATTCTGTCATCGGGTGTTATAGGTTTAATTTATAAGAATTTTACTTTATTGGTTTTTGGGCAACAGATTTATGAAGGTTTTTTAAGTATGGTTGAAATATTTATATTATCAATGTTAATTGGCGGTCTTGCTCAAATGGTGTCCGAGGCAGGAGGAATTCGTTGGCTATTGTATAAAGTAAGTGGCATGATTAAGAGCAGAAAATCAGCAGAAGTAGGGATAGCTGCATTAGTAAGTTTGACTGATGCGGCTACAGCAAATAACACGATAGCTATTATTATTAACGGGCCGATTGCTAAAGGGCTTAGTAATAAGTATAAGGTGGATCCTAGGAGATCAGCTTCATTATTAGATTCGTTTTCTTGCGTGATGCAGGGTATTATACCCTATGGCGCACAAATGCTCATTGCTATTGGATTGACAAACGGTGCTGTCAGCCCATTTCAGGTTATGCCGTTATTGTGGTATCAGATGCTGCTGGGCCTGCTTGTGATTGTTTCGATTTTTGTACCTTATACTGATGGGTTTATTAGAAGAGATCCTTGGAATTTTGAACATGATATGCCGGAACATAAGGTTAAAGCTGAAGCAGGGAACTAAAAGCAGCTGTATTTATTAGTTGACATAAACTGCATCAAATGATAAATTTATATTAGTTAAATAATTTCTTGCGGGGGAACTCATTGAGTTGAGAAGGTAAAACCTGACCCATTGAACCTGTTAGTTAATACTGGCGGAGGGAAGCAAAAAATACAATGCGGTATTTGATTAGGACGCTGCCCAAAGTGACAGCGTCCTTTTTGTTGTTATACGCCCCTTGCAATTGAAAGAAAGAGTTTAGGAGGAAACCATATGTCTTTTATGAAAGAGACCTACAGCCGTGCCTTGCCTATTTGGGATGACTGCAAGGAAACTTCGTTTGTAAGGGAACTTCAAAAAGGAACTTTGCCTATGGAGAAGTTTGAGCAGTACATTATTCAGGACAGCATTTACTTAAAACACTATGCTCGTATTTACGGTAAGGCTATATATCATTCTACGACATTAAAGGATATTCAAATGTTTTATTCAGCACTTTGTTTTGTGACAGATAAAGAATCTGCCGTCCGATTAAATTATTTAAAGCAGTTTGGATTAACAGATGATGATATAGAGAGTATTGCTCCTCTTCCTGAGAATAAAAACTACATTGTTTATATGCTGGATATTGCAGAGAAGGGTAATACTTGCGAAATGTTGATGGCGGTACTTCCATGTATGCTGAGTTATTGCTATATATTCCGAAGTGTAGCTTCTGATCCTCAAACAAAAAAATCGTGGTATTGTGATCTTATTGAGGACTATGCGAATGAAGACTATTTGGAGAATTGCAAGATATGGAGTGGTTTTGCAGAAGAAAAATGTTCCGGTTTGTGTGATTGCGAAAGAGAAGAATTGGCAGAGATTTTTGAAAAAGCTAGCCGTCTGGAGCTGGGTTTTTGGGATATGTCTTACAGACAGCATGGTACGATTACTTATTAATGACTTAAAGGAGGAAATTTATAATGAAAAGAGTTTTATCAATTGCGGGATCTGATTGCAGCGGTGGGGCGGGAGTACAGGCCGATCTGAAGACCTTTGCAGCACATGGTGTTTTTGGCATGAGCGTGATTGTCTCTGTAGTAGCTGAGAACACGTCACGGGTTATTGATATACAGGATGTCACTCCTGATATGATTAAAAAGCAGATCGACGCTGTGTTTGAAGATATTGGCACAGATGCGGTAAAAGTTGGCATGCTGTCGCAGTCTGTCAGTATGGAGGCCGTGGCAAGCAAGCTTAAGGAATATAAACCTGGGAATGTTGTTATTGATCCGGTAATGGTGGCGAAAAACGGATGCCCACTCATGCAGCCGGACTCTATGGAAACTTTAATTAAGGAGGTATTGCCGCTGGCCGATGTCCTGACTCCTAATATACCCGAGGCGGAGAAGATAGCCGGAATGAGGATTTTTTCTACTTCGGATATGGAGAACGCTGCGAAAAAAATCGCGGAGTTAGGGGCGAAAAATGTGTTGGTTAAAGGCGGACATGCGGTAGGGGAGGCTGTTGACGTGTTATTTGACGGGGATAAATGTACTCATTTCACTGCGCAGCGTATTAACACAAAGAACACACATGGGACAGGCTGCACATATTCCTCGGCTATTGCTTCCAATCTGGCCCAGGGGATGGATTTAAATGATGCGGTAGATAAGGCTAAAGACTATGTTACCACAGCTATCCGGCATTCACTTCCTATAGGAAAGGGCTGCGGACCTACCCATCACTTTTACGATCTTTACAAAAACGGGCTTGCTGATAGATAAAGATACGCGCCGGTTTATGTGAATTGTGTGGATAAAAGATCTGCTTATTTGAGCAGGTCTTTTATTTGTTCTGTATCGGCTGCCCTTAGCCATGATTTAAAGCTGTTAATTTCATTAAATAAGGATGTAAGTCTGTTTTTAAGCTGAAGATCTTCTCTCTTTCGGTCTCCCTTTATGACTACATAGTATGTTTGGCGGTTTATTTCCTCCAGTTCCACAAGGCCGGTTGACTCGAGATATTTGAGGCTCTGCAGGGTTGCCATCTCCGTGATTCCCAGCTGGGAGGCAAGGAAGCGGATATCCGTGGTCTTATCATTTGCCTGCGCATACTTTATAATTCCCATTAGATTTTTTAACATATCGGGATTTGGCGGGTTTTGTGCGGCAAAGTACAGGAGAACCTCTTTTGGGTTTGCTATGAACACTACATCCCGAAGCACGCCGGGTGAAGGAGGGGTGGACAGCATGATAAGCCTGTCACACTGGGGGAGTGTGTCCCGGGTGAATACTTGCAGGCCAAAATCGGCCAGGCCTTCATAATAAATGCAGCCGTCCTGTTTTGCTATCTCGTCAATATTTTTGTCCCTTAAGTCCGTGACCACAGGGACAGGCATCGGCCTGGCCGGGGACATTACCTTGGCCATATCTGCAATGGTAATGGAGATCACATCCCTGTATTTATCCATGTTGATGGCGTATGTTACATCATAGTAGCCGGGCGTGATTTCCTTTTTTGGCCCGTCCCACCATAAGGCATGAAGCCTCCTTCCGTCCAGTCCTATTATCATGCGGTGAAATCCCCGGTACTGATCTTCTATAACCTCCATGCATCGGGTCATGAAGACTGGAGCAGGGAAGTCCTCGCCAAAAGGGGCCAGGCCTCTTACCGTGTGGTAGGTATCCCGGTTTATCTGTTCTGGTAAAAGTTCCAGTTCGGGTTCTACCGATGCTCCTGTTGCCGTCCGCTGTACATCTTTGCCGAATGTTAAGAGTTTTTGCAGGAAACTGTCCAGCTGTTCCTCCTCCAGTGAAAAACCGGCAGCCATGGCATGCCCGCCGAAACCTGCAAGGCAGTCCGAACAGCCTGATAGTATATCATATATGGACACGCCCTCTATAGAACGGGCAGAACCTATAATTCGGCCGTCTTTGCTTTTTGCCATGAGTAGGCAAGGCAACCCGTAATGTTCCGTTATCCTGCCGGCTGCAATGCCTATAATACCTTGATGCCATTGTGGACTATACAGCCCGATTATGCCGTTTTCATATAGTTTTTCTTTTTCTATTTTTTCCTCTGCTTCTTCTAATATCTGCTTTTGAATCTTTTTTCTGTTGGAGTTCAGTTTGTTCAGTGTTTTAGCCAGGCCTAAACATAAACGTGGGTTGTCCTCGGTGAGCAGCTTTAATGAGAGCACGGCCGTGTTCATCCTACCCGCGGAATTCAGCCGGGGTACTATCTGGAAGGCTATGTCCTCCTCCGTGATGTTTTCCTTGAGATGTGCTATATTAAATAGTGCGGCCAGGCCAGGCCGCCTGCCGGAGATAAGGCCGTCCCATCCCTTCTGCAGTATATAACGGTTTTCGCGGTTTAAAGGAACAGAGTCCGCAATGGTCCCCAAAACTGCCAGGTCCAGAAAATCATCGGCCGCATCACCGATAAGGGCTTTGGATAGGAAATAAGCCATCCCTACGCCTGCTATGTTCCTCGCGGGATGATCCTCGGGGAAAAATTTGGGGTTTAAAATATACAGGGCGGGAGGCAGGACGTCGGGCGGGGTATGGTGGTCGGTCACTATGGTCTCAATCCCTAGGGAATTTGCATACTCTATCTCCTTAAGGTTGCTGATGCCGCAGTCACAGGTTAATATGAGCTTTATGCCCTGATGTGGCATATTGCCGATGACATCCATGCTCATCCCGTATCCTTCGGAAAATCTGTCCGGAAGATGGTATGTCACATCCGCTCCCATGGATTTTAATGTCAAGCAAAGTATGGCAGCCGATGTTATTCCATCCACATCATAATCACCGTATACAAGGATTCTTTCTTTTCCAGCTATCGCATTGTGAATCCTTTTGATGACTAAATTCATGTCTTCAAATTCGAAGGGGTCTGTCGGCCGGTATTCGTTGGGATTGAGAAACTCCCTTATAACCTCACCGTCTTTAAACCCGCGTTTGTACAAAATATAAGCAGCCAGCTCATTAAAACCGCAGGCCTGCAGAACCTCATAGGGTATGCTAGCAGCTGCATCAGTCATTGACTGCACCCCTCAGCATGGTTATGTAAACGTTCCTGTGCCTCGGACCGTCAAACTCGGCAAAATATATCCCCTGCCACCTGCCAAGGGCCAGGCTGCTCTTACTTATCGGCACCAATATGGATGGGCCGGCAAGGCCTGATTTTATATGTGCATCCGAATTACCCTCCATGTGCGCGAAATTCGAGCTTTTCGGCACCATTCTCCTCAGAAAATCATCTATGTCATGCATCACATCAGGGTCTGCATTCTCATTAATCATAACGCCCGCCGTGGTATGGGGTACATATACTAAGCAAGCACCCTCACTTAAACCTGATGATGTGACAATTTTTTCTATTTCCCGGGTAATATCTACAAATTCATTTCTTACATGAGTATTAACATTGATTATTTTCATGTTATATCACCAAAGTATATATTTCTATATAGAAATAAAAAATCCTGCAAGATTGCCGATAAGTTATATATGGACTATCTTTGATAATAAGAAGGCCGATTACAGGGGGAATAAATATGGGAATAAGTCTCTCACTCTGCCTAATTACTAAGGATGAAGAGAAAAATATAAAGCGTTGTATAAACAGTGTAAAAGATATTGCAGATGAGGTGCTTGTCGTTGACACCGGCTCTAAAGACAGGACTATGGAGTTTGCCAAAGAATGCGGAGCGCGGATCATCGAGACAAAATGGCAGGATGATTTTAGCAAGGCAAGAAATGTGGCGCTGGATAATGCTAAATCTGATTGGATCTTGTTTCTGGATGCAGATGAAGAGATAGCGAAGGATGATGCGGTCAAGATAAAAGAGGCAATAGACAGTGGTAAAAGCGATGCATATCTATTAAAAATGATTAATTTTGCAGGGAGTACGCTTAATGTCGTTACAGAGACCCATTTCAGCACACGCCTATATAGAAATAAAAAATCATTCAGGTATAAGTGCCCTATCCATGAGCAGGTGGTGGACATTAATACGGGTAACAGCCTGCATACGGAGGTTACCGATATCAGGGTGCTTCATTATGGATATTTAAATGAAATAAGACTCGAGAAAAATAAAACGCAGAGAAACAGGAAACTGCTGGCCAAATATCTTGAGTCCCATCCCAATAACGTGTTTCAGCAGGTAAATATGGCGGTGGAGCTTTATAACGGAGGTGAATACAAGAAGGCCTTAAAGATATTCAAGATGGCGTCAAAGCACGTGGCGGTGGATATCAATTATTCTACAAGAATACTTAGATACATGGCGGATTGTTATATGGAATTAAAGAGATATGACGAGGCCTATAAATACATAAAGGGTGCGCAGAAGCTATATAAGGACATGCCTGATTTTGTATACCTGGAAGGTAAACTCTATTTTTGTGAACATAGGTATGAAAAGGCGGCTGAGACCTTTGCAAGGTGCACTCAAATGGGCGAGCACAGTGAAGACATATATGTCGGTATGGGCGGTACGGGCAGTTACAGGGCGCAGTTTTATGGCGCTTTGTGCAGCGAAAAGCTGGGAGATCTCGAGGGTGCCGTGCAGGGATACATCGAGGCCATCAAGTCCAACAGGGATTTTGGCGATGCTTTTATCAAACTTATGAATATTTTGGTGAAGAATGAAAAACCGGATGAAGTTGAACGATTCTTCAAGGAATATGTGGATTATACCCTGCCCAACAATAATCTCATAATGTGTAAACTATATATAGACTGCGGCATGCCGGATATGGCGGAGAAATATTTAGACAGTATTGAGTACGACCTTCCCGGACTCAATATGCTCAGCGGCCTTATAGAGATGGAAAGGAAGAACTACGGTAAAGCAATAGAACTATTTGACTTGGTAGATGATAAAAGCAATGAGCAGGATGCGCTCCGGCATGAAGTATTATGCTGTTTTCTTATGGGTGATACCGTCCGCGTGCAAGAGATTATCGGCAGAATGAATCTATCACCTGCCCGGCTTGTTTTGCAATCGATAGTGGACTGCAGGCCGTATAAGGATATCAAAAGAATAAGGAATGACCTTTTTTCGATATTAAACGAGCTTTGCAGATATGGAGGGCTGGGGATTTTTAACCGGGTTGTTGCCATGTATCAGCCGGAGTTTTATTGCCGGGATTATGAGAGGCTGGGGAATATCTTCAAGGAGAATGGTTTTGGTGAGGCATATGTCAATGCATTTATAGAAGCAGCCCGACTTAACAGCAAGGAAAGCGGGGTTTACAGGAGCCTTGCCGAATACTGCATAGAGGGCAATATGGCGGAGGATGCGGCAAGTTTTGCACTGACTGCAGCAAACCTGGACGGATATAATGCCGATAACTACAGAATTCTGCTTAAAGTAGGCCGGGTCAGTAAGAATGAGGAGTTTAAAGAAGCTGTAAAGGCGGCTGTGGGAGAATTTTGCCCGGAGCTCCTGCCTATAGATACCATAAGCTGTGTTTAATGGTAGACAGTGTTTGTACAACTTTATACAATATTGTATAAGAGTTTGTGTTTATTTAATGGATGTATGCCTGTATAGCCCTTGTTTTTCAGGTATTACGACTTGGCACGCAAATTGCTTTATAATAATACAACGGTGAGGAGACGGAGTTTTTACCTTAAGCCGTAATTTATTGCATGAGGAGGAAATGTCATGAAGTTTTCATTTAAAGCCGGCAGAGGTGTTGTCCGCTTTGTACACATGTTCAACTACCCTGAGGGCATATCAAAAGAAGAGGGAGACCGCTGGTATATGGAGGAGCATGTTCCCAAGGTGAAAGCTCTTCCCGGAGTTGTCCGCTACAATTCGTGGGAGGCTTTACCACCAATCAAAATGTGGACTTTTGATCCATACGACCGGTTTACCCGTTTAACCGAACTAGTTTTTGAAGATATGGAATCATGTCTGAACGGTACCATTAGGAATCCTGAGCTGTGGGCAAGCGGTACAGAAGGCCATCCTGGTTTCCGCGAGCTGGAATGTGTTCTTTTGGATGAGGAGCCGCAGTATGATCTTCTCAAGGACATTCCTGTTCAGCAGTACAAATACATCAACTATCCCGGCCGTTATACCCATGGCAAAATGATGGATGATGATGCAGACGATGTCATAATGGATGTTTATATGTTTAACTATGCACCTAAGTTTACTACGGAGGAAGGTGAAGACTGGTATCTTGGACATCACACCAGAGAGGGCCGTATCACGAAGCGCATGGGCCATAAGCACTATCAGACATGGCTAGCCCTAAAGACTCCTGAAGAAAAGGGCAGTGTTCTCAACCCTAACCGTTTTTATAGGTTATCAGAACTGGGCCTTCCGCCGTATGCTCTGGGAAAGATGGATCTTAAACCAGGCCAGAAGCCTGCTCTCATGACCTATACACAGGATCCGCGTGGCCAGGTCGTAGGTGAATGGCGCAACATTCTCATTGACCCGGATAAAGTACAGGATCTGTTGAAATAGTAGAGAGGAGCAAAAGTATCATGAGCAATAAATTACTGTTTACCAAAGGGAAAATAGGTTCTCTTGAGCTACGCAACCGGATTGTTATGCCGCCTATGGGTACCAACATGGCTGCCTTTGACGGTGAGGCTTCAGATGAAATCATAGATTTTTATGAAGAACGTGCCAAGGGCGGATGCGGCCTTATTATAACCGAGATCTGCAGGGTTGACGAGGGCGCGGGGGCAGGTATGCTCCATCAGCTCTCCGCTACTTCTCCCAAGTACATCCGTGGACTGGAAAGGCTGGCCGATGCCGTTCATAAGTATGATACGAAGATTTTTCTCCAGCTTCATCATCCCGGTAGAGAGATATCGAGTTATCAGCTAGGTGGCATTCAGCCGGTAGCTCCCAGCGCTATTCCATGTAAGGCCATAGGTGAGACCCCCCGTGAGCTTACCACCGAAGAATGTGGTAAACTGGTCAGAAGGTTTGTCCGAGCGGCTTCGTATGCCAAGCTTGCAGGAATGGACGGTGTAGAACTTCATGGCGCTCATGGGTATCTCATTGATGAATTCTTGAGCCCATATAGCAATAAACGTACCGATAAATATGGCGGCAGTTTTGAAGGGCGGCTTACGTTCTTGGCTGAAATCGTAACGGGTATCCGAAAGAAATGCGGGCCGAAATTCCCTATGTCTGTACGTCTCAGCTGTGACGAATATGTCGATGGCGGTTTGAAGCTGGAAGACAGCGTTAAGATTGCCAAGGCTTTGGAGAAGCTGGGCGTATCATCCATTAATGTTAGCGCCGGTGTCTATGAATCTGGATATGCAATCATTGAGCCACAGGGTTTCCCTGAGGGCTGGAAGAAGCATCTGGCTGCTGAGATTAAACGAAATGTTTCTATTCCGGTCATAGCGGTAAACAACATCAAATACCCATCCACCGCGGAGAAATACCTGGAGGAGGGAATAAGTGATTTTGTAGCTATCGGGCGGGGACAGCTTAGCGATCCACAGTGGGGCAACAAGGCAAAAGAGGGAAAAGAAGATGAGATCCGTAAATGTCTGGGATGCATGTATTGTTTCCGTACCCTTGGACTTCAGCGCCCTATAGAGTGTACTGTTAACCCGTATTTGGGACGGGAGTACATCTTAAATGACGACAATCTCGCGAGAGATGGAGCCGGTAGGACTATAGCCGTTATTGGCGGTGGTCCGGGAGGAATGCAGGCTGCCATTATATGTGCAAAGAGAGGCTATATTGTTACACTCTATGAAAAGAGCGTCGCTTTGGGCGGAACCATGCAGCTGGCGGCAAAGCCGCCACGCAAGGAAATGATTGCCGAACTTATAAAGACCATGGAGGGTGAACTTAAGCGTGCCGGCGTCAAGATTGTGCTTGACACCGAAGCTACAGTGGACAAGGTTAAGGCTTTAGATCCTTACGGAGTAATACTCGCCGTAGGAGGATTACCTATCGTCCCGGCTATTCCCGGAATTGATTCTTCTCATGTTTGTACGGCGGAGCAGGTTCTCGCCGGTGATGTTAAGCTTTCCGGAAAGAAGATTGCGGTTATCGGCGGCGGTGTGACCGGTCTGGAAACTGCCGAGGTTCTCTCTGAAGATAACAAGGTCACAATAGTGGAAATGAAAAAGGATGTAGGGGATACGCTGTATATAACCGTGAAAATGATGCTGCTGAATGCATTAAAATCAGCCGGAGTCAGGATTATGACCAGCCAAAAGCTGGCGGAGGTCAAGAAAGACTGCATTCTCTTGAACGACGTATCTTCCGATGAAACTAAGGAATTAAAGGCTGATACGGTTGTGCTGGCCATGGGCGTCCGCCCAGACAGTGGCCTGGCCGAGGAGTTTGAAACGGTTTTTCCGCACGTTACCCGTGTGGGCGATGTCAGTAAACCGGCACAGATTGCCGATGCTGTACGTGAGGGCAACGACAAGGCTCGTGTAATCTAAATAATATATATTCGCCCCCGGAAGGGGGCAATACATATTACCGAATATGTATATTTAACACTTTTAGCAGAAATATGCAGGTGTAGGTAACCAAGCTAAGCGAAACTGTTGTACGATTTATTATAAACCCTAAGTAGCCTCAAAAATGATAAAGTGAATATGATATAGTGATGTACGCGTCCGGCAGGGCATGCTAATAAACTATAAGGATATTCATGTTTGATACATATGCCAATGAGTGCTGCCATCCAAACAATGATACACACGCCCCGACAGGGGCGTTTTCGTTATGGAGCAGTCAGTGATATATATTTGATACATATGCCAATGAGTGCTGCCATCCAAACAATGATACACACGCCCCGACAGGGGCGTTCGTTATGGAGCAGTCAGTGATATATATTTGATACATATGCCAATGAGTGCTGCCATCCAAACAATGATATACACGCCCCGACAGGGGCGTTCGTTATGGAGCAGCCAGTGATATATATTTGACACATACGCCAATGAGTGCTACCATAAAATAAATAAAATATTTATTGTGGGGGAACTCCCTTGGGCTGCGGCCCTTATGAGTTGAGAAGGTAAAACCTGACCCTTTGAACCTGTTAGTTAATACTGGCGTAGGGAAGCAAATAACGAAGTATGCAGATGCTTGCTGATATCAGTAAGCATTTTTTGTTGTTTATAGAAAGAATAGCGTCTTCGCTGAATATTTACAGATTGCAAAGTGAGCCGGGTTACTGACAAAAAAGGAGGAGAATGAATGATGGGAAAAGAAGAAATTCAAGAGCAGATGATGGGGGCGGTCCGGACGGTAAGAGAGACAAATCCCATGGTGGGCTCAATAACGAACACGGTTACCATTAATCTCGTGGCCAATGCACAGCTTGCCGTCGGTGGATCTGCCGCCATGGTCTATTTGCCTGATGAAGGCGAGGTGTTAGCTAAAACTGCAGGTGCCATGTACATAAATGTGGGGACACTACTGCCGGTTTATGAGCAGACACTGCCTCACGTTGCCAAGGTTCTGCATGAAATAGGCAGGCCGTGGGTATTGGACCCGGTGGCGGTGGGTATAGGTGCACTTAGGAGTAAATTGTTAGAGCAGCTGAAAGAATATAAACCCAGCATCATACGGGGTAATGCATCGGAGATTATCGCATTGGCCGGTCTTTGGGGCCTGGCCGGGGGAAGCAGCGAGTCCAATGTCCGCGGGGTGGATTCTATGGATTCTGTAACCAGTGCGAAGGACGCAGCTGTAGCTCTGGCCGGGTGGACAGGCGGGGCGGTGGCCGTGTCCGGCAAGGCGGATTTCGTCACGGACGGTCATACTGCGGCGCTATCCGAGGGAGGTTCCTATTTCATGAAGAGAATTACAGGCTCCGGATGTTCCCTGGGCGGGGTCAATGCCGTCTATGCGGCTGCCGCCTCTCCTTTTATAGCGGCACTTACAGCCACCGCTGTTTATAATCTGGCGGGCAGCCGTGCGGAAAGTAAGTCGGACGGCCCCGGAAGTTTTCAAACTGCGTTTCTTGATGAGCTGTATAAAGCCGGTGGAGAAGATATCGCCGGTAATCCATTTAAAATTGAGGAGGTATAAAGAATGAATACATTAATTGCTGTGGCTATAGCTCCCTGTGGTGTAGGGGACGAAATGGCACCGCAGGTGGCCGAGGTGGTAAATGTCATTAGGAAGTCGGGTTTGCCCAACCGCACCAATTCCATGTTTACAGAGATTGAGGGAGAGTGGGATGACGTGATGAAGGTTGTGAAGGATGCAACTGCTGTCCTAGCAGAGAAGGGCATACGTACGGAGGTTGTCCTCAAGGCCGATATACGTCCCGGTTTTAATAATACAATGACCACCAAGGTTGATAAGGTCAATGGTATTTTGAAGGAGGAAAAATGAGTATAAGGGAGAATTTTGATATCTCGGCATATTTTGTGGTTGGTCCGGAGAACACAAAGGGACGGACGGTCCTGCCTATTATAAAAGATGTGATTGACGCTGGCTTTTCATGTGTACAGATTCGTTCCAAGGTCGCATCCGCCCGCGAGCTCATTGAGCTGACCCGCGCCGCCGCCGATGTGATTGCACAGGCAGGTAAATCGGATGAGGTGGCCCTGCTTGTGGATGACCGTCTCGATGTGGTGCTGGCGGCGCGTAAGCAGGGGATAAAGGTTGATGGCATCCATGTCGGGCAGTCGGATATTCCGGTGGATGTCTGCCGGGAATACTTAGGTGATGATTCTATTATAGGCCTGTCTGCCCGGGCCCATGAATTATTTGATTATATTAAGACGGCGGATGTCAGCCAGATTGACTATTTTGGCGCCGGTCCGCTGCATGAAACCTCTACCAAGCCGGATTGCGGTCTGGACATGGACGGCAAGGTGATCACCAGGAGCTTTAACGATCTTACGAAACTCGCCAAGATAAGTCCGATACCCGTTGTGGTCGGAGGAGGGGTTAAGCTGGCCGATATCCCACAGCTTGCCGCTACCGGAGCCGATGGGTTTTTTGTCGTGTCTGCCGTGGCGGGAGCGGATGACCCGGGACAGGCGGCTGGTGAACTGGCTGCGGCATGGAAGAAGTACCGACAAGCATAATGGATTTTAAAGCTGCAATTTTTGACATAGATGGTACTCTAGCCGATTCCAATGACGTGTGGGACAGGATCGATATTAATTTTCTTGTAAAGCATAGGCTACCTGTGCCCGATGATTATATACAGAGAATAAGCGATATGGATTTTGCAGAGGCGGCTGTTTATACAATTAAACGGTTTGGCCTTAAGCATACAGCGGATGAACTGACTGCGGAATGGTATGACATGGCCGCATGTGAATATGCCCATCATATATCTTTAAAGCCGCATGCCAGGGAATACCTGTTGTTTTTGAAGAAGCAGGGGGTAAAGCTGGGCATAGCGACCGCCCTTCCGCGGGTGCTATACGAACCAGCACTTAAAAATAATGAGGTATACGATTTGTTTGAATCATTTTTATCAACTGAGGATGTGAGATGTAACAAGGATTGTGCTGAATTTTATCTGCTGGCTGCGCAAAAACTCGGTGTGGCTCCCGAAGACTGTATTGCCTTTGATGATGCTTTGTTTAGTATAAAAGCCATTGTTGCAGCCGGAATGACAGCATGCGGTGTGTATGACCGCT
The DNA here is from genome assembly GCA_002399345.1 of Thermoanaerobacterales bacterium UBA4877. Lineage (GTDB taxonomy): Bacteria > Bacillota > Thermoanaerobacteria > Thermoanaerobacterales > UBA4877 > UBA4877. Next base: position 67,845 of record DHDL01000014.1, read on the forward strand.
ACTGGGAATGCGATAAGGCAGCAATTCGTAAACTATCTAAGAGATATATTTTTGATTTTACTGAAATGATGCAATAAAAAAGGAGGGCTTGCCCCTCCTTTTTATATTCTGTATTTGCTATAAGAACTATCTTAAAAGCTGAAGCACTGTCTGAGGCTGTGCATTGGCCTGTGCCAGCATGGCCGTGGCTGCCTGCTGGAGTATGTTGTTCTTCGTGAATGTCATCATCTCTTTAGCCATGTCCACATCCCTTATACGTGACTCTGCAGCCGTGAGGTTTTCGGATGATGTACCCAGGTTGTTTATGGTGTGCTCCAACCTGTTTTGTACAGCACCTAGGTTTGCCCTTTGCTCGGATACTTTATTGATTGCAGCATCGATTGTATCAAGTTGTTCTGATATTTCATCTGAGGTAATATCAACTTCTGTCGTAACTGGATTATCAGGATCCGTATCGTCTACTTCTTCAATGGTATCAGTGACTTTTATACCGTCTACACTGAGTGATGTTGCGTCCATATTGCCAATGTTCAGGCCTATAAACTGCTTAGCATTAGCGCCTATTTGGAAGTTTAATTCTTTATCGGAGAAACTTCCATCTAACAAAGTTTTTTTGTTGAATTCAGTGTCTGTAGAAATTCTGTCGATTTCTTTACTTAATTGATCAATTTCCTTCTGTATATTGGCTCTGTCATCAGTGCCGTTTGTTTCAGTGGCTGCCTGGTCTACCAGCTCCCTCATCCTCTGCAGTATACTGTGCGTCTCATTTAACGCGCCCTCGGCGGTTTGTATCAGAGATATGCCGTCCTGCGCATTCCTTGTGGCCTGGTCCAGGCCTCTTACCTGTCCTCTCATTTTCTCGGATATAGCTAAGCCTGCGGCGTCATCGCCTGCGCGGTTTATCCTTAAACCGGATGAAAGCTTTTCTAACGACTTCTGTGTTGTTGAGTTGTTTACTGATAACTGTCTGTATGTGTTTAAGGCAGCTATATTGTGGTTTATTATCATTCTACTTCCTCCTTGAAATATTATATTTGGCATCCATGCCATATTGGTAAACAGCCTTCTTGTGCTGTTTCCTTCTTACGTTTATATATATCGGAAATAAAGGGTGGAAGTTTATAGCATGACACGAAATTTAATATAATTTTTCATTTATTGTCGTAAATAAACGATTCAAGGATGTCACTATTCACCGATTATAGTAAAGCGTAAAATAAGGCAAAATAGAAAGTATTGAGTTTTGCTGAACTTTAACTATGTTTAAAATAGAGGATAATCAGCCGCTTTTATGATTATTATTGAGGGAGCGTGAGGTAAGTAGCCTGGGGAGGGTTTGACAAGCGTTTTCTGCTATTGTATTTTGGTAAATGTTGTCGTAAATTTTACCTTTTCATTGGGTTGGGAAAGGAGAGAAAAGTATACATATACTATAATTTTAAGGAGATGGTTTTAGGTGAAGAATGAAAAGCATAATGAAGGGAGCATTTGGGGGTTATTACCGTTAGTTGTTTTCCTGGTGCTCTATCTACTATCGGGTTTTATCTCTGGTAGCTTTGATAATATGCCTTTAATGATAGGGATAACCATAGCCTGTATAATAGCGTTTTTCTTACCGGACAGAGAGGGTGAGCACACTGACTTTGAGGAAAGGGTAACGATTTTTTGTAAGGGCGGCGGTGATGACACACTTATCCTCATGGTGCTCATTTTCCTGCTGGCGGGTGCTTTTTTTGGTATAACAAGTAAGATGCATGCCGTAGATACCTTTGTAAATCTGGGGCTTACTATATTACCTGCGCGGTTTGTTCTGCCAGGTTTGTTCATTATATCCTGCATCATCAGCTTTGCCATGGGAACCTCGATGGGGACCATTGCAGCCTTAATTCCCATCGGAATGGATATGGCTGCTAAAACCAACAGCAATCTAGCGCTGGTCTGTGGAATTGTTGTGGGTGGAGCTATGTTTGGCGACGAGCTTTCTTTTATTTCCGACACGACCATAGCTGCGACAAAATTGGCGGGTATAGAGAACAGAGACAAATTCAGGGCAAATCTTCCTATGGTAATGCCTGCTTGCATAGCAACCGTTATTTTATTAGCTTTTCAACCGATAAATGTTGCAAGCCAGTCACTGGCTCAAGGTTTTAATCTTGTTAATCTCATTCCTTATTTAGTTATCATTGTCTTGTCTTTTACGGGTATGAATGTACTGCCTATAATGGTTTTGGGAATTTTAAGCGGTACGTTTATCGGGATAGCACATCATGACTTTACTTTCTTTTCTGCTTTGAAAATCATGCATGAAGGCATGATTAGCATGGAAGATATTGCTCTTGTTGCTGTTCTTGTCGGCGGGATGGTCGCACTCATGAAGTACTTTGGGGGAATTGATTATCTGTTGGCTAAACTGACTAAGAAAGCAAAGACGGCGCGTGGCGGTGAGCTGAGTATTGCTGCTCTTGCCAGCTTGGTGGATATTGCCACGGCAAACAACACCATATCCATTATCACTACGACACCTATTTCATGCAAGATTGCAGATGACCTGGGCATTGACCGGCGAAGGGTGGCCAGCATTGTGGATATTTACTCATGTGTGTTTAATGGTACTCTTCCTTATGCCAGCCAGCTGCTTATAGCGGGCAGTATCGCAGGGATTCCGCCCATATCTATTTCACCTTATGTGTGGTATTGTTATTTGATGTTCTTCTTTGCTACTTTATTTATTATAATAAGATGGCCGAAAAAGTTTACAAGTGGTGAAAAGGTTATACAGGATAAGATTGTTACTGCCGAACAGGAGAGTTTATAAAAATGAAAGCGTTTATATGGTTAAAAGCTTATTTCTTCAATGTCATCCCAGCTTAGATCGCTGTCCTGGCCATTGATGCTGCGGGCGGATACGGACTTGCCGTTACATAACCTGTTGTATTCACAGTGAATACACTTCCGTTTGTCTGTGGTGAGTGCGTATTCGCTGTCCTTAAGTATGCGGCTAACCAGGCCGGATATATAGATGCGATTCTTATCTAATTTGTATGAGTCGTAGTTTATATGGACGGGAGAGGAAGGATGGAAGGGATTGAAGTAGGTGATGGATATATCTGCCGGTTCCATATCCTTTTTTATTATTTGACCAGCCGATGCCATAGTATAGAGATAGAGCTGCGTCTGGATGTCGGTTGCGAGTTTGGATGCATTGAGCTTGGATTTTCCCACCTTCCAGTCATATATCTCAATTGTATCTCCTATGACAAGCAGATCATATCTTACAGTGATTTTTACCGAGTTATCGTTATATCTGAGGGTGTACTCGGGCAGGTATTTTTTACCGGCCTCCATGGGCAGAAACATCGTGGCAGCCGACACGAGATTGCTGTTTTTGCCTGAAAGAGGGAGGCCGAGAAAGTGCCTCTTCATATCCAGGTGGAACTCACTACCCAGTTGTATTGAGTCTGATTCATATCTCCAATAAAGTCCGTCTATATATCTTTTTTTAAATCTGTATGGACAGCTGAGGTAAGTCCGAAGCGCTGTCTGGCTGAAGTACATTTCTTTTATATCATCCATGAGGATCTCTCCTTATTTATAAAGTCACCGAAAATCTTTTCGAAGATACGGTTATCCAATGGCCGGTCGTAGAAGCCGTTTTTGTGGCCGGTTATTATCAGGGTTTGTTTTGCCCGTGTGATGCCCACATACAGCAGGCGCAGATTTTCCGCTATTATATTGAGCTTGGCCTGCTTCTTGAAGTCCGGATCTAACTTTTTGCCTGTCAGGTTTTTATATTCCGCTTCTATGAGTGCAGAGGGATTACGCCATTCATCCTTAAGGTACCATGTTTCACCCATGAAGCTGTGGGAGAGGAGCAGGGGAAAGTCCGCGGCCTCTACGCACCCCATAAAGACATTATCCCATTCCAGGCCCTTGGCTTTGTGATAGGTGAGTACCATGGCCTGGCCTGGCCGGGCCGTAAAGCCCTTCCTCTGATAAAATATGTTAACCAGGTCGCTGTACCTGTTTTGCGAAGAGCTGAGCTCATCTATAACATTCTCAATCTTCCAGCCGGGGTCATATAACCTCCTGCGGGCCTCCTCGGCTATAGCTTCGCCTATGGCCCGGTCATCGCCGTCCGCCTTAATGAGGTCCAGTATATATATGATTAATTTGTCTATCCTCATATTTCCCGCAGATAATAGTTCCCTTGCCTTGGTTAATGCACCGTAGAAATAATTCCCCTCTTGTTTTGTAACGCCATCCGGTAAAGACGGCACCTTGTCCATGGGGTAGAGCAAATCTTCCGTGCGACAGTCGTGCATAAATAGGTTTATAGTGTGGACAGATTTTATTTCTGGGGCCAGCACATACCTGAGGACATCTATCAGGTTGTCGGAGACCTCCGGTCTGTTTATAAACTTAAGGCAGCAGTTTATCTGTTTGGTTACTGTGTTTATTGAGGAGTAGTTGGATACCTCCAAGGACTCAATCCCCCTGTCTTGTAGTACCTCCATCATGTTTTTCACCTGGTTGTTTGTCCGGAGCAATATGGCACAAGTTTTATCAGGGTGAAGTTCTAAATACTTTTTTGTAAGGACAGCGATATATTCATATTCTTTGTCCAAGTTTTCCGGTTCATAGTATCCTACGCCGTATTTGGGGTTCTGGGGGTTTTCACATCCCGCGGGCTTTATCATTTGGTTTTCCAATGCACCTTTAACAGGGGAGAGCTCCGCCATGGATAAGCTGCTTTCTACAAGATGGTTGGCCAGCCTGATTATTTCCAGCGAGCTTCTGCCTGATGTCTTTATCTCTTTGGTCTTATTGTACATGATGAAGTCGGTGAATTGTTTAGGGTCCGCTATGGTGAATGTGGAAAGGATGGCCTGGTTGGGGTCTCCTACACGTACGAGATTGCCGTAGTTTGATATAAGATTCATTATCTCGTTTTGCAATTTATTAGAGTCCTGCGCTTCATCCTCAAAAACATAGTCCCATTTATCCTGGAACTGTGAGAGTATTTCACGGTCTGATGTAAGCAAGCGGTAAGCCAGCATGAGAAGATCACCGAAGTCTATTGCACCGCGCAGCCTCAGCCTGTCTTCATATATATCGTATATATCTGCCGCCCAGCGGAGATAGGAATCTTCGGGCAGGCTGCCTGTATAGGCGAGCAGCTCGGAAGGAGTAATGTTATCGCCCTTAAACATGGAGATGGCCTTGCTTACATCCGAGGTAAATTCTTTTAGATACCGGACCTTATTTTTCTCAACCCGGGAAGGAGGGGTGCTCTCCTTTATGAACAATTTAGAGTAGAAAAGGTCGGTATTGGTCGAGAGCCAGGCCTTAATAGATTCTTTGAGTATTTCGGCGGTATCCGTTTCACTCAGTATCTCATAGTCCTTGGCCAGGCCAAGCACGGCAGGATTGCTGCCTATGACGGATGAGGCCAGGGCATGCAGAGTCATCACATCGTAATTTGATGAGTGTATTCCGCCACCTTTAAGAAGATCGTTTATCCTCTGCTTGAAGTTGGCCACCGCGGAGTTCATGTACGTAACAATCAATATTCGCGAGTTCGGCTGTGTCTTCAGTATATGGAAGGTTAAATGAGTCAGAAGAGTGGTCTTGCCTGCTCCGGGAACGGACGGCACGGCCAGGCAGCCTCCGTTGTATAAATCTATTAAGTCACTTATGTCTTTTCGTAGCTTCATATTAAATCCCCCTGATATATTGTGCCACTATGTCATATTGCATGCATTTTTAAGGTAGTCTACCAGCATGCCGTTCTGCTCGGAAAAACCGGCTGTGAGCCGGCAGTTTATCACCGTAAGACTGCCGGTGCAGTGCTTCGTGAGATTTACCACGCGGCAGCATAGCATCTTGCGGGAGCATTGCTCTTCTTGGCAGGTGTCCCATATACCGCCGTATCCCGGATGGAAAAGATATGGGTTGGATAGAGACCTTACCCCGCTGTCTTCCCAATCCTTGTCGGAGACGTCCAGCCATATCTGTGCTGCAGAAATGATGGGATTCATAAGATATGAATAGGGTGTTGCTATGACCACAGCATCTCTCGGCTTTTCGCCGAGTATCTCCATTCCCTTTATTCCGCGTTTTACCGATTTAATAAAGTCTGCATCATACATTTTGTCCGGCTGCATTATCTCCATTGTCTTTTTATAGCTAGCGGCCATATCAATGAGCCGCCGGGTGGCCAGTATATTGTCCTGTGCCGCCGGAAGGGGTATGAGATAATCCCAAAGTAGTTTTTCCAGAAACTCGTCTATGGGAATCTCCTGAGTATAGCTGCCCAGCCAGTCCAGCAGGGATTCATATTTCGCATTAGTGGCGAATCCAACACGCATCAAGTCCTGACAGCTGAGGTGGGAAAGTGATTTTTTGTTTTGTGCAACATCCGCCAGTATGGATGCTCTGACCGGGTCCATATTAAAACAAACCCTGAATGTCTCCGCCAGCTCGCTGTGGCTAGGGTGTATGCCCCACCAGGGGTGCGCCAGCATGGTTAGAGTCACGACTATACCTATGAAAGGCTGGTCTATCAGTCTGCCTGTATTGGTCAGGGCCAGGCCGGGAATGCCCTGCGACTTAAGCCCGGATAGTAGCAGCTCCTCTGTGACCGGATCCAGGTAAGGGGCTATGAGAGATATCTCCCCCGGTTTTAATCCGGATGATACCAGCTTTCTCACTTCGCCCACGGCTGCAGTCATCATGTCGCTTTTGTATTCACACTCTATAAGGCGGACAAAAGTGGAGCAGGACGCATCGGTAGCGCCGCATATGTTCTTCTCCAGCGTATCCGCCAGATCTTTTATATCATTAGGGCAGTTATATGCATTTCCCATCTGTTTAACCTCACATCTGCCTTCAAGCTGTTTTAAGGCGTAGTCCGGCGAGGCTCCCAGGACGGTCGTATATCC
>DHDL01000014.1:75026-78630 GCA_002399345.1 Thermoanaerobacterales bacterium UBA4877
CCTACGGTAAATATCATTATTCAGGAGGCATTTGCCATAGAGATGCATGGCCAGGCCGTAGTCTATAAACCCACTTTTCTTAAGGATATCTATGTATTTATCGAGGGCCTTCTGCATGTCCTCGTATATCGACTTATCCCTGTTGGGGTTTGCTTTGGAGAGCACGCCTGAGATGTCATGATAATCCCTGAGGGAGAAAACCGCCCGGGATAAGTTATGCATTATCTCAAGGGATATACTGTCCGATGTTGACTTTACGTCTGCAAAGGCGCCGCCTAGCTGAAGCTTTTCCACTATGCGTCTCATAATATCGTGGGAGGTAAGGGAGTCTATCAGTACGGGTGTGGACCGCCCCCCGGGTATGTCCTTGCAACTTTGAATCACCAGCGGCCAGAAAAGTACGAGTTCATCGGTTATAAACCGGGGAAAGGTTGTTATGTTTATGCCGGTATCCGCCTGGAGGTTTATATTTTCCTTTATATAGTTCATATTGGGTTTATTAAGTGTAAGGAAAAGTATGCCGTCTGTACGCGGGCACCTTCCGGCGAGGTCTTTTAGTTTATCTATGAGACAGGTGGTTAAGCCGCTTGCGGCCCGGCCTTTTATCAGTAGCGGAGTCAATTGTGTCACCTCGGTTGTACAAATTTATCTATATATATTATATCAAACTAATGGTCTTGCTGCACTTTGATATAGTTACCGTCATAAAAAAACGCACCCTGATATATCAAGGGTGCGCTGTCATGTCTTATTTAACTATACTTAAGCTTGTCCTACTGTGAATCCGTCAGATGCCTCGTCAGATTTTGTTCCACCTGCGAAGTCATCCTCTTCGAATTTAACGTTTTGCACATTGTCATACCTGCGCAGGAGATCGGTAAGCTCCGCCAGATGTTCTTTCTCCTCATCCCTTATGTGGGATAATATCTCTTTCATCTCGGGTATGTCTATGGAGTCTATATGATACTGATAGTCGTCCATAGCATCAATCTCTCCCGCTATGTCTTCCCTCAGCCAGATCAGAAACTGTTCCAATCCCTCTGTTTTATAGCTGCTTCCTACGTCTGCCATTTATTTATTCCTCCTTTTACTTAAGAGTAACGATGCTCTCGGCATTCTTTACCCTGAGACCAAGTATTTCCATTATCCTGAAGTAATGGTTCATATCCGTTGTCTCAAGGAATGTTGTGATGATATCCTGACCTATGGCCAGGTCCATATGATCTTTGCTTACGGACACCATAAATCCGTCGTTTTCCTTTAGCGCCGGTGAGCTGTATATTTTAACACCTAGTTTCTCTATTCTTTCGGAGTCCAAATATGGTGTATCCTTGTAAACTTTATTGAGCTCGGCATATATATCCGGGCTTACCACCAACACATATGGATCAAGCATATTCTTGCTTCTAAGGAGAGAGAGTATCTTTGTGACGTCATCATAGGCGCTTCCTTCTTCCCAGTCACCTGTGGTGTATTCCTGCCGGCCTTCCGCATTAAGTATACCTTCGATACCTCTTTCGCTGTCACCGTAAAACAGCAGCTTGTCCTCCTCTAAAGATAGAAGCCGTGCTGCGTACGAGACTCTGGAGAGGTCCAAAGGAAGGTTATTTTCCTCAAAATATTCTATGTCTCTCCAAGGATAAATAAAATCACGATAAAGTGTATTTAGCGGAATGAATGTTTTACCGCTGCTTCCTACTATATTACCCTCACCTTCAACAAGTTTGTCTTTTGCTACTACAAAGGTGCCGGGTCCTACAGGACCGTAAAGCGGTATAAATTTCCTGCCGATAAGTGTCGATTTAGCGGCATTAACAACAGCATCATCGATGTCGGCCCATTTTTCTGTGGAGAATGGTGAATCTCCTCTGGATAAATAATCAGCCATATTATTTCCTCCTTTCGGTATATTGTACAAATATTATATCACATATAATCATATTTTCCTAGTAACAATTCCGAGTTAAGCTTGTTAATTGTTAGCTGTATTTCAAGTCGTAACTCTGGGTAAAATATAATCTTGAGATACTTGTATTTATTTCATTATTATGATATAAATTAAATAGAATTCATAGTAAAACACTTGGAATTAGATTTGAAAGGAGAAACATATGGGCAAAGCACTATTGGATATAAAAGATCTAAAGGTAAGTGTAGAGGATAAGGAGATACTCAAAGGTATAAACCTATCCATAGGAGATGGAGAGGTCCACGCTATAATGGGACCTAATGGCGGGGGCAAGAGCACCCTTTGCAATAGCATAATGGGCAGTCCTATTTACCGTGTGGATGGAGGCAAAATCCTGTTTGAGGGCGAGGATATTGCCGGCATGAAGGTAGATGAGAGGGCACGGAAGGGTATATTCCTGTCTTTCCAATATCCCGAAGAGATAGAGGGCATAACCCTGGAGAATTTCCTCCGGACTTCTTTAAATACAGTGACGGGTAAAAATCATTCTATACTGGCATTTAAAAAACTGCTTAAGGAAAAGATGCAGCTTTTGGAGATGAAGGAAGAGTACGCAGAGAGGTACCTCAATGTGGGATTTTCCGGCGGAGAGAAGAAGAAGGCTGAAGTGCTGCAGATGGCCGTACTCAATCCTAAGCTTGTGATGCTTGATGAGATAGATTCCGGTCTTGATATAGACGCATTGAGGATAGTGGCAGAGTCTATAAACAAGGTTAGGACAAGGGACATGTCTTTACTAATAATTACCCATCACAACCGCCTGCTGGATTATTTGAAGCCCGACGTGGTGCATGTACTTATGAACGGACGCATTGTGAAGGTCGGCGACAGCGGCCTGGCCAAAGAGCTGGAGAAGACGGGCTACGAATCTATAAAGGAAGAGGAGCTTATATAGGAGAGTGAGAGAATGTCAAAGACTGTTATAAATGATATAGATTTTTCCAGATATAACATGAAGGCGAAGGTAAAGTATAAACACAAGACAGCCAAGGGTCTTACACCGGAGACTGTGGAGGAAATATCCCACCTAAAGCATGAGCCTGACTGGATGAGGGAGTTTCGCTTAAAGTCTCTGGAGATATATAATAGTAAACCCATGCCTGAGTGGGGCGTAGATTTAAGCGGACTGAACATAGACGATATCGTTGCCTATATCAGTCCCGATGCAAGAAAGTCCAAGACATGGGATGATGTGCCCAAGGATATAAAGGACACTTTTGACAGATTGGGCATTCCAGAAGCGGAGAAGGAGTATCTTGCCGGAGTGGGTGCTCAGTTCGATTCCGAGATTATATATCATAATATAAAGGAAAAATTGTCAAAGCAGGGTGTAATATTTGAAGACTTTGATACGGCTCTTCAGAAATACCCCGATGTCATAAAAAAATATTTTATGAAGTGTGTCCCTCCTACGGACCACAAATTTGCTGCTCTGCATGGTGCCATATGGAGTGGCGGTAGTTTTGTGTATGTGCCCAAGGGAGTAAAGGTGGATACGCCACTGCAGGCTTATTTTAGAATGAATGCGCCGGGAAGCGGGCAGTTTGAGCATACGCTAATCATAGTGGACGAAGGAGCGGATGTTCATTATATCGAAGGATGCTCCGCACCTCAGTATGCGGTATCCAATCTGCA
>DHDL01000014.1:78844-84413 GCA_002399345.1 Thermoanaerobacterales bacterium UBA4877
TATAACCTCAATACCAAGAGGGCTCTTGTGGATGAGGGAGGCAGCATGATATGGGTTTCAGGCTCTTTTGGAAGCAAGAAGACCATGCTCTATCCAGAGTCGGTACTGAGAGGGAAAGGCGCTACATCGGATTTCACCAGTGTGACGTTTGCCGGTCACGGTCAGCATCTGGATACAGGCGCAAAGATGGTGCATCTGGCGCCGGACACATCCTCTAAGGTTCTGTCCAAGAGTATATCTAAAAATGGAGGCATAGCTAATTTCAGAGGGCTTCTCAAGGTAGGTCCCAAGGCGACGGGAGTTAAGACCACCGTCCAGTGCGAGGGTCTTATGCTGGATGATAAATCCAGGAATGATACATTGCCGATAATAGAGATACAAAATGACCAGGTGGATATGGGTTATGAGGCTAAGGTAGGCAAGATCAGCGAGGAAAAGATATATTACCTGATGAGCAGGGGACTTTCTGAAGATGATGCTAAAGCCTTGATAGTGAAAGGATTTGTGGAGCCGATATCAGGTTCGCTGCCGCTGGAGTATGCAGTGGAAATGAGCAGGCTTATAAATATAGAAATGGATGGCAGTATAGGGTAGGAGGTTAAATTAATGGATGAAACTTTGGTAAAAAAGTTGAGCAGCAAGAGCACGGGCTGGATAAAACAAGGCAGGGAGTCAGGATACAAGCGGTATAAGGGATCGGATGTGCCCAAGTGGAAGAGGCTGTCTTTGAAAGACTTTACACTGCCGGATTATAAAGGATACAGCAGGCTTTCCATTACTCCCGGTAATGCCGATGTCAAGGATATTATGGATACGGGCATGCAGGATGATGTGAAGGACATTATAGATAGCGGCCTGGCCTTTGGGGTCGATGATAAGTTTGTATCCATGGTCGATTCATTTTTTAATACAGGTGTGGTAATAAGGCCTAAGAAGGATAAGGAAGGCAAGTCTCCCGTAATTATTCGCTATCCTTCGGATGGGGACCTCATATTGGACCAGAACGTCATCATAGCCGAACCTTTTACTACGGCGCGCATTGTTATAGATTATGACACCCTTTCTAGTAAAAATTCATTTCATGACGGCGTGACCAGGGTTTTGGCAAAGGAGGGCTCCAGGGTTGAGCTCACCGTACTGCAGAGGCTGTCGGACAGCTCGTATAATTTTAACTCCGTACTGGGCATATTAGAAGACGATGCTGTTATAAATTGGTCAGTAATCGAGATGGGCAGTAGAAACAGTGCAGTAAACTATACTACGTATATGCGTGGACAAGGCAGTGAGAACAGGGCCAAAGGCGCATTCCTTTTAGATGGAGATAGAAGGCTTGACCTCTCCTTTAAGGTAAATCATCTTGCACCTCATACAACAAGTGATATCGATATAAGGGGAGCACTCAAGGATAATTCATACTCGATATTCAGGGGTGACCTTGATATGAAGCATGGTGCCAAAGGGGCAAAGGGCAATGAGAGTGAGAGCGTAACATTGCTGGACAAAACCGTAAGGTCGGATGCCATACCTGCTCTTAAATGCGCAGATGATGATGTGGAAGCGGGGCATGCCGCCAGTTGCGGCGAGCTGGATAAAAATGTTTTGTTTTATATGATGAGCAGAGGCTTAAGCTACGATGATGCCAGGATGATGCTGGTGGAAGCCGGGTTTAACCCTGTTATAGATGCCTTGCCTGATGATGGATTAAAGAACGACATGCGAGATATAATAAAAAGGAGGCTTATCGGTAGCGAAAATGATTGATGTTAAAAGTATAAGAGAAGATTTCCCAATATTAAAGGCCAGGCCATACGGCAAAGACCTGATATACCTTGATAATGCAGCCACTACACAGAAGCCTCTTAGCGTAATAAAGTCAATAGACGATTATTATACTGGAATGAATGCCAATGTTTACAGAAGCGCCCACTACTTAAGCGGCGTAGCTACTAATGCATACGAGAAGGCCAGGAACAAGGTTGCAGAGTTTATAAATGCCGGCAGTGAAGAAACCATTATATTTACGCGTAACACCACCGAATCCATAAACCTCGTGGCATATGCCTGGGCTATGGAAAATATAAATAAGGGTGATGAGATAATCCTTACCGTGGCCGAGCATCACAGCAATATGCTCCCCTGGCAGTTGATTGCCGAGAAAAAGGGCGCCAAGCTTCGGTATGTCTATCTTAATGAGGACAGCAGGCTGGATATGGATTCTTACAGAAATATGCTGAGCAGCAGGGTTAAGCTGGTTGCGTTGCAGCAGGTTTCTAATGTGCTGGGAATCATAAACCCTGTCCGCGAGATGACTGAAGAGGCGCATAAGGTCGGTGCCAAGGTGCTGGTAGACGGTGCGCAGAGTGTGCCTCATATGAAGGTGGATGTGAGAGATATCGGATGTGACTTTTTCGCATTTTCCGGTCATAAGATGCTGGGCCCCATGGGTATTGGAGTGCTGTATATAAAAAAAGATCTTTTAGATGAGGTGCCGGCGTTTATGAGAGGCGGCGAGATGATAGACGAGGTGTATGAGGACAGGGCGACTTTCGCCGATCCGCCGCTCAAGTATGAGGCGGGCACGCCGAATGTGGAGGGAGCCATTGGCCTGGCCGCCGCCATAGATTATTTGGACGGCATAGGCATGGATAACATCCATAAAGCCGAGGTTGACCTCACTGAATATGCTTTGAAGAAGCTTAAGGAAATTGACTTTGTTAAAATATACGGCCCATTAGATATGAAGGATAGGATGGGAGTGATATCATTTAATGCGGCTGATATACATCCCCATGACGTTGCCACTATATTAGACCAGGACGGCGTGGCTATAAGAAGCGGACATCACTGTGCCCAGCCTCTCATGAGGTATCTTAAGGTGACGGCAACATGCAGGGCAAGTTTCTATATATACAATACCCATGAAGAGGTCGATGAATTTGTAGAAAGCCTTAAAGGCATAAGGAAGTGGTTTAAATGAACCTTAACCAGCTTTATTCGGAAATAATACTGGAGCACTCACAGAAGTCTCCAAATAAAAAGAAGATTGATGGTGCTAACATAGAAGAAAAGGGACACAATCCCCTGTGCGGAGATGTCATAACCTTATATATCAAAACAGACGGAGACATCATCACAGATGCATCATTTACTGGACAAGGATGTGCCATAAGCCAGGCCTCCACGTCTATGCTTATTGACCTTATAAGGGGCAAGAAGATTGATGAAGCCAAAAAGCTCGTGCAGGAATTTACAGATATGATATACAAAAAAGATGTTGATCTGGATGACCTGGGAGATGCACAGGCCCTGGCGGGGGTTTCCGATTTCCCGGCCCGTGTGAAGTGCGCTCTCCTGCCTTGGAAGACACTTGAGGAGGCCGTGGACGAAAAGCAAGAAAAAAATAATAAGGATGAAGATAAATAAACGCTCGTCATCATGAGCGTTTTTTTATATCTACCGATAGTTGAAGTATACAGAGCATGGTATAATGTATCATATTCGCATGGAGTTATCCCGCCTTTTATACAAGATATCAAAACCGCAATTTAAATCAAGACAATGTAGATGGTTATGCGTTATACTGATAATCAGGAGGAAAAACCCATGGATTACTCTAAATATATTCAAGGTACGATTACACATATAGAGCGGCATCTTTTTGATGATTTAGCATTGGATATACTTGCTGGGCAAGCGGGTTTTTCTAAATATCATTTTGCACGCATATTTAAGCGGGAGACGGGAATGAACATGTGGGAATATATAAAAAGCCGTAGAATGGCGAAAGCGGCAAGGCTGCTTATGTCGACTGATATGTCTATTATGGAGATTACTATGATTTGCCGGTTTAATTCCCAGGAGGCATTTACTCGTGCGTTCAAAAAAATATATACTCTTCCTCCCGGTAAATACCGCAGAGTGATGCACAGATTGATTATTGATGAGGAGGTTATTAATATGGATAATAATAAGGTTATTCCCGGATGGTTCATGACGGGAAGCACACCTAAAAAGTATGAATACGGACTGGATAAAGAGATGTTATTTAAAGGAGCAAAAAGTGTTTCTCTGAAGAGCCGTGAAGTGAAAATGGAAGAGGATGACTTTGGAACGGTTATGCAACAGTTTAAAGCTGCAAACTATCTGGGGAAAAGAATCCGGTTTTCAGGTTTTGTCAAAGCAGCTGATGTAGAGGGCTGGGGCGGTCTTTGGGTACGCATTGATGGTGTAAACACCAATATATTAAAGTTTGATAATATGCAAAGCCGTGCGATAAAGGGAAGTACCGATTGGAATTATTATTTCGTCGTGCTTGATGTACCGGAGAATAGCGCGGTTGTCAGCATGGGTATGCTTTTAAGCGGCAAAGGAAAGCTGTGGCTGGATAATGTCCGTTTTGAATTGGTAGACGACAGTGTTCCGACGACAGACGTGGATATAAGCAGCGGACTTCCCGAAGGGCCGGTTAATCTCACATTTGAGGAATAGATATTTGGGCCATTGCAGACAGATAATAAACAATTTCAGTAAAGCCGTTTCGGTTAAGATAATATATGTTTATGAGATGTCAACAGGAATTAAAGGGAGTAGCCAAATTATACGGCTGCTTCCTTCAAATATTATCACAGTGTTGCCTGACATTGGCCGCACGAAGGTCCACAAGCGGTTTCATGCTGCATATCGATTGCCGCCCATTCCGCAAGTTTTGAAAATGCAGGCAGTATGCTTTTGCCTTTCTTGGTCAGGGTATATTCCACTCTTGGCGGTATTGCTTGCGATGGATCATGCCGGATGATTCCAGCTCCTTCAAGGACTGAGCCAACATAACGTTTGAAATATCACCCAATTTTCTTTTGATTGAGCTGAATCTTAATGGAGTTCCGCCTGATAACATACATATAATAGGAAGTTTCCACTTTCAACCAAGCAAATTCAACATATAACGTATCGGACAAAGCAAGTCTTTATTTGATTGTTCAGCTAACCTTGCACTCACTTTTTTATTTTTGCATCCATTACTCATCCCTCAAATCTCAATAGTATGTTTTTACATACTAAGTAATAATAATCTGCGTTCTTAAATTATATTTACTTAGTCGTATAACCATATTATAGTATAAACCTGAATACAAGCTTTTAAAAAAGTATTGGACTTTTTAAACAAGGCAGGGGTATACTATTTGGCAACGACGGATGGCGATCAGCCTCACGTGCGGCCTATTGGTTTTTTTATGGATTGCGGTGGCAAACTGGCATTTTGCACCGATAACTATAAAGCCATGTATAAAACAACTTGTGGCTAATCCCAAAGTTGAGATAGCCTGCTATGACGGTAAGGGCAATACGCTCCGTATCTGTGGCAAGGCTGTTTTTGCAACTTCCGAGGAGACACAGAAAAAAGCTCTTGAGGTAATGCCGTCTTTGGGCGATATATATTCGGTAGGCGACGAGAGGCAGCCTTACCTAATTTTTATTAAAGGAATAGCTTATGCCAGGATACGGGCATATTTATATCTTTAGCCCACTGTGCATTTTCCAGCATGATTTTATATTAAATAATAAATATAGA
>DHDL01000014.1:84636-92913 GCA_002399345.1 Thermoanaerobacterales bacterium UBA4877
CCATGTCAAAGATTATAATGAAATTTCCGAACAGAAAGTTATAATAAAGTTAACGGTGAGAATTAATCAGGTGAGGTGATTAGATGCTGACAAATACACAGATTAAGCTGATACAGCATCTCAGTAATACGCAGTCCCCGCTGACGGCAGAGGACATTGCCAAGCTGATGGACATTTCATCACGAACTGTCAAACGATATGTCAAAAGTATTAATAATGAGATAAAAAGGTATGGATTTGGGATTGTTCCAAGCAACGTGGGTTATGAGCTAAAGGGTGACATAAGAGCGATTAAGAAGCTTTTACGTAGTGAATATTACGATGATGATGCAGGACGTGTGACTAGCATACTTTTGGAGATCATTAGGTTTCAGCCCGTTACTGTAGAAACGCTTTCTGAATATGTATACTTAAGTACTTCAACTATAAATAAGCTTATGCCCTCCATTAGAGATTATCTTCATAAATACGGTCTTATTTTATCTTCAAAGCCATATTACGGGCTTTTTATAGAGGGTGAGGAGACTAATATACGCACACTGCTTACTGATATAGGTTTTTATAGCGGGCAAGGTGATTTCCGGGTTAAGCTTTCTTATATAAGTGAAGAGGAGTACAAACAGATAGATGAAACCGTTTTTAAAAACTTAAAGCAGGATCATGTTGTTGCGGCAGATAGGGATATCCGTAATCTTTCTATGCGTATTGCCGTTTGCTTTTCACGGGTGAGGCAGGGTTTTCGTTTGACACATATTACTCTTCCTAAGGGCGGTCACTTAAATCATCTTGAGGAGATTCACCGGATTATGGATCCCTTGGCTAAGTCCTTTGATATTAGGCTGAGTGATGAAGAGTTTAAATATATTGCGGCGCTATCCGGACCGGTGATTCAGAGTTTTGAGGCGGATAAACTGGATGTGGAAAAAAACCTGCGTGCCTTTGTACTTGATCAGGTCAAACAGATTTCACTTATTTCAGGTTGTGACTATTCCGCAGATAAAAAGCTTATTGAATCATTATCTTTGCACATAAAAATCCTGTTGGAACGGATGCAGGGGAGTATACCTGTGAAGAATCCCTTGCTAGGTCATATTAAAAAGAGATATCCTGTGGAGATGAATTATGCGATTTTTTTGGCGCAGAAGATTGAAGAAGATTATGACGTTAAGATAAGCGAAGATGAGCTGGGGTATCTCGCCATGCATTTCGGGGCATCCCACGAGAGGATGAATAGCCGCAAGAAAGCCGTTGTTTTGTGCAGCTACGGATTGGGAACAAGCCAGATTATTACTGAGCGAATCAGCAGGGAAATACCGGAGATTGAGATTGTGGGTGTTTATCCTATTCATTATCTTGAAAGCGCCCTTGTTCAGGATCCTGATATTATTATTTCCACCGTTGATATAGATGATTATCATAGTAATATTCCGCTGGTGGTTATCGAGGATTTTTTGGGCAGTGATTGTATTGTACGTATAAAGAATGCTTTATACCATGGCGGGAACAAAAAACCCAATCTTACTTCCTTATTTCGCCGGAAGGCATTTTTTCACTTGACGGCGCAAACACGGGATGAGGCAATTGAAGAGATTGGGGAGAGAATGAAGTCTAAAGGCCTCATTCAAAAAGATACATTGGAAGCGGTAAAAATGAGGGAGGAGAAATCCTCTACCGACATTGGGAATTTGGTGGCTGTTCCTCATGCTATCTTTCAAGGGGATCTGCCTTCTGTGATAGGGATAGGTATTTTAAGACAGCCAATTAAATGGGGGGAAGAAAACGTTCAGCTGCTCTTCTTTATCAGCTTTAATGGTGCTGAAAGTGCCAATGCATCTATGTTCCGTCAGTTGTACGGACACATAAAGGATATAAAGCAGGTGAACAAACTGATTGATTCCTCATCTTATGACGAATTTATAAAAAAATTTTCTTTTGAAGGTGATGACACATATGCAGAAAGATAGCGTTTTTAAGAGGGAGTATGTTTTTTTGGATGTGGATGTTTCTACAAAGGAGGAATGCCTGGCCTTTATTGCAAAAAAAGCGGTGAAGCTGGGTATAAGCACAAGTGAGAAGGGGACAATCGATGGTTTTATGGAGCGGGAGAATGAAGGGAGTACCGGCTTCGATGACGGTTTTGCTATTCCGCATACACGTTGTGAGGATGTCATAAGACCTTCGGTGATGGTGGTTAAAACAAAGAATGGTATAGACTGGCCATCTATGGATGGGAAGCCGATAGTGGTGGTTTTTGCGCTGCTGGTTCCAAAAGAAGTGGAGAGTACGGTGCACTTAAAGCTTATATCTTCACTGGCGCGCAAACTGGTTAGCGCTGATTTTCAAAGCACCATGCTGAATTCAGGCGATCCCGATGAGATATTCGGTATTGTAGAAAAGGCACTAAATAATTAAAAGGAGGCGCAGGTTATGACAAAAAAGAAAAAATTAGTGGCTCTGTGTGCATGCACAATGGGCCTGGCCCATACCTTTATGGCTGCACAGTCACTGGAGGAAGCGGCAAAGGAGCTTGGGTATGATGTGAAGATTGAAACGCAGGGGGCGGATGGTATTCAAAACGAGCTTACCCCGCAGGATCTGGCGGAGGCGGACATTATCATCCAGGCTGTGGCGATCACACCTGAGAATAATGAGCGTTTTGATAACTACGATGTGTATGAAATCAGCCTGCAGGATGCTATTAAAAACGCCAAGGGCACAATTAAGGAGATTGAGGAAATGATTGCCTCGGAGAAGTAGTATAAAATTAGTACCTTAAGGAGGAGTTAGAATGGCAGTTCATAAAAGAAGTGCAATAAACGGCGGAGCCAATAAGACAAAGCTTAATATTGGTTCTACTAACCCTTCATCAGGAGAGAAAAGCACTTGGGATGAATTTTCCAAGCATATAATGACCGGTATTTCCAACATGATTCCTTTCCTGATTATGGGCGGATTGATTTTGGCATTTTCTCAGATTATACCCTATGTTATACTGGGTGTCGATCCGTCTATGGGAATATTAGATGCGATGAATTCCGGAAATTATACCGGTTCCGCGCTGGGCTGGCTGAAATTCGCCAATCTGGCTTCTGAATTCGGAGGGACATTATTTAGCTTTGCCATACCGATGTTTGCAGCATTCATGGCGAATTCGATCGGCGGTAAGATGGCATTCCCGGCCGGATTTATCGGAGGCCTGGTAGCTACGCAGCCGACCTCTGTCTTAAGCATTGTGGACGGCAAGTGGGCGGCAAATACTCCGGTCGCTTCCACGTTTTTAGGAGCGACCATTATTGCTATTGCAGTTGGTTATTTTGTGAAATGGATGAATAAGACTATTAAGTTAAGTCATAATATGCTTGCTTTTAAAACAACATTTCTTATTCCTATTATTGCTGCTGTCAGTGTTATGCTTGGTATGCAATATGTTGTTACACCTATTGGCGGGGTAATAAATTCTTGGATAAAGGTGGCTCTGAGTGCAGCCGGTGCCGCAGGAGAATATGGGTATGCTATTGTGCTTGCCGCAGCAACGGCTATCGACCTGGGTGGTCCTATCAACAAGGCTGCAGGATTTGTGGCTTTGAGCTTTACAACAGATAAGCTGCTGCCGATTACGGCCCGCAGCATTGCTATAGTTATCCCTCCTATCGGTCTTGGTCTTGCTACACTGATAGATAAATATATAGTGGGAAGGCATGTTTTTGACAGGCAGTTTTATCCGCAGGGCAAGACCGCTATATTTCTTGCATTCATGGGTATCAGCGAGGGCTCCATACCCTTTGCACTGGAAAAGCCATCCATTGCCGTGCCGGCCTATATGATAGGTGCTATAGTCGGAGGGACAGCAGGGGTTGCCCTGGGCGCGGTTCAGTGGTTCCCTGAATCCGCCATATGGGCCTGGCCGCTTATATCCAATATAGGTGCCTATATTGCCGGTATTGCCATCGGTTCATTGATCACAGCTCTTATAGTTATCTTTGCGAGAAATAAGCAGATCAAAGAGGGAAAACTGGAAGTAGACTCAAACGACTGATATATAAGAATATACAAGGAGGGGCATATTGCCCTTCCTTAATTTTAGGAGGAAATTATGAACAGATTAGAAAAGTGCCATAAGATTTTATCGGAATCTAATGTACAGGCAATGCTGTGTACATCTTATCATAATAAGTTTTATCTTTCCGGCCTATACAGCCACTCAGGATATGTGTTGGTTACACAGCAAGCGAAATATGTCATTGTGGATTCGCGCTATTATGAGCAGGTTCGTCAAAACAACCGGGAAGGACATGTTTTACTTATGACTGCCGAAAACACCTATGATATGATCGTAAATGAAATTATAGATAGGGAGGATATACATACCATAGGTGTTGAGGGGGATGATATTTCATATGACCGGTATATTACCTTAAAAGGCAAGCTTCACGCTTCGTTGGTTTCCGTTAATATCAATCCTATCCGGGAGGTAAAGGATGAGAGGGAGATTGAAAAGATACGGTCGGCTTGTGAAATTGCTGACCAGGCCTATTTGCACATACTGGATTTTGTAAGGCCGGGTATGCAGGAGGATGAGGTTGCAAACGAGCTGGTTTACTTTATGAAGAAAAACGGTGCGATGAAGGAGTCTTTTGACACTATAGTCGCCAGTGGCATTAGAGGTGCTATGCCGCATGCCAAGGCGGGTACAAAGCGTATCGAGATCGGTGATCTTGTTACCATGGATTTTGGCGCGAAGGTGGGCCAGTACTGTTCCGATATCACGCGTAGCTTTGCAGTGGGCAAGCGGCCTGGCCGGAAACTTGCAGAGGTCTATGAAACCGTCAGGGAGGCTCAGCAAAAGGGAATTGAGGCTATACGTGCCGGCGAGCGTTTTTGCGATGTGGACCGTGCGGCCCGTTCGGTTATAGAAAAAGCCGGATACGGAGAGTATTTCGGGCATAACCTCGGTCATTCCCTTGGAATAAGCGATCATGAAGACCCACGGCTATCTCCCACCGAGCAGTCGCGGATGTTAGCCGGTATGGTTGTTACCGTAGAGCCGGGCATATATATACCGGGATTGGGCGGCGTAAGGATTGAGGATGACGTGCTTGTTACAGAGGACGGCCGTTCGGTACTCACCCACTCACCCAAGCAGTTAATCATTACAGATAAGGAGTAATCCATTTATGAATATAGATTTGATAAAGAGGTTAAGCGATGCAGATGCAGTTGCATCGCATGAGGATGAGGTAAGAGGCATACTTATAGACGAGATGAAGGATTTCTCGGATGAAATGGATTTTGACAGGCTGGGTTCTGTCATCTTTCATAAGAATGGAGACGATAGAGGCCCGCGGGTAATGGTATGTGCCCATATGGACGAAGTGGGTTTCCTGGTAAGGAGCATCAGCGAGATCGGCATGCTGCATGTCATCCCTGTTGGAAGTGTTCGTACATTCTCCAAGTTTATGCAGGGAGTACGAGTCACGACGAGGTCTGGGCAAAAGATACCCGGGGTTTTAAATTCCGTATATGATGACGGCGATGTCAAGGACCTGGTAACCGATATCGGGGCTGTTTCCGATGAACAGGTTTATTCGCTCGGCATAAGGGTAGGTGACATGGTGACATTCAGCAGTGAATGCCAGGCCTATGGTATAGACGGTACATTTGCTGGCAAGGCCCTGGATGACAGGATGGGATGCTATGTGATGGCGGAGACATTAAAAGGCCTGGACAAAGACAAGCTTCCCAATGCGCTATATATGGTGGGTACCTCCAGCGAAGAGGTTGGCCTGAGAGGTGGTAAAACATCGGCATTCAAGGTAAGACCGGACATTGTAATTGTGCTTGACGTCGGTTGCTGGAGAAATGAACTTGTAAGGAATCACACAAATAACAGGCAGATAGGGCACGGCCCAATGCTTTTGCATTATGATAAGACCATGGTGCCGTCTTCCCGTTTTTTGGATCATATTCAGCGGATAGCTGATGAGAATGCTATAACACTGCAGCAGGATATGTTCAGTAACGGCGGTACGGATGGCGGCCAGGCCCATCTGACCCGCGAAGGCGCGGTGTGTGCCGTTATCGGTATCCCGCTGCGGTACGGCCATAGCCCATGGTCTATCGGCAGCTCTTTGGATGCGGACAATGCTGTATTGCTGATGACACAATTGATAAAAAGCCTGGATAAGGAATTTTTCCTGTCTGCCGTTGATTTTGCACACGGGAGGAAGGAACATGAATGATTTTGATGTTTTCCCCGACCGCTTTGCAGAGAAGTGCCGCAAATGGGATAAAAAAATAATAGAACAACAATACGGCGAGGTGATAGATGACTATATCCCCATGTGGATTGCAGATATGGATTTCCGTGCACCGCAAGAGCTGCTTGATAAGCTGCATCAGGCCGTGGATATCGGGGTGTTTGGCTACACCTATGTCTATGATGACTTTTATGAAGCAGTAATGAATTATTTCAAGCGGCATCATAACACATCACCTAAAAGAGAATGGCTTACATTGTGTTATGGCACGGTTTCAACACTTCATTATACGGTACAGGCATTTTGCAAAAAAGATGACTATGTAATGCTGAGTACACCGGTATATCAGCCTTTTGAAAGGGCGGCTAAGGCCCATGGTGTAAAGGTGATAGAAAATGAATTAATCGTGAAAAACAATCGCTATTATATAGATTTCAACAAGATGGAAGAACAGTTAAAAAGATATCGGCCAAAGCTTTATATGCTCTGTAACCCACACAATCCGTCCGGAAGGATATGGAGCAGGGAGGAACTTAATACGTTGCTTTCCCTGTGCCAAAAGTATGAGACTATCGTCATTTCCGATGAGGTCCACAGCGGGCTCATCTTTGACGGGACATATACATCCTCCATTGAGACCGGAGCCCTTTTCCACAATGTAATTCTGCTGTCTTCACCAAATAAACAGTATAATTTAGGCGGCCTTAAAACCTCTTATGCAATAATAGAAAATGATGATTTGCGTAAGACCTTCCGAGACCGGCTAACCAAAAATTCTATTACTTCACCCACGGTATTCGGCATTATTGCACTGGTCGCATGTTACAATGAGGGGGAGGAATATACACAGGAACTTAAAGACTACCTAAAAAAGAATTACCGCTGTGCTTGCCGTTATATTGATACCCATATTCCACAGCTCTCTTACATGGAAATGGAATCCTCTTATCTGCTGTGGGTTAATATAAAAAGTACCAAGATGGACAGTGATACCTTTACCCACCGTCTTGCAAAGGAGAAAGGTGTGTTGGTGGAAAGCGGGAATGAATTTATAGGCAACGGGGAAGGATATATCCGCATCAATCTGGGAACACAGCTAAAAAATATAGAGGAAGCGTTTAAGCGCATAGGAGAATTTGTAAGCGGAGATTAAAAAACCCGGGCCTATTGCCCGGGACAGATTGCATCTTTTTTTACTTATTTTCTTTTGTATAGTCATAGAAGCCCTTACCTGTTTTACGGCCCAGGTTTCCTTCTTTAACCATTTTCTCAACCATATCATAGCAATCCGGTTTTTTGCCATCCATAGCCATGCCGGCCTTCATCAGATCGTATGATAAATCAATGCCTGTCATATCCATAAGACGGAAGGGCCCCATAGGATGTCCCAGTCCCTCTTCACATGCTTTATCAACTTCCTGATATGTCAGATATCCATTCTGTACCAGGAAACGTGCCTCGGCATTAATGACACTTACTATACGGTTGGCTGCGAAACCGGGGAGCTCCTTTTTCATACAAATAGGATCTTTTCCTGTGCTGCGACAGAATTCCATAACCGCATCCGCTACCTTGGGATTGGTATGTTCACCCTGGACAACCTCCACGAATTTCATTACCAGTGCCGGATTATAATAATGGCAGTTTAACAGCCGCTCTGGATGAGAGACACAATCCTTGAACATGGAAGAAACCATGTAGCTTGAGTTTGTTGCCAGGATTGTATCCGGTTGTACGATACCGCTAAACTCCTTGAAGACATCGGCCTTTACATCTTGTCTTTCAACAACAGCCTCAATGACCAGATCTGCATCAGCAGCCTCTTGTGCATCACGTACTATAGTAAAGTGATCCTTGGCCTGCTTGACCTGGTCCTCCGTCATACGGCCTTTTTTAATACGGCCTGCGAGATACTCAACTTCCCATGCCTGCACTTTATCACATACTGCGGGAATCTTGTCATAGATCTTGACTTGATAGCCGTATATAGCGGAGTTCAGGGCGATCTGTCTGCCCATAA
>DHDL01000014.1:93089-118397 GCA_002399345.1 Thermoanaerobacterales bacterium UBA4877
TAATATTAGTGTCTGAGATTCTCGATGATTACAGTAGCTCCCTGGCCACCTGCACAGCAAGTAGAGGCCATGCCATATTTACCTGATGTTTGTTCAAGTTGACGCATAGCAAACATGGTCATACGGGCACCTGAGGCTGCGTTAGGGTTCCCTATGGCAATAGCACCTCCGTTTGGATTCCATTTTTCTTTATCAATCTTTTTGCCGGTCTGTTTTTCCATCTCGCTTATGACAGCCAGGTTCTCTGCAGCAGATACCTCATTGCACTCAATCACGTCGATATCCTCCAGTTTGAGGCCGGCTTGCTTTATGGCTTTGAGGTTAGAGTATGCAGGTGCTATGCCTGTATAATCTTCACGTACGCCGCAGTGAGCTCCGGTTACCCAACGGGCTATAGGCCTATAACCGAGTTCCTGTGCTTTCTCAGCAGTCATTATCAGCATAAAGGCTGCACCGTCATTCAAACCGGTGGAGTTACCCGCTGTAGTAATGCCGCTCTGGTTTACCGGTTGCAGTTTTGAAAGTTCCTCAGCCGTTATGTCAGGACATGGAGAATCATCTTTATTTATAACAATTTCCGGTGCCTTGCGTGTGGCAGGGATTACAATCGGGACGATTTCATCTCCGGTAATTCCCTTCTTATAAGCTTGGGCTAGGCGTTCTTGGCTCCTGGCTGCATACGTATCGGCCTGCTCACGGGTGATCCCCCATTCAGCGGCCATCTTATCATCCAAAGATGCCCTGTCGAGGTCACGCTCTTTATTAGGAGTATGCTCTGGTTTTAAGGCATATGGAGCGATAAATTTATACTGTGGACGGCACATTGGGAATTTAGCCGTAAAGGTGGAGTAAGACTCCATGCCACCGACTATAGCAACCTCAGACATGCCGGCTTTAATTTTCCATGCGGCATGATTGAGCCCTGCAATGGCCGAACCGCCTTGCATTTCGACAAAAGTGCCAGAGGTTTCCATCGGCAATTTTGATTGTAAAACGATGTATCTTGCTATGTCTTTTGTTTTCATATCTCCGAGGGCACAGCCGGCCATAAGGCTGTCTACTTTACCCTTGTCCAGTATACCGGTGCGCTTTAACAGATCATTAACCACCAGTGTTGCGATATCCACTGATGCATAAGCCTTAAGTGATCCTCCGAATTTTGTAAAAGCGGAACGTGCTCCGTCTACGATAACAACATCACGCATTCTTGTTTCCTCCTTTTTCACGTCTCAGGTTTTCAATGATGGTGGTGGTTCCGTGTCCGCCGCCGCAACAGGATGAAAACAAACCATACCGTCCGCCGGTTTGCTCTAATTGACGCATTGCAAACATAGCGACACGAGCACCGGAAGCACCGTTAGGGTGTCCAATGGCGACAGCCCCTCCGTTAGGATTCCATTTAGACTGATCAATCTTTTCACCGGTCCGGGACTCCATCTCTTTGATTACGGACAGGTTCTGAGCAGCAAATGCCTCATTACATTCAATTACTTCAAGATCGGATAACTGCAAACCGGCCAATTTCATAGCCTTAAGATTTGAAAAAGCAGGGCCGATACCCATGTGTGCAGGACGAACGCCTATATCTGCTCCGATAATCCAGCGGGCAATAGGCTTGTATCCCAATTCTTTTGCCTTGTCTGCCGACATCATCAACAGAAAAGCGGCGCCGTCATTCTGACCGGAAGCATTACCTGCCGTAGTTATTCCACCTTTATTAACAGGACGCAGTTTTGCCAGGATCTCCGGTGTGGTGTTAGGACGTGGGAATTCATCTTTGTCTATAACAACTTCAGGAGAATCAGGTGTTGCCGGTATGGTAATCGGGATGATTTCATCACCGGTTATACCCTTTTTGTACGCCTGAGCCAATCTCTGCTGACTTCTGGCTGCATATTCATCTGCCTGTTCTCTGGATATATCCCAGTTTTCTGCCATTTCGTCACTAACCTGGATCATGGTTATATCCTCATTTTTTTGAGGTGCCAGGTGGGGTGCCAATGGAATGGGAGGAACAAGTCTATATGGTCTGTCGTTCATGGAAAAATCGATGTTCATTGTCGAATAAGATTCCATGCCGCCAACTAAAAGTACGTCTGCATAGCCTAAACCAATCATAGCTGCAGCGTGATTTACACATGTTATTGCCGAGCCGCACTGCATTTCTACATAGTGCGCTTCAGTCTCCGGTGGTAATCCGCCCCTGAGTGCCGCAT
This sequence comes from Thermoanaerobacterales bacterium UBA4877, assembly GCA_002399345.1. Taxonomy (GTDB): domain Bacteria; phylum Bacillota; class Thermoanaerobacteria; order Thermoanaerobacterales; family UBA4877; genus UBA4877. Next base: position 95,306 of record DHDL01000014.1, read on the forward strand.
CACGGGCTATATCATTGCAACGCATGTCCCGCAGCGCATTTCCGCAGAACAAGCCGTCTACTTTACTGCGCTCTAATATACCAGTCCGTTCTATAAGACCCTTTAAAACGTGACCAGCGATTTCTGTAGAAGACAGATCTCTAAATCCGCCGCCTAAGTTACAGAAGGCGGAACGAGCTCCATCCACAAATACTACTTCTCGCATATACATTTCCTCCTTGTTATAAGCATTATTAAAATCATAATGAGTTGCTGATGCGCCCTCCCAATAGTTGTGACAGGGCGCTTAAATATTAAAATTTTAAAGTGTCATTTTTTATGCATGATATTCTTCAAGAGAATGACGCTTTAGACCTAATATTTCTCTGGTCTCGTCCGTAGTAGCAACCTCATGGCCGGTCAGTTCAATCAACTCTGCGGCGCGCTCTACCAGCTTGACGTTAGTGGCTTTTACACCCTTTGACATATAGACATTGTCTTCCAATCCTACACGAAGACCATTGCAGCCTAATGATAAACCAGCGAGCATCATCGGTATATGTGCTTTGCCTATGCCGGTTACCGACCAGGTTGATCCCTTCGGCAGCATTTCCTGCAGGAATACCAGATTGCGTGTGGTAGCGCTGGCAGCACCGCCCACGCCCAGTACGAACTGGAAATGACATGGCTGGGGTATATTAAATTTATTTATGCAATAAATTGCATTTCCAAGCATGCCGTTGTCAAAGATTTCAAACTCAGGTTTTACATTGTTTTCAATTACACATTTGGATAGATCCTCAAGAAAGTCGGGAGCATTTACGAAAACACCGCCGTAATTCCAGTTGAATGTACCTGAGTCAAAAGAGCACATATCGGGGCGCAGTTTCTTAACGTGGGCCAAACGTGTCTCATTCTTCTCCAGTTTAACGGATCCGGAGGTGGTGAGATTTACAATTATATCAACCCCTGCCGCCTTTGTAGCCAGCTGGATGGCTTCAAATGTTTTTGTAAACTTTTCAACGTCTATAGTCGGCCATCCTTTGTCATCTCTTACATGGATATGTGCCATGGCAGCTCCTGCCTTTGCTACATCTACAACCTGCTCGGCGATTTCCTCAGGAAATATTGGAACAGTTGGTGCGGCTTCCCGGCTTATTGAGGTTCCTGTTAATGCAGCAGTAATAAAAACCTTGTCCATAATAATCCTCCTTGTATCATAAAGTTTATTTATAAATTGATTGTTAAGTGCAGTCAGTTCGAATATACTCGATAATTCCGTCGTTGGCCCGCTGTACCAGCCGGCCTTCTTCAATCAGATATTCCATGTAGACTCTGACGCTTTGTTCTGAAGAACTGATTTTATAAATGCTATCCGTACGTATGCCCAAGGCTGCGCATGTTTTAGCTAAAATCTGTTCCATTGACATATAATGATCTGCTATTTTGTAGATTATATCTACTTTACTGAGTATATTATCTATGTTCCGTTTAACAAGAGTACTGATATTTTCATAAACTCCGTTGTGGGCTACAATATAACGATCATATTTCATTTTGCCAATGCGGTTTTTGGTATCAAGATCCAAAGCACAGCTTATGCAGTATGGAATTCGTACTGATTCCAGCACATGATCGCTTAAAAGAGCATCAGCCAAATAGGCTACCGAATCAGGAGTGACGAATCCAAGATGTTCTGCCGTATGTCCGGGAAGCCGTAATATTTTAAACCGGGCACCTTCAATATCAATGAACTCATCCTCCGGCCTGATTAAGTAGTCGGCATGACAAAGATAAGTGGCCGTATACTTAATAACATTTCGATAGTTAATTCCATAGAAATAGGCCTGCGCATACAAGGGATTTTCACTAATCGCCGCATCAAACAGCGTCATATATAATTTTGATCCCTGCTCTTTCTGCAGGGCCTTGTGATTACCTATATGATCAACATGGGCATGGCTGGTCAAGACTGCAGCTACGGTAAGGGCATTTTGTGCCAGCAGGGAAAAGATCCCTCCACGATCCGTTGTAGAAATACCGGAGTCAATGAGGACTACCCTGCCGCCTTCCAGTTTGAATAAAGGGATACGTGAACGTTTTGTTACTATACACCAGGTATTCCCCTTGACATGTTCTAAAAAAGGTTGGACGATATCCAAAGCTGATATACCTCCATAATTATGTTGCCATCGTACCTTGTTTTTTAGAACAAGTACTTGGTACTTTTTTTTATATCTAAGCAGCCATTCTAAATGGTACTTTTTTTGGAAATATAATTTTTCTTGGCAACATAAGTTAGATTGATTAATACTAAAGCTAATAATGAAAGTACTAATACAGAAACCCACGAATAAACGTAATCACCGGTTGCTCCATATATTGATGAAACAATCATTGGGAAAATAGCCGAGCCTAAAGAGGCTACAAATTGTGTATAGCCTACCAATATGCTATAGTTCTTTGGCCCGAACAGCTCACCAGTAATAAGCGGGGAACCAACGGTCGCATTTGGAAAAGAAAGACCATACAGTATTGCTGCCGCATAGGCCAGAGCCGGCATCTTAGGTGAAAGTATAAGACAAATACTTGCAGCTATTACTGGCATAAGGAATAGGTTAAATGTTTTTCTTGAGCCATTTATGTCATTGTATATTCCATATAATACCTTAGCTATAATAGCAGCTAAAGAACATAATGATACAAGGAATGATGCCTTTACCGGAGTATAACCTATAGTGGTAAGGAAGGTAGGGCCGTTGCCGTTCCATGCTGCGCCCAAACCATTGATAATAAACAGGGCAACAACTAATGTCCAAAATATAGGAGTGTGCAGAGCTTCACCTGCCGTCATACCTGCCGGGTCTACACCTGCAGCTTTTTCTGCAGCCTTTTCCCCCGGTACGTCTCCCTGGCGTTTTATGCTCTTTGCAGCGGGTGTATCATAGAACGTTAATAGTACAAACGGAATCATTACCCAGGCTAAAATTCCATATAGCCGGTATGCTCCTCTCCATGTTGCAGAAGTGATGATATTTGCTACAATAGGACTGAGTACAACCGCACCAGCACTGAGACCGATCATTGTTATACCCATTGCTTTTCCCCTAAGCTTAGGGCCGAACCAGTTGTTTATCACAATGGAAGCAGGGAGGGTAGTTGTAAATGTACCGATAACACCTGCTAAGAAAGCTAGAACAATCATAAACTTAAAGTTCTTTACGGTCGAAATAATCATCCAAAATGTTCCGCTTAAAATAAGCCCACAGGAGACAGTCTTACGTAGACCAAAACGCATAAAAACTTTGCCAGCAAAGAGAGTGCCTACCATAGCACCCATCATACTTAATGCACCCATAAGCATTACATTGGTGACACTTACATTAAAATCTTTTACAATAGACACAACCGGCAGGCCAGACATGGAAATACCAGGCGCGCCGACAAATGCCAACAATACAAATGCAACAACAACAACATACCAACCATAATAAAATTTACCCTCTTGATTCTCAGCCATAATTATTCTCCCCCTCTAATCGTTAAATATTGCCACGGGGCGAACCCATCCAGCACTGGCAGCTTTGATTTTTATAGGGAAAGCGATAACAGTGAATCCATAGTGCGGAAGTTTTTCAAGATGTTGCAATTTTTCCATCTGAACATAGGCTTTCTCTCTGCCTGCTTTATGTCCTTCCCAGATGATGGACGGATCTTTATCTTTCGCATATTGTTTAGCTACAAGTGGCAGGGGTGCATCCCAGCTCCAAGCGTCGGTCCCGACTGCATGTACACCATGATTTAATAGCCATAAGGTTCCTTCTCTGCCAACACCGCAGCCTGTTACCAGGTATTTTTCATTTCCCCACTGCGTTTGAGCTGTTGTATGAAGTAAAACTACATCGCCAGGTTTTAGAGTGTAATTTATTTTCTTAAAGTACTCGTCAAGATCTTTAGCAGTTAGTACATAGCCATCGGGTCTGTCTGTGGCATCGATTACTACTCCGTCTCCCATGCACCAATCCAGAGGAACTTCATCAATTGTCCAGGCACGTTCTCCATTGTTCATGGTTGAAGCAAAATGATATGGAGCGTCCATGTGTGTGCCGGTATGAGTCCCGGTCTGCATTCCTTCAATTGCCCAAGCCTCGCCGTCCGGCAGGTCTTCTTCCTTTAGCCCAGGGAATGTACCAAGATACGAGTCAATAGATACCTTGCTTTTATGATCCCAATAGATCATCTTCGGGATTGATTCCTTTGGCTCGACCGGTAAATCCGGTGTCCATGTACAACTTAGATCTACTAACTTCATTTCAAATCACTCCTTTAAAGTATTTAAGATAGTTTTACAGCTAGAAAAAATTTATTTGCCCTTACTGCTGCACCTAATATATAAGCAATTTATATGCCAAGTCGAAAATGCTTGAAAAGTGGTGAATAGTACGGTAAACTATTGTATAAAGAGTTGTATAGACTCAAAATAATCGTATAAATATTGTCTACCATTAGACACCTTGCATAATGTGTTACTTCATGTGAAGGGAAGATCAATTAAATGATGGAAAATAACCTGAATCCGGAGATTATTTCCGCATGTTTCAGTGCCGATAAGTTATCCATCGCAATTGTCGATACTACAGGACACTACCTGTATGTTAGTCCATACTGGATGGAAATGACCGGCATCAAGTCATCAGATATTATTTTTCACAAACTTTTTACTTATCATATGATACCTGGCTCTTACTTTGATGAGGTTCTGCGTACAAAGAAACCGTTGTTTGGCCAGCCACTGATGACACCTGACACAGGGGGTGTTGTTTATGCCAATTACTATCCTCTTTTCGGAGAGGATCACAAGCTTCTTGGAGCAATGGTATTAACCTTCCTCAATGAGCAGCGGGTAGCCATGGAACTTTCAAAAAAGGTGGAGAACATTTCTGGTCAGCTTAAAACTGCCCAAAAATATATAAAGGATTTGGAAATGGAGAAATACTCCATAGATCAAATCACTGGCAGAAGTGAGTGTATAAAAACCCTCAAAGAGGAGATACGGCTGGCGGCCAAGAACAACTCAAATGTACTCATAGAAGGAGAGAGTGGCAGTGGTAAAGAACTGGTAGCCAATGCCATACATGGTTTGAGCGTAAGGAAGGACAACCGTTTTATTAGGGTTAACTGTTCGGCAATACCTGAATCCCTGGCGGAGTCCGAACTCTTTGGTTACGAATCAGGGGCATTTACCGGGGCAAGCAAGAACGGGAAACCGGGCAAATTTGAGCTGGCTGATAAGGGAAGCCTTTTTTTAGATGAAATCGGCCAACTGCCGCTCACCACGCAGCCAAAATTACTGCGTGTCCTCCAGGATCATGAAGTAACCAGGGTAGGCGGTACCTATGAAATTTCCATTGATGCCCGTATAATAACAGCAACAAATGTTCCCCTTCGGCAGATGGTAAGCGATGGGAAATTCCGGTTGGATTTGTATTACCGCTTAAATGTTTTTCATATCCATGTACCGCCGCTTAGGGATCGAAAGAGCGATATACCGGAACTGATATCAACACTGGTGGCCAGGCTTAACCGACGTTTGGGCACTAATATTCACGATATTGATGCGGAAGTAATAACGAGACTCAAGGATTATCATTGGCCGGGAAACATACGTGAATTGCAGAATATATTGGAAGCCTCAATAGACCGCTCCGACGGGCACAGACTTAAGATAGAGAACCTGGTACCTTTTGATTCCTTTGATTATCACCCAGATAATGTTTATAATCCGGTAAGGCAGGCCGTCATACCCGGGTACTCAGAGCTTACTGCAGAACAAATCAAGGCTGCGATAAAAAGCTGCGGGGGTAATAAGACGAAGGCTGCTAAGATGCTTGGAATCTCTCGTGCTACTCTTTACAATAAATTAAAACGTTCCATTAACGAAAAAATAGATTAAGACGATCCGAAAAATTTTGTTATATAATGCAGATCTTTCCTTTGAAAGGTCTGCATTTTTCTATATTATAAATAAACATTAAAAGGGTTTGTATATAAACTGGATTGAAATAATAAACTTATTTTATTCATTATTTTTTTGTGGTAAAATAATGGATAAAAGGTACTCATATTAGAGAATCTTAATAATAAATGGTTTTTCTCCATACCAAGTTTTTAAATATACCACGCTATAAAATAGGAGGTTTTTTATGAATAAAAATAATGGTTCGCAGGGTAAAAGGGACCTGACAAAAATCAAAACACCGCATACATACATAATTATTTTTTTTGTAGTGTTTGTACTTTGGATGATGACTTTTGTTGTTCCCGCAGGGCTTTATAGTACTCACGATATTGAGTATAAGAAGGCGGACGGGCAGACAGATACCAGGACTGTCCTTATGCCGGAGACATTTAGGTATAAATATGATCTTGATATGGACAAACTTCAGGTAAATTTAAAAAGCCTAAGTAGTGATGAGGCAAAAATGGATGAGCTTGGGATTGATGGAGATAAACTTAGTAGTTTTCTAGAAACCGATCCAAAGACTTGGGATCAAGAAAAACTGGATTCACTTGGTCTTACCGACGATGTGATATATAAACAATTTAATGAATCTGTATATGACACAAGCCATAAGGTCTATAAACATGCAAAGTTATGGGGCACCGACGATACCGGGGGATTCGGAGTATTAAACTATGTGTTTGAGGGCCTTGTGACAGGTGACAAGTATGGTGCCGCAGTCGGTATTGTTGCTTTGCTTCTTGTAGTAGGAGGGGCCTTCGGAGTAATAATGAAGACCGGTGCCATAGATGCCGGGATTCATGCAGCTGTAGCTCATATGGGCGGCTTCCAGGAAATGGCTATTCCCATACTGTTTTTTATATTTTCCTTGGGCGGAGCTGTTTTTGGCATGTCAGAAGAATGCATACCGTTGGCTATGATAATGATTCCTTTTGTAATTGCGTTGGGGTATGATTCAATAACTGCCATATGCGTGACATTTGTTGCTTCCCAGGTTGGCAATGCCAGCTCTTGGATGAATCCTTTTGGGATAGCTATAGCTCAAGGTATAGCCGGCATACCGGTATTATCCGGGGCAAAGTTCAGGCTGATTATGTGGGTCGTGATCACCGGAGCAAGTGCAGCTTATGTTTATTTTTATGCTAAAAAGATAAAGCAAAATCCGGAGAAATCTGTTACTCATGAAGAGGACAAGCATTTTATCGAATCTATGGAAGCAAATGATAGTGATGCCAGCGGCAAGTTGAGTATAGGGCATGTGTTGATACTCCTGACCATGCTTCTGGGTGTTATATGGATTATTTGGGGAGTGGTTGCGCGGCAGTATTATATTCCTGAGATAGCATCTCAGTTTTTTGTAATGGGTCTTGTTTCGGGAATTATAGGTGCGATCTTTAAGCTCAATGATATGACGTGGAATGATATAGCGGAATCATTTGGCAAGGGTGCAGCTGATTTGGCACCCACGGCTATTGTGGTAGGTATGGCAAAGGGAATTCTCCTTGTTCTCGGTGGTTCCGATCCTACGACGCCTACGGTTTTAAATACCGTGCTTCATGGTTTTGGGCAAGCACTTAAAGGATTGCCTTCAATGGTAACAGGCGTATTTATGTATTATTTCCAAAGTATTTTTGATTTCTTTGTTACATCTAATTCTGGCCAGGCCGCGCTGACAATGCCTATAATGGCACCGCTTGCGGATATTGTTGGCGTATCACGGCAGATAGCCTGCCTTGCGTACCAGCTTGGTTCCGGTTTTATAGACGCCATATCCCCCACATCGGCCAGCCTTATAGGTGTTCTTGCAGTTGCCAGGATAGATTGGCTTAAGTGGGCAAAATGGCATGTTAAGATGCAGGGATTTTTCTTGATAATGGGCACTGCATTTATTATCATTGCAACAATGATAGGTTTTGCTTAAATAATTATGTAGTGAGTAAGACTATAAAGAAGACGGAGTGAATGATATGATAAAATTGATAAAGGATGCCAATGTATACAGTCCGCAGTATATAGGTAAAAAAGATGTAATGATAATCGGCGATAAAATTGGAGCCATAGGCGATGACCTTTCGCTTGAGGGCTTAGGCTGTATAGATACCGAGATCATAGATGGTGCGAACAAGGTCTTGACTCCCGGTTTTATAGATTCCCATGAGCACATTCTGGGCGGTGGCGGTGAAGGCGGTTTTAAAACGAGGACCCCGGAAGTGAAATTAGAAGATCTCATCATTGCGGGTGTCACTACGGTGGTAGGATGCCTGGGAACGGATGGCATAGCCAGGGACGTACTGTCTCTATTAGCTAAGGCCAGGGGGCTTGAAGAGGAAGGAATAACAAGCTACATATATACCGGCTCCTATCATGTTCCCGTGGTTACGATTACGGGAGAGGCTATGAAAGATATCATAGCCATTGACAAGGTCATAGGGATAGGCGAGATCGCTATTTCCGATCACCGCTCCTCCCAGCCTACAGTTGATGAATTCAAAAGATTAGCGGCAGATGCACGGGTAGCGGGCATGCTTTCGGGTAAAGCAGGCATTGTGAATGTTCATGTAGGGGACGGCAAAGGGATGCTTGACCTTATCTGGAAGGTTGTTAAAGAGACAGAGGTGCCATTCACACAGTTACTGCCTACCCACACAAACAGAAATCCCTACCTTTTTAAAGAAGCAATAAAATATGCTAAAGAAGGCGGACATATAGACTTTACCACAAGCTCCGACCCAGTGTTTTGGGAAGAAGGAGAGACGAAGTGCAGCAAGGCTCTAAAAATATGTTTAGATCAAGGCGTAGATGAGAGTAGAATCACATTTTCCTCAGACGGTCAGGGAAGTATGCCGATATTCAATGAGAAGAAAGAGACTATAGGATTAAAGATGGGAAAAGCTAAATCGTTGTATGGAGAAGTGAAGGATGCCGTTTTAACGGACGGCGTGCCGCTGGAGACGGCCATAAAGGTAATAACCTCAAATCCTGCCGATATGCTGAAGCTAAAGAATAAAGGAAGGATAGAAAAGGGTTTGGATGCCGATATAGTATTGCTAAATGAACAGGACTTATCAATTGATTCAGTCATAGCGAAAGGACAGGTTATGATGCGTGATAAGGATCTTAAGGTATTTGGAACATTTAAAGATTCCTAAGAGGTGATGGGCAATGGCTATTGCCGAGGTTAGTACCGCTGGGGTCTGGTAGCGCAAGTTTATCGGATTATGTGGCGGCATGCGAGGATATCAGCTTGCACCATTATTTGACAGAAGGGACAAAAAAGGCCACAATAGAGCAAAAGGAGATATCTGTGCTTCAAAAACAAAATCCTTAGTTGAATGACCTATGTGTTTGGTATATAATGTATATGTACAATTTAAGAGACTGTGTCCGCTGGGGGAGCTAAAAGCTGAGACCGCAGAATACTGTGGACCCCTTGAACCTGTTCAGTTAATACTGGCGTAGGGAATGCGGGTTTCCGCCGCAACCTACATGGTTGCGGCTTTTTATATGGCGGCACGGCTCCATTATTATAGGAGGCTTTTTATGTTAAATTATTTAACTAACGTGTTTGGTGATTTTACCGAGATACACTCGATTACTGTCGCGGTATTAGCCGTGGTGGTGATTGCATCTTTAGCGCTACACTATGGAAAGAACAAATTTAAGTTTGATACGCAGTCCGTTGTGTATGGTGGGATTTGTATAGCAATATCATTTCTGCTATCGTATATCCGTTTTTTCCATTGGCCGCAGGGCGGTTCCATAACCCCGGGGAGTATGCTCCCAATGTTTATTTATGCCTACTATTTCGGCCCCGTTGCCGGAATCACGGCGGGTGCGGCATACGGGATACTGCAGCTTATTCAGGATCCATTTATAATACATTGGGCACAGGTGCTGTTAGATTATCCGCTGCCTTTTGCGGCTATCGGCCTGGCTGGTTTCTTTTCCAAAAATTTCAGACTGGGTATTGTAGTAGGAGGTTGCGGCAGATTTTTCTTCCAATTTTTGTCCGGAGTTATTTTCTTTGGATCGTATGCGCCCACGGGTATGAATACGATAATCTATTCTCTTGCGGTTAATTTGCTAGTGGTTGGTTCAGAAGTAGCAATCTGTCTTGCCATAACAATGGTTCCACAGTTTTATAACGCAGTTGAGAGTCTTAAGAAAAATATTATAAGAACTTAACAATACTTTTAATGTCTTCTAATAAACCCATAGATTACTTTATTATGATAATTATAGAGATGATGATATAATACCAAAAAGGAGGCGATACTATGGGTGACGATAAGAAAAATGAGGGCAAAGCGGATGACATTGTGAACTTTGCAAAGTCTAAATTGAAGGATATCAAAAGCGGTATTGATAATGCTTCTGATAAGGCAAAGGATGCAATCAATGATGAAGATTCTTCGATGAAAAAAACAGGAGACAATATCGGATCCGCGGCAAAGTCTGCAGGCAGTACCATCGCAGGTTTTGCCAAAAGGCTCGGTAAGAAAACCAGTAAAATTGCTAAGATAGCTGCAATTAAAACAGATATTGTAAATCTGTCTGGACAAAGGAAGACAAAGATAACCGAATTAGGCGAAGTATTTCTGCTGGTATATAGGTCGGACTTCGAGGACGAATCAAATTCCTCTAAGATTATTGACATTATAAAAGAAATAGATGAGATGGAAGTAAAGATATCTCAAAAGGAAGATGAGATAAAACAAATACAACATGAAGAGAATCTGACAGATGAAGACATCAAGAATATTAAGGAATAAATAAAACCCGCCATTTCCGAGATTCTCAACCAGCCCGAAAGGTATAATGGAGCGCCTCGCTTACCTGCAGCATCGGTGATTACATGCTGGAGAAAGACGGGACGCTTAGTTTTGATGCGCCCTGACGTGGCTTCGACGAAGTTCGTCAGGACGTATTTTTTACGTGAGGTGAGGTAAATTCTCAGTTATTTCAGATAATCGTATACGACCGACGGGCGTCCGAGCATGAGGTTCGCGATGATGTGAGTGGCGTCCACGACCTGTTTAACCGGCAGGTCTGCGAGCGGTGCGTTTACATGTTCAAAAAGCTGGAGCCTAGCCGGGGATCTCCAAGCCTCCAGAATTTCGTACTTGGTGATCGTGGAGACCGTCATCTTGCAAGCGAGCAACTTCATATCGGTATCGCGGATGATTTTGAGCATGTACTGCGGCGTGCCGATAATCTTTCCTGCCTCTTCCGGTGTAATTTTGTTGTACTTATAGCGCATGGTTGCGATGGCGACGTCCAGCGTTCCGTAGGACAGCTTTCCGACGAGTGTGTCTGAATCCACATAGAGCGACGGATTGCCATATTTTTTTGGATAGGTCGAGAACTCTCGCCCTGTCACGATAGCCGGGAAATTGTTGAGATACATCCCGAGGGAGAACTCTCCGGGCACGCCGTTATAGGAAACCGGTATAACCTGCCCGCTCTCCAGATAATCCCCCAGGCCCGTCGAGTCCGGCATTTTGATCAGTTCAAACTTCACGAGAGGCTCGTCGATCTCCAGCGGCTCCGGAACAAGCTCTCTCAATTTGTCGAAATCCGTTTTATAGGTGATATTGATATATTCCCTGTTTCGGAACTCCGGTGTGCTCATCGCGAATTCATCGCTGACCGGCGTCGTCAATATTCGCTTCACCTTATCGATTTGCATACGTGTTTCCTCCATCTGTTTTAAATTTCTTTAATTTTAACATGCTTCAGTCGGGTGTTCAACTTTTTTGATCTGAAATTTGGAATACGGTACATGACTGCAGTCCGTCTATACTTATGTCCGCTAAACAATGTCCTTCCCTTCTACTGGTAATCAAAAATTTCTCTCCTATTTCGATAATCACATGGCCATGTAAACATAAATCACCTGGGTTATTCTTCTCATCATCTTCTACCCAAATAGGTTTTCCATAACTATTCGAGGCAGAGTGCCTGCATTTACACATCCAATCCAACTTTCATGAATATCGGATATATAATTCACTTTTGCCACAATTGCTTTGAAATATTATTGACTTTTCAGAACTACTTGCAGCCTGTATAATTTAATTAAACAAAGGAAGTGATGAACATAGGAACCCTAAACAGCAGATGTGTTCAAGTTCTTTTGTATTTACTCAATTTAAATAAACCTGTTACAATAAACAGCTTGGGTGAGAGATATAAGGTAAGTAACAGGACGATACGGTATGATCTGGATATAATAGATGAATTTTTGCGTGATAATGGCTTTAAACTTCTTATCCGGAAGCCTAACTGCGGAATTATGTTTATGAAGGATTCAGCTGAAAAACGCAGAGTAATAGATTTTATAACGAATCTTAATACATACTACATCGTACTTTCTAAAGAGGATAGAGCAAGCCTAATATTAAACGAGCTTATAAGCCAGCAAGACTATATAACAATAATCAGTATAGCAGATGAGCTGTGTGTAAGCCGTAATACAATTATTAAGGATTTGAAAAGAGTAAAGAAGTGGCTTGAGGAATATGATCTGTCTATCAAATCCGTTCCAAAACACGGAATAAAGATAACCGGAGAGGAAAAAAATTTACGGCGTGCACAGATTAAGCTCTTAACCGAGAATAATGGCATGATAAAATCGCTTTCTGAACTTAAAACAAAACCTATAAGAAACACTAAATCAAGCAGTTCATTGAAATCATTTTTTGATGATATAGACATCCAATATATTGAAGAATGTATAAATGTTGCAGAAAGGGAACTGGATACGATATTTTCTGATGAGGCATTTGTAGGCCTGGCCATTCACATAGCTTTAGCTATTAAAAGGATTAAAGCGAAAAAAGAGATAACGATGAACAAAGATGAGCTAAAATCTCTTGAATTAACAAAGGAATTTGCCGTGGCATCTAATATTACGCGTATGCTTGAACAACGTTTCAATATAACGATTTCTACAGATGAAATAGGATATATCACGATTCATCTACTTGGAAGCAACCGTGCATCATCTAAAGTGACTGAGAGTGAGAATTGGGTGGAGCTTCAAATATTGGCTAATAATGTGATACAAAGGGTCAGTACTATAGTAGGCGAAGATCTCACAGGCGACAGACAGCTTTATAATGGTCTACTTGAACATTTAAAACCTACAATATATAGGTTGAACCATGATCTTACACTTAAAAACCCGATTTTGGATGAGATAAGGTCAAGATTTAATGAACTGTTTAAAGCAGTAAAGATAGGTCTTAAGCCGGTGGAAGACTTTACGGGCAAAAGGATTAGCGACGAGGAGGTAGGCTATTTTGCCATGCATTTCGGTGCGGCAATCGAAAGGATAAAGAATGCGAGTACCACCAAGATGAATGTACTTGTAGTATGTGCCACAGGTATGGGTACTGCTGAAATGCTTTCATCAAGGATACAGTCTGTTTTTAATGTGAATATTGTGGGAACCGTCGCAAGGCATCAGGTAAAAAAGGCACTCAAAGGAGATAAGATAGACCTTATTATAAGCTCGGTACCCATGGAAGAAGATAGTGTGACATGTGTTGAAGTCAATCCACTTCTTACTGAAAAGGACATACTGAAGTTAAACAGGTATATAAAAAAGCATGGAAGAACAGGGTCTACCGTTATTATGGATGAAATTTTGGGTGCGGTGAAAAGACACTGCATGATCATGGATTATGATGGCCTGGCCAAAGAACTATCAAGAACTCTTAACGTAAAAAATATTGGGGACAGGAAAGGGGTAAAGCAACCGGTGCTAAAAGAATTGCTCAATCAAAAAACCATTAAGCTCAATGTCGAGGCAAAGACTTGGGAAGAGGCAGTGTCCGCAGGGGGAGCCCTTTTAGAAAAGGAGGGATGTATAGAACATAGGTATGTTGATGCAATGATCAACAGTGTAAAAGAGATAGGTCCATATATTGTAATTGCTCCCGGAATAGCGATGCCTCATGCCCGGCCGGAATCAGGAGTAAAAAAGATAGGTATGAGCCTTATAACCCTATCCGAGCCTGTTAAATTCGGGAATAAGGAAAACGACCCTGTCGATATTGTGGTATGTCTTTGCGCAATTGACCACACAACCCATATAAAAGCCTTAACGGAGTTGGTTGGGATGCTGGGGAATGATGAAATGGTAAAGCAAATCAGAAATGCTAAGGAAGTAAGTGAGGTACAAAATATGATTTTAGATTTCGATAGCATAAATGAATAATGGAGGTGCACTGTATATGGATGAACTTTCTATTCAGGCAGTCTGCGGGTTTGGAGTTGGCTCATCGACTTTGCTCAGAATAAAAATACAATCTATTTTAAAAGAAATGGGTATTCAAGCAAATGTTTTTACAGGAGATATAACATCGGCTTCAAGTGTTGATTGCGATGTCATTTTTACGTCAAATGAGCTAGCGGAAAACCTTAAAGGAAAAACTAAAACACCTGTGGTTGTTATTAATAATTTCGTCAATAAAAATGAAATAAAAGAAAAGTTGGAGGAATTTCTCAAAACATATAGGGGGTAAAATAAATGACTATTCTTAATTTCCTTATCAACCAAGTATTTGGTGTAGCAGCTATATTCCTGGCATTGATTGCGTTTTTAGGTTTGCTGCTGCAAAAAAAGGGATTAGCCGATATTATGTCGGGAACAATCAAGACGGCTTTGGGTGTTGTCATACTTCAGCAAGGTACAACAGTTTTGGTGAGTAGTCTCTCACCTTTGGCCAGTGCAATGGCTGCACTTAGTCCTGCAACCACTGCTGCCCCAACCATGGAAGTTGGAGAATTTATGGGACAGTACGGTTTTGAGATTGGCTTTGCAATGATATTTGGATTCTTACTTAATTTACTGGTTGCTCGTTTCACAAGATGGAAAACAGTGTTTTTGACAGGACATATGTTGTATTGGTTTCCATTTGTATTTGTTGCAACTGCTGTAACTGCAGGATTAAAAGGTGTCCCGCTTTTAGTAGTTGCATGCTTGACAACCGCGATATATTATGTTGTAGCACCAAACCTTGTACGTCCATACATTAAGGATGTTACGGGGGACAATTCATTTACACTTGGTCACCCCAGTTCAATATTTGTATTAATTGGGGGGTTTTTAGCCGGTAAATTTGGAGACAAATCTAAATCAACTGAGAACATTGAAATTCCGAAAAATCTGGGATTTTTAAAGGAAGTTTCTATCACAGGGTCATTAGTAATTATGTTAACATATGTTGTCCTCACCATAATTTTTTCTATTGTAGGGGTTGACTATGTGAAATTATATGGTCTTACACCCGATAACGGATTATTTAAATTTATAGTGACATCTGGACTTACGTTTGGAGCTGGTTTAACAATTCTTTTGCTTGGGGTACGTATGATGATTGCAGAGATTGTTCCCGCATTTACGGGGATTCAAGAAAAGCTTATTCCTAATGCAATACCTGCGTATGATTGTCCATTACTTTTCCCATATGCTCCAAATGCAGTTATAATAGGATTTCTGACTTCAATGGTTACATCCGTAATTACAATTATTATTTGTACTTATTTTCACGTATTTAAATACTCTGTTGTACCGGTTGTTATGACGTGTTTCTTTGAATGTGGAACTGCAGCAGTAGTCGGAAATGCAAGGGGCGGATTTAAAGGTGCAATTATTTCTTCTGCAGTCAGCGGAGTAGTCCTTGTATTTTTGATGGGCTGGTCACTTCCGTTTGTCGAAAACACAATTGCCGGTTGGTTAATAAGCAATGCTGGTCAAGACTTTTCACTATGGTCTATAATAGAAGGCTCCGTATTGAGGCTAATTACAAGATGACAAAGTCTATAGAGTATATAAAACATATTACAAGTTTGTTAGAAATTGTTGAAAACACGCAAGCGGATTCTATACAAAAGGCAACAGAATTACTTTTTTCCACATTTAAGGATGGAGGAAGTATATATGCATTTGGTGCCTCTCATGCAGGAATAATTACTGAGGAGCTTTATTGTCGGGCCGGTGGTCTTATGATTATTAACCCTATATTCAATCCCACACTTATGCTCAATACAATGCCATTTAACGTAACATCATGTATGGAGCGATTAGAAGGTTTCGGACAAATAATAATTTCGAATACGGAGCTAAAAAAAGGGGACACTTTGATAATTCATTCGGTGTCGGGCCGGAATAGCGTAACCATTGATATGGCAATAAAGGCAAAAGAATTAGGAGCCAAAGTTATAATAATCTCTAATTTAGCTTATTCAAAAGCAGTTCCCAGTCGTCACAGTTCAGGTAAAAATCTCTATGAGTTTGGGGATGTTGTGATTGATAATTGTGGTGAATATGGTGATGCAGGTATTGCCGTTGACGATTCGGGTATAAAAGTGGGTGCTACTTCGACTGCCGTGGACTCTGTAATAGCAAACATGATGGTTGTTGGTTTTGCAGAACTTTGTGTAAAACATGGTATTGAACCGCCTGTTTTTGAAAGTGCTAATGGAAAGCAGGATCCCGACCGTAAAAGAAGATTTTTCGAACAGTATAAAAACCAAATTCATTATAAATAGAATTCTATTCAATATAGTAATTTTTAGTGGAAAGCAGGTGTATAAATGATTATTCAAGGCAACAAAGTTTTTATTTCAGGTCAGTTTATGAGGGCGCAAATAGTGATTGATGGTTTAAAAGTCAGAGAGATATTGCCGTATGATGCCAAAAGAGCAGACGTATTGTTTGGGAAAAGCTATGCTGTAGCTTTTGTTTAAATTAATATGATCACCCTATCCTCGGGGGCTGCATGTATCTGCGGCTCCCATTTTAAATTTTTGCACTTAACAATATAGGAGCACCAAAAGAATAGCTTTGTAAAAAACATTATAACGATTTATAATACAATAGAACTCCAGCATAGAATTAAGTGTAAAATTAATTATATTATCGTTACTATTTAAATATTTTCTAAACTGTTGTTTAGTTGACATGATTTATATCCTTACCATATAATTATCTATGTACTGGGAGTGAAAAATTCGATAGTGACGGTGTTGTTGATGTATAAAAACTTTGATAAAATAAACAACACATCAGTACCCGCCGATTACGGAACAGGTATTAACAGTGCCGTTGTGATACCTGCCTTTAACCCTATACCTCATTTGGTAGAATTTGTACAGGGTCTTATAGGCCGCGGCATACCGCGGGTGATTGTTGTGAATGACGGGAGTGATGCTTCTTCAGATTATATTTTTAGTAGATTAAAGCATATCAAGCAATGTACTGTGCTGTCTCATGATGTTAATCGTGGTAAGGGCAGAGCGCTCAAGACTGCATTTTCTTATTTTATAAACAATTATTCTGGTTTAGATGGTGTTGTCACGGCAGATGCTGATGGTCAGCATGGAATAGATGATATCTGCAATATCTGTAAATTGATATCAAGGAAGTGCAATTCTCTAATTTTGGGTGTACGTAATTTTAAAGATCATAATGTGCCGAAGAGGAGTTATGTAGGAAATACTATTACAAGCCGTATTTTTCAGTTTCTGTACGGAAGTTATATAAATGATACGCAGACAGGCCTCAGGGGTATACCAAAAGGTGAGCTTGATTGGATGATCGAATTAAAGGGTGAGCGTTTTGATTATGAGATGAATATGCTGATTGAGGCGGTACAACGCGGTGTAGCTCTCTCTATGGTTCCTATAAAGACGTTGTACTTTAATGATAATTCAGGTTCTAATTACAATACCGTAGTGGATTCATTCCGTATTTCATTGTGTTTTGCCACAAATCTGATGCAATATACCGGCCCATCTATTATCACAGGAATTTTAGATATTTTTATATTTATTTTATTAAACAATTATTTTCTGGATTTTCTTGCTGTACATATGAGGTTTTTTGTAAGTGCTGTGGCTGCACGTACCTTATCTTCTTTATGTAATTTCGCAATAAATAAGGGCTTGGCTTTTTGGAGCACAGGAAAGATTGTACGACCTACATCTCGATTCTATATTTTTTGGTTTGCGTTAATGATGGTTTCATTTGGTTTAGTATATTGTATCAGCCGTTTTTGGAGGATCAATGTGGCCATTATAAAGCTTTTAGTTGATATTGTATTATCGTTTGTTATTCATTATATTCATAACTGTGTTTTTCCAAAGAATGTGGATAAGATAGGTTTTGATTAAAAATTAATTGGAGCATAATATGAGAAACTTTATTTTCAAGATTTTTCGTTTTTTTGTTAGGTGTTATATAGGACGTTATAGTGTTAAATCTAAAAATGAAATAGAAGGACCCGCTGTTTATGTGGTGCATCATCAGAATCTTAGCGGGCCAACCTTCAGCCTGGCCTGGTTTAATGTGCCGATGCGCTTATGGGTACTCAGTGTATTTTGCAACTGGAGGACCTGCTTTTCCCAGTACTACGATTATACATTTACGAAGCGATTCGGCATGCCGAAGTTTATTGCTGCGATAGTTGCTTTTCCTGTATCACTAGCTGCGCAGATTTTGATGTGGGTGATACATGCGATTCCTGTTTATCGTGGTTCGCGGAATATTATCAAGACTTTCAGGGAAACTACACAGACCTTGGTTAACGGACAAAGTGTGCTGATCTGCCCGGATGTAGACTATAAGGATAAGGGGCAGTATATGGGTGAGATGTATGATGGGTTTCTTGATTTGGAGAGATATTATGTAAAAGAGACTGGCAAACATCTGGCTTTTGCTCCTTTATACATAAGCAGATCTTCCCATACTGTTTTACAAGGTGATGCAGTATATTTCGGCAATGATAAGAAATTTAAAGAGGAAAAGAAGGATGTGTTTAAGCGCTTGAAGCAAGAACTTTTACAGTTGGAGGGGCAGGATGCATGATATGTACATTTCATAAACGTGTATCATTGGTCATAAAGAATTGATAGAGAAGACGGAATGATTTCCGCCTTCTCTATTTTATAATGTTTACCCTACGATATATTTTCCAACCGTAGTCTTTTCTAAGACTAATGTAATAACATAGGATATCGAATATGCCAGTACAAACTTTAATAAAGTGTAGACATCAAAAGCTAATACATTTCCCGTTGTGAAGGCATTATTCATAAAAAGCAGTATCATTGGATGCATAAGGTATATTCCGAATGACAGCTGTCCTGATTTCTCCAGGAATGGGTTATTCATTTTATCAGATATATACAGGAGCGATAGCGAAGCAGCCGTCACATAGACATACCATAAAATATTAAATAATAACGTCGAAACAGGCCGGCCTATGTTTATAAGGTGGTATGCGTATGTGTACAATATACCTGATACTGCGGCTATGGGAATAGACGCAATCATAGATTTTACTCTTTTATGATATTCTTCATAGTTTATACCTATCCAGATTCCCAACAATATTAAAACTAGATACCATGGCATCAAAGAGGCCGGGCGATTAATATACTTTACAATGACCATTTTATGGACATAATAAAAAACTATCTGTAAAGCTGCTGCAATGGGCAGTATCTGATTGAATCTAAGGTTCAATCTGGATACACAGTATATTAAGTAGGGCATGAAGATATATAGTTGAATTATGATGACTATAAAATATAAATGAAAATGTCCCGTACCAAGGCACAGACACCTTAAATAGCTTTTAAGCGTAATATCTGACAAACTTCCCGATATGGTATGTTTTGCAAGCAGATATATGAGAGTCCATATCATATATGGAGGCATTATACGAATAAAGCGTTTAACATAAAAGGTTTTAAGTTGGCCGGCAGTGATTGTGCAGAACTCATTTCTATAGATGTATGATAGTAAAATACTGCTGGCAAATATAAAGGCAGGTACGGAAAACTGAGAAAACCTGTTTAATATAAGGTGTAAAAGATACGAAGATGAAGATACATCAAGTTCTGTAACACCCCTGCCCGTGGTGTGTATCATTATTACGGCTGCAATGGCCAGGCCCTTAAAAACGTCTAATTCTCTTACCCTTTTTAATTTTATCGCCTCTGTTTTCATTTGTTATTTTTAGTGCTGAAATACTGATTGTTTAATTTCCTGCCGATTGAGTAATATTCATTCTTGACATAGGCAATAAGGTCAAGATTGCCAAAGTCTATTTTGTTTCCATTGACTGCCTTGCTGTCGGCGCCTATAGACACGATTTCTCCCATAAACATGTCATGGGAACCTAAAGGTATAATATTTTTTACCTTACATTCAATATTTAAAGGACACTCGGCTATCAATGGAGCTTTTATTTCCTTTGCTTTTTCCATAGTAAGTTCTACTTCTGCAAATTTATCATGGGATTTACCTGATACGCTTCCACAGTAATCAAGGGCATATAGCAGGTTTTCATCCGGGATATTTACAGCAAACTCCCCGGTCTTTTTCATAATGTTATAAGAGTATCTTTCTTTCCTAACGGAAATAGATAGCATCGGTGGATTAGAGCATACCGTTCCCGCCCATGCCACGGTTATTATATCATGTATACCGTCAATATCACCGCAGCTTATCATTACGGCAGAAATCGGATACAGTGAGTTTTGAGGTGCTAATGTAATTTTTCCCATGTGTATTACCTCCAAAAACATTAATAAATATATTATAACATATCATTCTCAGCCGAGACGAGCGCAATTTTACAAATATGATATAATAATATTCGAAGTTTAACGAAGAAAGGTAAATCCAATGGATGTAAAAGCAATTAAGGTTGGAAATACGCGAATCAGAAAGAGCCCGGTAGTAATAGCCGGCCCTTGTTCCATAGAAGGTGAGAAAGAGTTTATAAGCGAGGTTGCTTTTTTATATGGCAAGGGCATAAGGATTATAAGAGGTCAGGCGTATAAACCCAGAACATCGCCTCATACATTTCAGGGATTGGGTGAGAAGGGCCTTAATATAATAAAGACAGCTAAAAGCATGTATGACATATGTGTGGCCAGTGAAGTTTTAAGCCAGCGGGATATAGATAAGATTTATGATGTCAGCGACATACTTCAAATAGGCTCAAGAAATATGTCCAACTATTCTCTTTTAAAGGATATAGGGAGGCAAGATAAACCGGTACTTCTCAAAAGAGGAATGTCCGCTACCATTAAAGAATGGATGCTTGCTGCCGAATATATATCAAGTGAAGGTAACGATGACATTATACTCTGCGAAAGGGGAATCCGGACCTTTGAGCCGTACACGCGAAATACATTAGATCTGTCTGCTGTTGTAGCAATACATCAGCTTTCTCCTTACCCCGTCATTGTTGATCCCAGTCACGGTACCGGCAGAAGAGAAATGATAATACCCATGGCTAAAGCAGCTATGGCTTGCGGGGCAGACGGAATTATGGTTGAGGTCCATCCACACCCTAAAGCCGCTTTTACCGATGGCAGGCAGTCCTTGGATTATGGTCAGTTTGACAGACTTTTAGGTGAATTAAAGCTATAAAGCCAGCCCCACATTTGATTTTATAGTTATCTGTTTTTTAGTCTTTTTATATTTTTAACAAGATGGTATAATAAACAAAATAAGTTATTTCTGGTATCAGTATAATATTAATTACTGGTCCTATTCTCGATGTATTACTTAAGAATAAACCACAAGTTGATGATTGACAAAGTATATATCATAGGACGGCCCCGGCCGGCATACTGATTTATCGGGAGGTAGCCAAGGCTGGTACTGTAAGCAAAGGTTAATACTCTAAATGTTGGACATAATGATTATATATGTTAACAAGATTGTTTTTTGATCATATATAAATAAGGGGAAATCTGGGGCAATTAATTATAATAGTAGGTGATCAGATATGAGGAAATTGTATTTGGCTTTAATCTTTTTGACTGTTTTTCTATCGTCCTGTATGTATTATAAGGGGATTGACCCCGGTAAGGTACACAGTATTGCCGTCGGTTTAAATTCACCGTATAGAATATTATTGGAAAAGACGACGGACAGGGAGAGGATATCCTCAATACTAGATATTATAGACAAAGATATAGATGATACGATAGAAGATGCCGACAGCGGCAGCTATGATATGATGATGAATATCAGTTTCAGTGATAAGGAAACTGTAATTAAGAGAATGTCAGCCGATACGTTTATGCTTCAGAATGGAAAAGCATTTAAGTCCGAGACTTTGGGTAAGTATTTTTCCGAACTCAAAAGCAGTGGCATACAAAAATTAAAAACAAATCCACCGATAGTAAAATCCGAAGTTAGGAACTATACAAAAAATGATATAGACAGCATGAAGTCATATCCACCCAAGGAGATCAGGGTGTCGTCCGATATTTACACGATATCCGATGCCATACCTGAGATAAATGATAAGTATGTAGAGGCAGCTATACATGAGGCAGGAGAATCCGGGCTGTATACCGGTAGGGTATTTGATGTGGTTTCCCGGGAAATGAAGCAACCCTACCTGCCGGCATACTGCATATATTCTAAGTTCAACAATGAAAAAGCATGGATAATAAATGTGATTTATTCTGATTACTCACCCTCGGACTGTAACAAGAAAGATCATTTTGAGTGTAATTCAAAGCTAAAAGAAAGCAGGAGTTTTGTTATAACTCCTGAAGGAAAACTTCTCTATTCTAATTAGCATCTTTTTTCCCATAATATCCACGATAGCGTGGAGAGACCAGTGCGGCTATTTCATACATTGCATTATCTGTAGCACGCTTTAGCCACTGGTCTCTAGTTTCATCTTTTAACTGCTTTTCTACATAGTAAGGCTTTCCTATGGTTATTGTTGCTACACCTTTCTTTTTAAAGAATTCGTTTCCTATATCTGCGTCATTTACTGGAAATATTTCATCTACCCCTTCTATTCCTATGGGAACAACCGGTACGCCGGCTTTATTGGCAAGGAATACAAAACCGGGCTTAGCTTTTATCATTGTCTGTGAACGGCTTCTTGTGCCTTCTGGGAAAAGAAGTATTGATCCGCCTTCTTTAAGGTAGTTCAAAGCCATCTTTATGGCACCTATATCAGCGGTATTAGGTGTTATTTGTATAATCCTGACCGTCTGCATTACCTGTTTGGTCACCATATTTTTAGTAAGTTTAAC
>DHDL01000014.1:118622-147238 GCA_002399345.1 Thermoanaerobacterales bacterium UBA4877
TTTCCTTCCACTTCTTTTAAGTTTTCCCTATTGTTTACTTTAAGCTTTATGTATTTCCCCATGTAGTACTTCAATACCAATTTTATTATAGGTGTCCTTATAAATGATGGCAGTTTGGAAAAAATAAATAGTAAATTATGAATATAAGTTGGCATTGTATTTCCCCCATTCTGGATATATTTTACCATACTTTATTGCTAATTTGCCATATCTTTTGGCGGCTTTACTAATTATTATGAGTGTCCTGAATAAATAATAATAAAATATGCCATATTGAAGATAATAAATAAGATACGAAATTAATCGGAGGATGCGTGTATGTCTCTTTTTAACAAATTATTTAGCAATAAAGACAATGGTAATAAACAAGATAAAAAGCAGCAGGAGCAAAAATTAAAGATAGATAAATCGGTTGACAAAAATATTGATAATGTAAAATCCACTTTAAATGGAAATTTTGACGTCATAACACGAAAGGTTTCGTTGGGCGGGAAAACCGATCAATATGTGGTTTTGGCTTATCTAGACGGTATGGTGGATAAGACTGTGTTAAACCAGAGTATTCTAAGGCCGATAGTTTTAAAACCGGTGGATGATGAAAAGTTTCGCAAGGTAGGTCCCCTACAATATGTGGAAGAATTTATGATAACAGCCAATGATGTTAGCGAAGTGGATAAATTTTCTGACTGCATCGACGATATCTTTAACGGATGTACGATAGTATTTGTAGACGGTTGTGATAAGGCTCTTGTGTGTGATACAAAGGGCTGGAAAGAACGGAGTATAGATGAACCCGGCAATGAGGCCATAGCAATGGGCCCTCATATGGGTTTTAATGAGACGCTGCTTACCAACGTGACCATGATAAGAAGGTACATAAGGGACCCTAATTTACATTTTGAACCTATGACTATCGGCAGATCTGGTAAAACCGATGTTGTTATAGCCTTTATCGACGGTATAGCAGATGACAATATTGTAAATGAGGTAAAAAAGAGAATACAACAGATAGACATAGACGCTGTTATTGATTCCAGTTATATAGCAGAATTAATAAGTGATGCTCCTTTGTCTCCTTTTGCAACCTTACAGTCTACAGAGCGTCCGGATAAGGTTGTTGCGAATATTTTAGAAGGAAAGGTAGCAATATTTGTCGACAGTACCCCGGTGGTGCTTGTGGCCCCGTTTCTTTTTTGGGAGTTTATACAGTCACCCGACGATTACTATGAGAACAGTATAATATCCAGCGGAGTAAGGGTACTTAGAGTGCTCTCTCTCTTTATTGCCGTATTCCTGCCGGGGTTTTATATATCTATTGTCTCATTTAATCAAGAGATGATACCAACGAGATTTATATTGAGCCTTATGAGCGGACGATTGTTTGTACCTTTTTCTCCCTTTGCGGAGGTGTTTTTAATGATGGTGCTCATTGAAATCCTTAGAGAGGCTGGTATACACTTTCCCGGTACCATCGGCCAGACTATAAGTATTGTCGGGGCACTGGCTGTTGGACAGTCTGCCGTCAGTGCCGGCTTAGTAAGCCCATTTGTAGTGATCATAATTTCAGTTACGACACTGGCCTCCTATGCGGTCCCATCTTATACTGCATCCTACATGATGAGGTTTTTGCCGTATCCTGTGTTAATAGTCAGTGCACTTTTGGGTATATACGGTTTTGCGTGGTGCATGGTGGCATTACTTATTCATATAGCCTCACTACGGTCGTTTGGAATACCGTATCTGACCCCCGTGGCCCCTTTCAGGCTTATAGACAACAAGGATACTCTTCTGCGTATGCCCAGATGGCTGATGAAATACCGCCCCAGTTTTATAAATGCTGAAAATAAAAAGAGAATGGCTACAAAGAAGAAAGGAGAATGACATAATGGATAAGAAAAACGGGACGGAAAAACCATGCCTGAGTCACCATCAATATGCGTGCCTCATCATAAATACATTGGTAAGCATTTCGGCTTTTATGATCCCGTCTCCCACGGTATATACAAGCAAACAGTATGGCGCGCTGTCAGTACTGATAGGGCTTGTCCAGGTCATTGTAATAGGTTATCTTGTGGTGAAACTGGGGCTTATGTATCCGGACAAGACCGTTATTGAATACAGTCAGGATATACTTGGCAAGGTTGCAGGGAAAATTGTAGGCTTGATATTCCTTTTAACATTTTTTAGTGTAAATGTTTTGGCCTTGCGTCAGTTTACATTACCGTTTCAGGCTTTTGTTTCGGTTGATATTCCCTATACTGTTATTCTTATTATGACGATGATATTGGTTGTATATGTCTTGGCAAAGGGACTTAAAACGTTAAGTATATGCAGTGAGTTGATCATAAATTTTTTGGCCATTTTTTTCATACTCCTGATGATACTGCCGATGAGAAACTTGGATTGGATTAATATCAAGCCTTTGGTGCCCCATGACTGGGGGATGACGATTAAAGGCTCCTTTCTGAGTGCTTCATTTTTGGCCGAAGATATCATAGGTTTGATGCTCATACCCTATGTAAAGGATAAAAAAAAGATTATGAAGAGCAACCAGCTGGCTGTACTTATAAGCGGGTTATGCATAAGTGGTGTTACCGCTGTTGAGATACTCACAATGGGCTATGAAAGGGTGGACTCGACTATATTTTCCACATTTATGCTTTTGCGGGAGGCTCAGTTTTCGCAAACACTGGAACGGCTGGAGTCCGTAGCGATAGCCATGTGGGGAGGTCTGGTTTTTATTAAATTAAGCTTGTATATGTTTATATTAGCGGAGGGCTTTAGAGAATGGCTGGGGCTTAAGGATAATAAGAAAATAGGATTTATTCTGGCGCCGATTATTGTAATTTGTTCTATGATCCCCCAAAATATAACCCAGGTGGTGAGATTTCCCAACCATGTATGGGTGTCGTATGTCTATCCGATCGTGCTTTTTGCATTGCCGATTCTGCTTCTTTTAATAAGTGTTATAAAAAAGCGGGGTGAAAAGAATTGAGGAAGGTATTAGCGATTATCCTTGTTCTGGCAACATTGCTTTTCAGCGGTTGCTCAATGCCTATAGAAAATTATAACTTAGTTCTTATGTTCGGTATTGATAAGGATGAAAAGACCGGAGGATACGAGGTGACCTTACAGATGCCAAAAATGGGATCGGGAGGGGAGCAGGAAGGGACTTCCATAGGTAATGAAACATTTACCGTATTCGGGGTGGGAAAAACTTTGGAACAGGCTGTTAAAGATGCATATGTAAAGGCATCCGGGATTCCATTTTTGCAGCATATACAGGTTGTCATTATAGGTGAGGACGTCGGCAAAGAAGGAATTGCGGAGATGGTCGATCTTTTCAAGAGGGATCCCAAATACACACTTACCCCGTGGCTTTTTACCACAAAAGGCAGAGCGGAAGAAATACTGAATGCAGAATTGGAATATGATACATTGCCTTCCTTTTCCATTGTACATACGGTTACGGATGTTTCTAAATTTAACCCCAAATTTTATGCAATACAGTTTAATAAGTTTTTAGAGAATATAGAGGTACTACCCCATGGAGCGCTTATGGGGCGTATAAATTTGATAAAAGAAAATGGTAAAAATATCCTTGAAATATCCGGTGCAAGTATATATAAGGACGGAAAGCTGATAGGTATGCTGGATGATCTAGATATCATAGGATATAATTGGCTGAGGGACAGATATAAAAGTGTCGATGTGAGTTTTCCTTATAAAGACATGCATGTAAATATTAGTATAGATTCCGGCCGTACCAGAGTACGGCCGGTCATACGGGGAAATAAACTTATTTACAGGATTGATGTAAAAGCCTCGGGCAGCATTGAGCATATATCATCTCACCCTGATCTTGAGAATGATACGTCCTTACTAAATGAATTAAACATAGTGACCGGTAAAAAAATAAAAAGTTATATAAATGTTACCGTGAAAAAGGCACAGGATCAGAGGATAGATTATCTGGGTTTTGAAAAAGTTTTGGAGCACACCTATCCTGAGCTTTGGGAACAGACAAAGGATGACTGGGATAATATATTCCCGAATATTCAAGTAGAGATTCATACGAATATATCTATTAAAAATACAGGTTGGATTTTGGACAATCCTGAAATATATTAATAGGTTTTGCGCCTTCTGTTATAGTCAATTTATGGCATAAACAAGTACGTTTCGCACATATAAATAAGATGATAAGATTTTAGATCAGGAGGTAAATATATGATAAAAAATGTTTTTCCGGGCGGTAATACTGCATATGGTTTTTACTCCTTTTATGATTATGTTATAGAACCTGATGCAACAAGGATTTTTATATTAAAGGGAGGGCCGGGTGTAGGAAAATCAACTTTTATGAAAAAGATTGGTGAGGAACTTACCAGCAGAGGTTTTAACCTGGAGTATCATCATTGTTCCAGCGACAATGATTCTATAGATGGCCTTGTTGTTCCGGCTGTAAAGGTGGCTATTATAGACGGCACGTCGCCGCATATAGTGGATCCTAAAAACCCGGGTGCTGTGGACGAGATTGTACCTTTGGGAGACTTTTGGGATGAGAAGGGTTTGATAGATAAAAAGAATGATATAATCGTAACAAATAAAGAGATAGGTAGGATGTTCAATAAAGCCTATTCATATTTGTCGGCGCTCAATAATGTGGTTAATGATTTTGTCAATATTAATGATGGCCTTATGGATTTCAGGAAGGTGGACAGGATTGCGGCCGAATTGACGGGCCGCATCACAGGACAACTTGACAGGCAGGGCCAGGCCAGGCATTTATTTGCGAGCGCTTTTACACCGAATGGTATTGTGGATTACCTGGAGTCCGTTGTGGGTACGATGAATGATATCTTCGTGATAAAGGGTGAAAGGGGTACGGGTAGAAGTACATTGCTAAAGAGGATTGCAGACTGTGCTCTCATGCGAGGATATTATATAGAGGTATACCATGATCATCTTGACCCAAAGAGGTATGCACATTTGATAATCCCGGATATGGACATTGCTTTTACCACAAGTGAGAAGTTTGAAAATCGGGCGAGCGCCGTATATGATCTCGATGAGTGTATGGAAAAAGGGCGGTATGGCGAAAAGGCGGAGGATGAGATTATAATGGACATTCTTGGGAAAAAAGCCGTGAAGTATATTTCTGAGGCTAAGAAAAATCATGATCGTATGGAGAATTTATATATCCCCAACATGGACTTTGATAAGATCAATGAGATAAGGGAAAAGACATTAAACAGGATTTTAAAATACGCCGGAGTTTAACAGAGGTGAGAACTTCACCTCTTTTTTTCACGGCATGGTATAATTATGTTATCTTATTTAAAGCGGGAGGGAGTTACATTGTATATTGATTTTCACTGCGATACCTTGATGGACGTAACAGATGGAAGGCGGGGACTGGCCGGACATGGTGCGGGAAATATCGATCTGCCCAGGCTGAAAGAGGCGGGTGCCTTGATGCAGGTTTTTGCATGCTTTGTAGAGGATAGATATGCATATAAAGAGGCGGCAAACAGGACGCTGGCTATGATAGACAGCTTTTATAATGAAGCTTGCGGGAGTGAGGGACAGCTGATACCGGTGGATAGCTATAACGGCCTTACCGATGTTAAATCCAGTGACGGGGTGGGCGGCATGCTTTCTATAGAAGGTGGCGAGTCTTTGGAGGGCAGTCTATACATGCTGAGGGATTTTTACAGGCTGGGTGTGAGAGCGCTTACACTTACATGGAGCAGGAGGAATGAATTGGGCGACGGTATTGGTGAGGATTCGGGAAGCGGTCTTACTGGTTTTGGCAAGAGCGTGGTAAAAGAGATGAATCGTTTGGGTATGATCGTAGATGTATCTCATCTTAATGAAGATGGGTTTTGGGATATTGTCAATGTCTGCAATGATCCGGTGATAGCATCACATTCGGATTGCAAGGCGCTCTGTTCTCACAAGCGAAACCTTACTGATGAGCAAATAAAAGTCATTGCGGATACGGGGGGCGTCATAGGCATCAATTTCGCAAGTAGTTTTTTAAATAGCGGCCAGGCCGGCAAGCAGGACATAATTAAGCATATTGACCATATAGCCGATTTGGTTGGTATTGATTACGTCGGTTTCGGTTCGGATTTTGACGGATGTAATCTGCCCGGTGATATTCATGGAGCCGAGGACATGCCCGACATTTTGCAGCTTCTGCGCAATAATGGTTACAGCCAGGAGGATGTTGACAAGATATCATATAAAAACTGGGAAAGGGTTATAAAGAAAGTCCTTGGATAATAACCAAGGACTTTCAAAATTTATATTAAAGGGGGAGTCAAATCTCTTGACCACAATATATTATAAACGTATCACCTGGGTTTATCAAGTATGCTCCCTTTAGCCTTATTATATGTGTGGAAGTTTTCAGCGTTACAAGTTTGGATATGCCATGCTTTTTTTAATATAGAATCAAGATGATTAATAGTATATAATATTAGGAATAGCAGGTGGTGTTGCACATGGAACAAAATGGAAAACAAATCAAAAAATACATTTCTGCTGAAGACGTAAATAGGTTTTGCTATTGTCCGTATCAATATTATTACAGTTTGACAGTAAAAAAAATACCGAAGGGAACTAAAAAGATTTCCAAAAGATTCAAGAAGGGGAGAAAGTATCATAGGGCATATGACAGAGGGCTGAAGATGCAAGGCATCCTCAGGGACGCGGCCGGTCTTTTCGCCGCTGCGGTTATTTTATGGATAGGGTGGAGAATATGGTTATTGCTGTCGTCATCTTAATAATAGGCCTGGCCTTTATCCTGTCGCAAAATGAGACAACCCCGGTAATAAAAGAAGTAAAAAGGACGGTAGGTATTAAGGGATACAGGTCTGTATACAGTGACTCTACGGGCGGGGGTAAAACCCTGCATTCCACTGATTTGATGATTTCAGGCAAACCCGATTATATCTTTAAAAGACATGATGATTTAATACCGGTCGAGCTAAAATCCACTAAGGTAAGTGAACCGCTGGAGAAAGATATAATGCAGCTTGTTATATATTTTCTTCTTATTGAAGATAATTACGGAATACGTCCAGAAAAAGGAAGGCTGGTATATGCCAATAAGGCCTATGAAATTAATAATAATTATTACTTAAGAGAAAAAGCACTTAATATCATTAAACAGATGGGGAATATTAAAGATGGGAACTTGGGGAGGTACCATGTGTATAGATCAGGGTGCCGCACCTGCCTTTACAAGGACATCTGTCAATATAATAATAGGAGAAATGTGTTATGAAAAAGAAATTACTGATTACCTTATTGGTAATGCTTTTGATCTTAAGTGGCTGCAGTAATGTTAACAGGCCGGGAAAACAAGCAAAAGGTTCTGAAAGTAAGAAGATCGTACAGTCGGGTTTAAATAACGAAGATAAGGATTCCAAAGAGACAGTGGATAAAAAATCGTCTCCCAATAAGACAGCACCTTCTCAGAAAAATATGTCGGAGAAACCCATAGGCTGGGGCATGGTACGGGATAGTGAGCATAAGACACCGGAGATACCAAAGGAAACCAAGGAATTGATAGATAAATACGGAGCAATTTTTACGGGCGATGAGTCTTCCAAAGTGATTTATTTTACATTCGACGAGGGTTATGAGAATGGTTACACGCCTGTTATATTAGATACTTTAAAGGAAAAGAATGTTAAAGCCGCTTTCTTTGTGACCGGGTCATATATAAAGCAGCATCCGGACTATGTAAAGCGGATGGTACGTGAAGGACATATAGTGGGTAATCATACCATGACGCACCCCAGTCTTCCTACAATAACGAATGAAAAAATAAAGCTTGAGCTGGAAGGCGTTGATGAGCTAATGATGAAGGAAACTGGTAAAAAAACAAAATATCTCCGTCCTCCTAAGGGAGATTATACAAAGAGGACTTTAAAGTCTACAAAAGAGATGGGATATACGACGGTATTCTGGAGCCTGGCATTTAGGGATTGGCAGCCTCTCCCGGGGGGGTCAACGGAAAGCTATGATACCGTAATGGCAAATATCCACCCCGGCGCAGTGGTACTACTGCATGCCGAATCAAAAGATGATACCGAGGCTCTTCCGAAGATGATCGATGCCATAAGAGCGCAGGGATATGAATTTAAAAGTTTGGACAGCATCAGATAGGTTAAGGAAAATATTCTTGGCAGACTGTAGTCTGCCGAGCAATATTATGATATAAGGAGGGGAATCGAAAATATGGTAGAAGGCAATATTGAGATATGTGATGATAACGAGATACATCAAAATGAGATCGATAATGTCTTAAAACATGAGCTTAATGAGGATGTGATAAATAAACTCACCAATCTCTTTAAGATATTTGGAGATCCGACTCGAATAAAGATTTTGTATTCCTTAAGTTTGGATGAACTATGCGTATGTGATATTGCAGAGATTCTCAAGATGTCACAGTCGGCTATTTCACACCAGCTCAGTACCTTAAGGGCGGCAAATCTTGTAAAGTTCAGGAAAGAGGGGAAATCTGTTTTCTATTCATTAAATGATAATCACATTTTAACCCTTTTGAATCAAGGATTGGAACATGTACAGCATGATTGACTCTATTTTTTCATAGAGTCTTCTTTTTTACGGATATAAGCTAATGCATACAAATGTGCAGCAAGACTTTTTTTTTCGCTTGCAGACATTATTTTCAGCTTATCCAAGGCCTGGCTCACATCCGGATCTCTTAAGACATCCGTAATATAATCGGGCATTGTATAATCGCTGTTTGTATGGGTCTCTTTATCTCTGCTTAGTAAATAATCCAGAGAGGTATCAAAAAAATCTGCAATCTTGGTTAGGGTATCAAAATCCGGTTCTCTCTTATCAGACTCATAAAGCGATAGAGCACTCCTGGATATAGACAGTTCAGCTGCCAGCGCTTTTTGTGTCAGGTGTCTCTCTTTTCGTAGTTTACGTAATCTGTCACCAAACATGGACACACCTCCTGCAATGATTATAATTTGATATGAATATTTAGTAAATCTAAGTTTCAAAAAGTAGATTTATCAATCTGAAAGGTTAATAATAATTACAATTTGCCACAGTTTAAAGCAGGTTTATGAAATCACAGTTGATTTTTAAGGATAGATATAGTATCTTAACTAAAGAGTTTGTATACATTACGCAGGAGGTCTGGCATGCCTGAAATTAATAAAAAGAATTTAATGTGGGTTATTATATCGATATTGATAAGTTTTATAACGGTAGCTGCTATTATACACTTCACTGTAACACCTGAAGAAATTGACAGAATCAAGCATTTAAATATAAAATATGTGCTTCTTATGATACTGATGATGTTTTCCACATGGTTTGTGGATGCCTTAAAAATACGTCATCTCCTGGGCATTATGGGTGAAAAGGTACCATTTTTAACTATATATACATCAAATGTTGCTTCGCATTTTTTAGGCGCTATTACACCCTTTCAGTCAGGTGCACTTCCCGCATTGGTATATTATCTTAACAAACGTGAAAATGTTAAGGTTACCAAGGGAATTGCCGCTGTTACTGGAAGGCTGCTTTACTCACTCATGTTTTTCGGCATTGTTCCTCTCGTGCTTACCATATTTTTTTATAAAAAGCTGGGACTTACTCTGCCTTTGCGGATTATTGCCATTGTCGTTTCTGTTTTTTTGTTCTTACTCCTTTTGGGGCTGGGGTACTTGTTATCCAACCCACATCTTATCGAACGTATGACGGTTAAAATAGGGTACTCTTCCTTGATAAAGAGAATGACAATTAAAAAATCGCGGGATAAATGGATATTGATGATAATAAAACAAATCAGGGATTATAGTAAAAACTTCAAAACTATCTTATCCCTCGGGCCGAAGGTTACGGTAGTACAGCTTGTATATACGGGAATATTCTGGTTTATCTTTTTTAATTATGCGACTGTCTTGATGATTGCCATAGGCATACCTACGAATTGGTTTAAAATTATGGCCAGGCAAACCATATTTTATAGCATACTTACATATAATCCTATACCTAGTGGGAGTGGTGTTGTTGAGTTAGGTTATGCAGCAATTTTTGCAAATCTAGTGCCTCGTTCTTTATTGGGTATATTTGTAGGTATGTGGAGGTTTTTCAGTTTTTATCTGTATGTGATAGTCTCGGGAATAGTATTTTCCTTAACATTAAGATTTTTGAGAAGACCACAAAATTTTTAAAAAAATATTGATTTTTTTAAACGTTTGTCATATAATAATCTTACCTATTGATCACAAAGTGGGTAAAGTTTGTCAAAAAAACATAAAGTGAGGGGATTATCCGTATGTATGAAGACAAAGTTTTAGTATGCAAAGACTGCGGTAAAGAGTTTGTATTTACAGCGGGCGAGCAAGAATTTTATGCTGAAAAGGGTTTTCAAAACGAACCTGTAAGGTGTAAAGAGTGCAGAGAGGTAAAAAAGCAGAGATACAATAACCGCAACAACGGAAGGTCAAATTACAACAATGAGGATCGTGGTTAATCCCCTTGCAGAGCGGTAAAGAGGATTATCGGAAGGGCACTTATATAAGTGCCCTTTTTTGATTTTATAAAAGAATATGTATATAGGCGTATATTCTGTATATATATGAGGCGTTTAATACACCTACTTGTTGATATTTCAAAACGTTAAAAGGCGACAACACATATATCGACAATCTTTGCTTGATATTTTTTTGTAAAAAAGTCCTAAAAAGGTATTGATTTTATATACATTATAAATTATAATTATGCATAAGAAAGAGGGCATGATTATATGAAAAAAATTACAATCTTTCTAATGGTAGCTTTTCTTGTATTAGGAACCGTTGGATGTGGAAGCAATAAACCGCCGGCCGGGATGAAAAACGGGGATAATGGCACGGCGGTAAGTAACAATACTACAATGAAGGTGGATGAGATAAAAAAGAGGGGAGAGTTAATTGTTGGGATCAGCGGTGATTTCCCCCCATTTGAGAGTCACAAGATGGTTGGAGGCAAAGATACAATAGTTGGATTTGATGTTGACTTTGCTCAGGCTATAGCAGATAAATTAGGTGTTAAACTCAGATTTACTGAGACGTCATTTAATGGTCTTGTACCCATGTTACAGTCAGATAAAGTTGATGTTATAATTTCCGGTATGTCTTCATCGAAGGATAGAGCTAAGAGTGTAGATTTTTCGGATATTTATTATTCGAATAAGAGCATTTTATTAGTCAAGAAGAGTTCCAAAATAACTTCAATAGATGATGTAAAGGGTAAAACGATCGCTGCTCAGCTGGGTTCAATGCAGGAAACCGCAGTTAAAAATACAGATGCAAATGTGAAACAGGTAAACCTTGTGACCGATGCGGTGATGGAGCTTGCGAACAGTAAAGTGGATGGGGCCTTGGTTGACGAAGTTGTTGCCAAAAAATTCACATCAAACAATAAAGACCTTAAGGCAGTGTACATAAGTGAGATGTCGGATAACGGCAGTGGTACAGCAGCTGCGGTGAAAAAAGGCAATAAAGATTTAGTCAAGTTCATTAATGGAGTGCTAAAAGACCTCAAAGATAACGTCAAATACAAGAAGATGGAAGATAAATGGTTTGGTGCCTAAGGAATGTAAATACCGTTATAGAGAGGATTATCGGAAGGGCGCTTATTTAAGCGTCCTTTTTCAATTTTATAAAAGACAAGTATAATGTTATTTCTTTTTATAGTTATATATTTTGCATATATATGAAAAGTTTAATCCACATGCTTATTGACATTGTTAAACCGCTGTTTTCAATTAAAAGGGCAGTTATCCACATTATCCACAGATTATCTTATAGTTTTCCACAGGTTTTATTTAAAATAAATTTAATTTAGTCAACTCTGTGTATTCACTTAGTAAAATATACATTTCTTTTAAAAAGCCTAAAAAAGGTATTGATTTTATATACATTATAATTTATAATTATGCATTAGAAAGAGGGCATGATTATATGAAAAAAATGATGACTTTTCTAATGGTTGCACTTCTTGCATTGGGTACCATTGGATGTGGAAGTGATAAACCGGCATCCGGGACAAAAATCGGGAATAACAGCACTGAGAGAAGTAATACTACAAATAAAGTAGATGAGATAAAGAAGAGGGGAGAGCTGGTCGTAGGGATCAGCGGGGATTATCCGCCCTATGAGAGTCACAAGATGACTGGCGGCGAGGATAAGATCGTTGGTTTTGACGTTGATTTTGCCCAGGCTATAGCGGATGAGCTGGGTGTTAAACTAAAACTTAACGAGACGTCATTTAACGGACTTATACCTATGCTGCAGTCCAACAAAATTGATGTTATAATTTCCGGAATGTCCGCATCGGGGGAGAGAGCCAAGAGTGTAGATTTCTCGGATATTTATCATTCTGGTGAAAACCGCTTATTAATCAGGAAAGGTACCAAGATAGCTTCAGTAGATGATTTGAAGGGAAAAAAGATCGGTGTTCAGCTGGGCACTGTACAAGAAAATGAAGCTAAAAAAAGCGGCGCTGAAGTCAAATCGGTAAACCTTGTGACCGATGCGGTGATGGAGCTTATGAATAATAAGGTGGATGGTGTTTTAGTAGACGGGGTTGTTGCCGATAAATTTACAACCAACAATAAAGATCTTGCGGCAGTAAATATAAGTGAGTTGTCTGATGATGGAGGTTCAGCCGCTGCAGTAAAAAGGGGTAATGAGGATTTGGTCAAGGTCATTAATGATGTGCTAAAAGGCCTTAAAGACAGCGGTGAGTACAAAAAGATGGCAAATAAATGGTTTGGAGTTTAAGGAGGCATTGCATTGAGTTTGGATTTTTCAAGGGTTTCCGCTTACAGTCCGCTTCTTGTCAAGGGAACCGTAACCACACTGGAGCTTACACTTTTTTCAGTGTTACTAGGGACCGTATTCGGTTTTATTACAGCTTTATTTAAGATGTCCCGCTTTAAATTGCTTAGGGCGCTGGGAAATATATATGTGGAACTTATAAGGGGCACACCGTTACTTGTACAGCTATACATTGTTTATTACGGTTTGCCGCAGCTTATAGGGCATGATATTCCCAGCTTTCCTGCTGCGATTGCGGCCCTGAGTTTTAACAGCGGGGCCTATGTGGCGGAGATTATAAGGGCCGGTATTGAAGCGGTTGATACTGGGCAAATGGAGGCGGCACGTTCGCTGGGCATGAGCCACGGCCTGGCCATGCGCTTTGTGGTTATTCCCCAGGCAATAAAAAATATTCTGCCTGCGCTGGGGAATGAATTTGTTTCACTTTTAAAGGAATCAGCCACGGTATCAGTTATCAGCATGGGCGATCTCATGAGGCAGGCTGATATTATCAGGGCGGCGACATATACCGCTTTTGAACCGTTGATAGAGGTTGCACTTATATATTTTGTGATGACTTCAATATTCTCATCATTACAGAGAATGCTGGAAAGGAGGCTTAAAGTCGGTGATACTCATTAAAGATCTCTGCAAAAACTATGGCAGTCTGAATGTACTTAAGGGTATCGATATGGAGGTTAAAAAGGGAGAGGTTGTAGTTATTGTCGGCCCAAGCGGATCAGGCAAAAGTACACTGCTTAGATGCATAAATCTGTTGGAGCATCCCACCAGCGGGGAGATATATATAGAAGGTGAAAAGATAACCCGCAGGACGGATGAAAACAAGATAAGACAGAAGATCGGTATGGTCTTCCAGCATTTTAATCTGTTTAGCAATCTGAATGTGATGGATAATATAACCCTTGCCCCCGTTGAGGTTAAGGGAATCAGCAAAGAGGCGGCGGAGGATAATGCCAATGAACTGCTAAAGGAAGTGGGACTTTCAGATCGCGCATATGATTATCCGGCTAAACTTTCCGGCGGGCAGATGCAGAGGGTGGCTATATGCAGGGCGCTGGCCATGCAGCCTGATATAATGCTATTTGACGAACCCACATCGGCGCTTGATCCCGAGATGGTGAAGGATGTGCTTACGACTATGGAAGGCCTGGCCAGGGAGGGTATGACCATGGTAGTGGTTACCCATGAGATGGGTTTTGCAAAAGAGGTGGGAGATAGAATAATGTTTATTGATGAGGGCAAGGTACTGGAGGAATCGAATCCGGAAACATTCTTTTCCAATCCCCAAAATAGCAGAGCCAAAGAATTTCTTAGTAAGGTGATCCACTAAATAAATATAAAAAGAGGAAAAAAAGCAAAAAAGTAGAATATATACTGTAATGAGAGGGGTGGATACTATGAAGGTTATAGTAATAGGCAGAAACATAAAAGTAACCAATACCTTGAAGGACAGGGCTGAAAAAAGGCTCCAAAAGCTTGACAAGTATTTTTACAGTGATGTGGAAGCAAAAGTTATGCTGGAGGTGGTGAAAAATGTTCACAAGGCTGAGGTATCGATTCCATTCAGAGATATTATGTTCAGGGCAGAAGAATCCACGCCGGATATGTATAGTTCCATTGATAATGCAGTAGATAAAATTGAAAAGCAAATACTAAAATATAAGACTCGTCTGGAAAACAAGTTTGTCAGCGGTGAATCCATAAGATATACCG
Organism: Thermoanaerobacterales bacterium UBA4877; assembly: GCA_002399345.1. Classification (GTDB taxonomy): domain Bacteria; phylum Bacillota; class Thermoanaerobacteria; order Thermoanaerobacterales; family UBA4877; genus UBA4877. The sequence continues at coordinate 133,229 of DHDL01000014.1, forward strand.
ATGTGCCGCTTAAAGAGGATGGGAAGAATGAGGACGAGGATGAAAAATTCGAGGTTGTGCGTACAAAAAAATTCGGCATAAAGCCTATGTCTGTGGAAGAAGCTATTCTTCAGATGAACCTTTTAAGCCATAATTTCTTTGTATTTACTAATGAGGAAACTGATGATGTAGCTGTCGTATACAAAAGAAAAGATGGTAAATACGGGCTTATCGAGCCTTATGAAGAATAAATAAATTCGGATGGAGTTATTCCATCCGAATTTTATCATTAAAAGGAGGATTTAGTAAAGATAAGTAGAATAAGGTATTAAATGCTTTTTTTGAGGGGACGGGATATCAATGGAATTAGACACGAAGATTATAAGTGAAATGGAAAAAATGATAGACCAGTTAAGCGGTGTTATATCAAATAAAATAATACAAGATGATCAGGGTGAGATTGCAGAGATACATATACTTGCTGATAAGAGCAGAAATCCAAAACAGATTTCCCGAGATGTACAGTCGGCACTTACTGCTAAGTTTAATATAAGCATCGATTACAAAGTGATAAGTGTGGCAGAAATAGAAAGCGATGGTATACACAAAAGTTTTGGCGGGATAAAATTAAAAAGCCTTAGTTATGACCTAGAGGGGATTAACGGCAAAGCCAGAGTAATCTTAGAGAAGGACGGGATATCCTATGAGGGGGAGTATGGCGGTATCCATTCCGGCAATTTTCTAAAGATGGCTTTTATAAATGCCACTATAGATGCACTCAATAAATATACGGGCAAGGAAAACGTATTTATGGTGGAAGACTATAAGGTTATAGGCCTGGCCGAACGTAGGGTGCTGGTTGTGGCCATTGCGTTTATAAATGCAAAGCACAGGGACTTATATATTGGTAATGCCATCTTAAATGATGAAACAGGTGCTGAATGTGTAAACGGTGTACTTGATGCAGTAAACGGCATTTTAGATGTATAGGCTTAAAAATGCACACCTTATTCATTAGTCTGTTTTTTTAACTTGTGATATACTAGGATTTATATAGAAGGCTGGTGGAGATAATGGATGCGCAGGCAAGAAGACATAAGATCTTAGATATACTCATGCACAGCGAAGTTATTTCAGGCAGCATACTTGCAGGCAGACTGGGTGTTAGCAGGCAGGTGGTGGTTCAGGACATTGCAATACTGCGCGCGGCGGGAAACGGGATTCTTTCGACTCCCCAGGGCTATTGTCTGGAGAAAAAACTACATAAGAATATAAGGGTATTTGCTTGTAGGCATGACAAAAGCAGGATGTATGAAGAACTGACTACCATCGTCGATTACGGTGGAAAAATAGTCGATGTCATAGTCGACCATCCCGTATATGGGGAGCTTAAGGGTTATCTTATGATATCATCCAGGTATGACCTCGATAAGTTTGCTAAAAATATTAGTAACAGCCAAGGAAAATTATTATCCTCACTTACGGAAGGCGTGCATCTGCACACTGTAGAATCGGAAAGTGAAGAGGTACTGGACAGAATAGAAAAAGCCCTAGGAGATAAAGGTTTCCTGATGGATTAAAAACTCTGTTCTATTGACAGTTACCTGCACCCTTGTTATAATATAAATGTTGTTTTACTAAATCCTGTGCCTTAAGATAGGCGCATTGTTGTTCAAAGGTGATTATGAATCACGATTTTTTTATGAATGAAGCCTTAAAAGAGGCAGAAAAAGCTGCATGGCAAGGTGAGGTTCCGGTAGGTGCAGTGGTTACTTTAAATGACGTGGTAATAGGCAGAGGATATAACCAAACCGAGACGCTACATGATGTTTCGGCACATGCAGAAATAATTGCCATAAGGGAAGCCGAGCGGGAACTTGATAATTGGAGACTTGAAATGTGCAGCATATACGTCACGTTGGAGCCGTGCCCAATGTGTGCCGGTGCAATATTATTGTCACGGCTTGAAAAAATCGTGATAGGCACGCAGAATCCTAGGATGGGTTTTTGCGGCTCGCTATATAATATTGTTGAGGATAAAAGGCTTGGACATATGCCTGAGGTGATTACAGGCATTATGGAAGACGAGTGTCGGAGTTATTTAAAAAATTTTTTTAAAAAAAAGCGGTGAGCTGGGAGAGGTGGCTGAGCTGGCCGAAGGCGCTCGACTCGAAATCGAGTAAACGGGGAACCGTTTCGTGGGTTCAAATCCCACCCTCTCCGCCAAAATTATATAATGTTTTTTGTAGACCTATATATGGAGAAGTCGCCTAGTTGGCCGAGGGCGTGCGACTGGAAATCGCATAGACGTCAAAAGCGTCTCGAGGGTTCGAATCCCTCCTTCTCCGCCATTATTTTATAACTACCCTTTAATAAATAAAGGGCTTTTATTTTTTACCTATTTATTTCTTTTCAGTTATTGGGTCTTCATATATAATATTATCAGTCAGTAATGCTATCTGCTTCAGATTTTTTTTCATTATATTTTTTCTGTACATTTTCAAAAGAAAAGCATTTTATAAAGTCAACTAAGTAAGATGAGATTGAAACTGTAACTATTGAAAATGCAATGCGTTTAAAGGGAATGTAGGTAAGCGACAACAGGAGTACGGTTATATCGGTGAAAAAGTATGCTAGAAAAAGTTTGCAGCCGGTAATCTTTGATATGGTGAGTGCCAATGCATCATCTCCTCCAGTAGAGCCGCCTTGACGTACCACAACGCCGGTTCCGATACCTACGGATATGCCGCCTGCTATAGCTGCTATTAAAGGGTGGGGCGACAGGTCCGGCAAAATCGGGGGAAATTGTTCCCATAAAAAAAAGAAGCCTGCAAGACAGAACGTGGATATAGCTGATAATTTAAGGAAATCTTTGCTCAGGTATCGCGAGGAAAATATATAACAGAGTATGTCAAGAGCGGGTGAGGCCACTGAAGAAGTAATGCCAAACCAGTAATTGAGCAGCAATATCATTCCCAGAACTCCGCCTTCGGTTATATGTGTCTGCCGATGTATATTGTACAACCCGAATGAGAGAATAGCCGTACCGGCTAAAATAGCAACCATCTTACGAGGAGTAAGTAATCTTTTTATTTCGTCTGTAAAGTGAGAAAATATATTTTTAATAGACATAAAAATAATCCTTTTTAACATATTCAGCCTTATTTATTTTAATTTTTATATAATAGCTGTATCTTTAGCATAAACCATGGTATAATGCTATGTCAAGTTATAATGTTTGAGGCAGGGAGGTTTGATGTTCATGAGGGATCACTACAGGATCAGTGAGATATCAAAGATTTATGGTATAGGTGTGGATTCTCTGAGGTATTATGAAAGGATTGGCATATTAAAGCCTATCCGTGGTAAAAATGGGTACAGGTTTTATAGTTTAAATGATATTTTTAAACTGAACATCATTAAGGATCTGCGCCAATTGAATTTTTCCATAAAGGACATAAAGGAATATTTAGATGACCAAAGTACTATGAATACCCTGTCACTTCTGCAAGATGAACAGGAGCTTATAGAGAAACAGATGGAAAGTTTGCGCACCGTTAAGCAATCCATTTGCTATCGTAAGGATAAGCTAAAGAATCTGTATGAAATGGATGGCGGAAAGTTTACCGTCAAAAGCATTCCTGAGCGTTTTTGCTTGCGTTTAAGTGATGAGATTACCTATGATGAAGGGGAGAACTTTGCCTTAAATAAGCTGCACCGCAGGCAAGAGGATAAGATTCAGGATTTGAGCAGCTATACCATGGGAGCAATCCTGAGGGGCGGACACATATCTATTTTTTGTATACTTAATGAAAAATCGGATCAATATGATTTTGTACTGCCGGGAGGACAATATCTGTCGATTTTTTACCGGGGAGACCATGACCAGGCCACGGAGAAAAAGAGAGATATCCTAACCTATGCGGGAAATGCCGGCTTTCACGTCTCGGGAGAACCCTTTGAGCTTTATCATATAGACAGCCGTTTTACCGCATACACAGAGGAACTTTTAACTGAGATCCAAGTCAGGCTCTTGTAGTTTTGTTGTAATAAATGGAGTGTTGATTTTTTTCGTCAAAGACGATATAATAATGTTATTGTTAAAATAGAAAATGGCCTGGCCGTACTAGATGGGGAGGTAGCGGTGCCCTATAACCTGCAATCCGCTATAGCAGGGTTGAAGTCCCACGCCGAGGCAAGATATTGTACAGTCTGGTCGATGTAAGCGGCGAAGAAGACTGGGTCCTGTGCAACGGGAATTTACGAACCCCGCCAGGTCCGGAAGGAAGCAGCGGTAAGTAAACACTTCCGTGTGCCGCAGGGCAACCTGGTCCGAGCCGGCTGCATCGGTGCCGTGTATGATATCTTGTCGAAGGTGGGTGTACGGCCTTTATTAAATGACCCAGTAAGCGGGCCTTTTTTAATATATGTCTGCATGTGTTACAAAAAGATATGAAACACATAAGATAAAGTGGTGAAATAAAAATGTATACTGCGCTATATAGAAGATTTAGGCCAAAGAATTTTGATGAAGTGGTCGGACAGGATGCCATAGTGACTGCACTGAAAAACCAGATAAAAAATAATATGATTTCCCATGCATATCTCTTTACTGGTTCAAGGGGTACGGGTAAGACCAGCATGGCAAAGATATTTGCCAAAGCGGTGAACTGCCTGGAGCCGACAGGCGGCAACCCTTGCAACCATTGCAAAAACTGCCGGGACATAACAAACGGAAATAATATGGATATTATTGAGATAGATGCAGCATCAAACAACGGGGTAAATAATATAAGAGAGCTTCGGGAGGATGTTAAGTACCTTCCGTCTATGGGAAGGTACAGGGTATATATCATAGATGAGGTGCATATGCTTTCTCAGGGCGCCTTCAATGCTCTTTTAAAAACATTGGAGGAACCTCCTGCATACATTATATTTATATTGGCTACTACGGATCCGCAGAAGGTTCCGGTTACCATATCTTCCCGCTGCCAGAGGTATGATTTCAAGAGAATTCCGGTAAGGGACATTGAAGAAAGGCTTATGTTTGTATGTGAAAAGGTGAATGTCACGCTTGATCCGGATGCCGGGGAGCTTATTGCACGAAAGGCAGAGGGAGCCTTGAGGGATGCGCTTTCCATATTGGATGAATGCATAGCTTTTTGCGACGGTAAGATCTCGCGGGAGGATGTGCTTGAGATTTTGGGCATAACGGATGAGGATGTTTTAACGGATACAATTGCGGCCATTGCAGATAGGAATGTCTCACAGTGTGTGGATATAGTGGATAATGAGTATATGAATGGAAGAGACCCGGTACAGTTTGCCAGGGACCTTGTTATGGTTATGCGTAATCTTTTATTCATTACTACGGTTGGAATAAATAAAGGCATGATTGATTTACCCGAGAGTGAATATAAGTCGCTGGAAGAACTTTCGCATTCTATTAGTACCAGCCGCATTGTGAAGATGATGGATGTGTTTATTAAGGCGGAAAATTCACTTAAATATTCATCCCAGCCGCTTATTGTCCTTGAGACAATTCTCATTAAGCTTTGCCTTGATGATGTTAAGACCGCCGGTAAGGATACTGAAAAAAGAAGTACTGCCACGGATTTACAACCTAAAAGGGCGATAAAAAAAGCAGGCAGGAAAGCCAAAGGCAAAAATATAAAAAATATAGTTGGAGAGAATGATAATAATAAAAGAAAAGATAAATCAGAGGTAAAGTCGTCTGAGGTAAGGACAGCCGAGTTTAAAAATGATCATGACGATAATATGGAAAAAATAAAATCGGCCTGGCCGGCTATACTCTCTGCGGTCAAGCAAAATTCCATGAAACTTTGTTCGTATCTTTCAATGGGTACATTAAAAGGAATATCAGGAGGAAGAATTAAGATATATTTTAACAAAAATGACTCGTTTTTTGCTGATGAACTAAAAAAGCAGGAAAATAAGGAAATAATAGAAAATATAATTAAAGAGAATACTGGTGCTGACCTAAAGATTGAGTGTATAATAGAAAAAGAGAAAAAAAGAGAAGACGATTTTATGGTTAAGGTTCATGAGGTATTTAAAGGTATGGACGACAAGATTAATATTATGGAGTGATTGCTCGATTATCATGAAAGGGGAATGAAAATGTCAAAAAACCCAGGTTTTAATATGAATAATATGATGAAACAGGTTCAAAAGATGCAACAGGAAATGAATAAAGCGCAGAATGAATTAGATGATGTCAGAGTAGAAGCCACTTCAGGCGGCGGGGTAGTAAAAGCGGTGGCCAATGGTAAAAAGCAGATATTGGATATAAGTATATCGCCGGAGGCGGTAGACCCGGAGGATGTGGAGATGCTCCAGGACCTTGTGCTTGCAGCCGTAAACGAAGCTTTAAAAAAGTCTGAGGACACCATGAAAGAGAAGATGTCTAAGGTTACCGGAGGTGTCGATCCGTCCGGACTTATGTAAATCGGGGGAGATTAAATGAACTACTACACACCGTCCATGGCTAAGCTCATAGAGGAATTATCAAAACTTCCCGGTGTGGGTCCCAAAACAGCCCAAAGGCTTGCCTTTCATATTATCCATATGAAACAGGATGAGGTTGATTCTTTGTCGGCAGCCATAAAAGAGGCCAAACAAAAGGTGCATTATTGTAAAATATGCTTTAATATAACGGATAAGGATATATGTGAAATATGTTCGGACGGATCTAGAGACCGCTCTATGATCTGTGTGGTTGAGGATCCGAGGGATGTGGTAGCCATGGAAAAGACAAGGGAATACAAAGGACTCTATCATGTACTTCATGGTACCATATCACCCCTAGATGGGATCGGACCGGAGGATATACGTATAAAAGAACTCTTAGAGAGACTTACTGATGATGTTAAAGAAGTTATACTTGCGGTAAATCCCGATGTTGAGGGTGAGGCTACTACACTGTATATCGCTAAGCTTATAAAACCGTTGGGAATAAAGGTTACCAGAATAGCCCATGGCATACCTATGGGTGGAGAGCTGGAATATGCCGACGAGGTTACTTTGGGTTCTGCCTTTACGGGCAGAAGTGAAATATAATAGATATATAAATGTAGTATTTTATTATATTGGTATAAAATAATTTTATCCCGGGGAAAATATGATTAGAATATTTTACCTGGGGGTTATTTTTATGATCAATATTAAATTAAACAACGAGTATTTAAATGATATTTTAGACAGGGCCAATAAAATTTTTGTGGGGGAGTCCAAATATGATGATGCGGACAGCTATAAAGGAAACGGGCTTTTGTCATCTATTGAGACTGCAAAGGAAGAGATGCGGTATGCGGATGACTATTTTGAATGTGTTACCGACCCTGATCTTATTGACCATGCCATATATTACAGAGAGGCGGCTAGAAAAAAATATACCTACCTTTTAAAGTTAGCCAAACGACAGGGTCTGGTAAAAGCCGAATAAATTTAAGGACACCCCATATAATTTAAACAGGGGGTGTATATAGGTGAATAGCATAGGAATTAATATAATATTGGCATATGCCATAGGTCTGATACTTTTGTATCTTTTGGGTTGGGTACTACTGGTACCTATAAAGATAATATGGAGATTATTGTACAATGGTATAATCGGAGGCATAGTGCTGATAATATTAAATTTTGTTGGTGGATATTTTGGCTTACATATACCGCTAAACCCCATATCAGCCCTTGCGGTGGGATTTCTTGGAGTGCCGGGGGTAGTTCTTTTATTGCTTCTCCAACACTTTTTATAATACTATAAGGATGTAATGGTCAATTAACGTGTGATATTTTATTTCGATAGAGTATAGTTTTTTTTTACAGGGGGTAATATTAGAAATATTACTTCTTTTTTTATGTAATTGACAGAGTGTTTTTCATCTGTTACAGTATAAGTGGATACTGTTATACATGCCTAATGCTGATATTTTCAATACATTAAAGGACTGTTTCAAGTAAAAAACTTTGATATATAATACAGTTCGTTTATATAGACTGTAGTATAACAGTCCATAGTTTAATTTTTTGGAAGGAGGAATACGCTTTGAGTACAACAACAGAGGCTAAAATGCTGGAAGTTCGTTGGCACGGCAGAGGTGGACAAGGAGCAAAGACGGCATCTTTGTTACTAGCACAGGCCGCATTTGAGACAGGGGCATACATGCAGGCTTTTCCTGAATATGGTCCGGAAAGAATGGGGGCTCCCGTTACTGCTTTTACAAGGATCAGTACAGCACCAATAAGGATTCACTCGAATATTTATGAACCGGATGTAGAGGTTGTGGTGGATCATACACTTATAGGTACGGTGGATGTTACTGCCGGCTTAAAGAAGGACGGGGGCATATTACTGGTCAATACAGCGGATGACCCGGAGGTTGTCAGAAAGAAGACGGGATTTGAGGGCAAGATATATACTATAGATGGCTCGCAGATAGCTTTAGATGAGATAGGAGGCAATTTCCCAAATACTCCTATGCTTGCGGCTGTCGTGAAGGTGACAGACGTATTGGATGAGAAGAAATTTGTAGAGAATATGGAAGGCAATTTCAAAAAGAAATTTGCGCACAAGTTACAGGTTGTTGATGGGAATATGCGTGCTTTAAAGAGAGCTATGCAGGAGGTGAAGGGCCTATGAGTAAAAAGGTTTACAAAACAGGACCAGATGCTACATGGGAAGAGCTTCCAAAAGCAGGCGTGATATTAGAACCAGGTAATGCACAGGGCTTTAAGACAGGTGACTGGAGGGTTGAGAAACCTGAATATGATCCTGATAAATGCATCCAATGTCTTTTCTGCTGGGCATATTGTCCGGAAGGTTCTATAAAGATAGAGGACGGTAAGGTTGTTGGGATAGATTATGAACACTGCAAAGGTTGCGGAATTTGTGCAGTTGAATGCCCGGACAGGGCTAAGGCAATAAAGATGATTAAAGAGTAGGGAGGGAGATAAATGGCTAAGAGAGTTTCGTTATCAGGCAATGAAGCAGCAGCTTATGCTATGAGGCAAATAAATCCAGATGTTGTTGCTGCATACCCGATTACACCTTCAACGGAGATACCTCAATATTTTTCACAGTTTGTTGCGAATGGCGAGGTGGATACTGAATTTGTAACAGTTGAATCAGAGCACAGTGCTATGAGTGCCTGCATAGGTGCTTCAGCCGCCGGCGCAAGGACAATGACGGCTACTTCTTCACAGGGCCTGGCATACATGTATGAGGTCGTGCATATAGCTGCTTCAATGAGGCTGCCAATAGTTATGGTTGTAGGAAACAGAGCAATATCTGCACCTATAAATATACACAATGACCACAGTGATTCAATGGGTGCCAGGGACGCTGGTTGGATACAGCTTTACTCCGAGAGCGCACAGGAGGCATATGACAATGTACTGCAGGCCATAAGGATTGCTGAAGATCCAAGGGTTAGTCTGCCTGTTATGGTGTGTATGGATGGTTTTATTACAACCCATGCGCTTGAGAGTATTGAGGTTTTAGATGATGATGAAGTAAAGAAGTTTATCGGTGAATATAAGCCGGAGAATTATCTGCTGAATGCAAAGCATCCGATATCTTTGGGTGCACTGGATCTTCCGCCGTATTATACTGAGCATAAGAGACAAGAGCAGGCGGGCATGGATAATGCGAAAAAGGTCATGCTAGAGGTTGCCAAGGAATATGCGGAAATCAGCGGCAGAAATTACGGCTATTTTGAGAAATATGATCTTGATGATGCTGATGTAGCTGTAGTGGTACTAAACTCCACAGCAGGAACAACAAAGGTTGTCATAGATAAATTAAGATCTCAAGGTATAAAGGCAGGCCTTTTAAAGCCGAGGGCATATAGACCGCTCCCCGCTAAGGAGATATATGATGCACTTAAAAATGTAAAAGCTGTGGCTGTTTTGGATAAGTCCGACAGCTTTGGTGCTTACGGTCCGTTGTTTACGGATATAAGGAATATAATGTTTGATGATAAAGATATTAAGATTGTTAACTATATATTTGGCCTGGGCGGCAGAGATATAGATACAGGGCACATAGAGAAGGTTTTCAACGATCTTCTGGATATTGTAAAAACAGGCAAAGCTTGCAATGTAAAACAGTATCTTGGTATTAAAGAAAAGGGTGGTGACGAAGCATGCCAACTTTAAGAGATATAGCCAAGAAACCGGAACTTATTACTGGTGGTCATAGACTCTGTGCCGGCTGTGGTGCACCTATAACTGCAAGAAGGGTTATGAGTGCAGTGCCAGAGGATACTAATGTGGTTGTTGCCAATGCTACAGGATGTTTGGAGGTTTCAACAACAGTTTATCCTTATACGGCATGGAGAACATCATACATTCACAATGCTTTTGCAAATGCCAGTGCCACCATTAGTGGTGTTGAAGCAGCATATAAATCACTTAAGAGGCAAGGCAAGATTAATGATAAATATAAATTTGTTGCCTTTGGTGGTGATGGAGGAACCTATGATATAGGACTTCAGTCTCTTTCCGGTGCTTTAGAGCGTGGACATGATTTTGTGTATGTGTGCTATGATAACGGTGCTTATATGAATACCGGAATACAGAGGTCTTCTGCTACACCTTTGTATGCTGATACTACAACCAGCCCTGCCGGAAAGGTTAGCCCCGGCAAGACACAGCTGAGAAAGGAGCTTTCCGATATAGCTGTAGCACATAATATACCTTATGTGGCTCAGTCTACACCTGCACATTGGAAAGACCTTTACGAAAAATCTGAGAAAGCTTTTAAGGTTGACGGACCGGCTTTACTTAACGTACTCGCTGTATGCCCAAGAGGTTGGAGAACCAACACACCAGAGGGCATGGAAATAACCAGATTGGCTGTTGAGACATGTGTATGGCCTATGTTTGAGGTTGTAGAAGGTAAATGGAGATTAACATATAAACCTAGAAAGAAACTGCCGGTTGAAGACTTCCTTAAGAGGCAGGGAAGATTTAAGCATATGTTTAAACCCGGCAATGAGCATTTGATTGAGGAATTCCAGCAGGCTGTTGACAAACGTTGGGAACAGATTCTGAGACGCTGCGAGGAATAATAGGTTACTTTTGTTTATTTTAAAGCTATGGTGATTAACTACCATAGCTTTAATTTTTTTTAAAATGGTTATAAATACCGTGGGTTATTTAAAGCAAATATGACAATAATATATTTTGGGGCAAATATATTTTAAAAATATGGAGGGGTTAAATAATGACTGTAAAAAGTGATTTGGAAAAGGCAAAGGCATCAGCCCAGGGAGCAATGGGTAACTATGCAACTTTTTCAAGTTCTACTGAAGACCCTATGGCTAAGCAGATGTTTGAGCAGATGCAACAGGATATGCAGAGGCATGTCGATATGATTAATAATAGATTAAACTATGTTAATCAGAACAATAACCTCAACAGCGGCCAGGCCCCTACGCAAGGTGCACAAAACTCGTCAGTTAACAACCTGAGTGCGGATGCGGCAAAAAATGCATCCAAGGTTGCTAAATCTGCAGAGAACAAAACAGATAAGCTGCTTAATACGGTTAAAAATAACCAAACGAAGTAACGAGCAAGGGTGGGCGCAAGCCCACTCTTTTGTTATAATAACTATAAAGCCACGGTCTCACTGAGAAACCGGAACAGCTTGAAAAGTGCGAAGGAACACACTATTCTGATGCTGCAATTTCATCAAAGATTCCATATACAAATATACAAACAGTTAATGTGAAGAATAATGGCACAATCTCAGATTTGCCTGATGACGCCATAATAGAATATAGATAAGGCAAGGACACATCCGGTAAGTTTTGGGCATGCACCGGCTAAATGGGAGTACGCCTACTTGTTCCGCCGGCAATGACAGCTAAAAAATATTGGACGACATGATTAAGCAGAATATGATATATCTGACACAATACAAAAAATGTGATTAATTCTTGCATAATATGTAAAAAAATAGTAACATAGATATGCAATTTGTTTTTCCGCTTTATTTGCATGTAGTTCTATAAGATTTATAGGCAGTCTTGCAATCGGGAAATCGATATCAGTAAAGATTATTTTAATATGAAAGGACGATAAATATGGGTAAATTCAAGCAAAAAATTATGGCGGCTATTATGGTGTTCTGTATGTTGTTTTCAGTGCTGCCTGTAAACGTATTTGCCGAGGACGCAGTTGCGTCACTTAATGATACAGGCAGTGCAGCAAAGATAGCTAGTACGGGAACGGTCAATGTATACCCAAATAAAATTACATCTAAAATTAATAAAAATATATATGGCATGCATATTCCTGCGTGGAATGAAACACTGTTTGATAATAATAATATAAATCCTCGGATGCTTAAAAACCTAAAGGAAGCAGGTATATCCTTTCTTGTGTATCCCGGCGGTGGATTCGGATATGACTTCATTTGGAATAAATTAAATTCTACCAGTGAAATTAATACCGATGAATTTATTAAATTATCCAGACAGCTTAATGCAACGACAAAGATTTCGGTAAATCCGAATGCCTCGCCGGAATTGGCTGCTAAATGGATAAAATATGTTAATAAGGATTTAAAGGCAAATGTTAAGTATTGGGAAATAGCAGATGAACCATACCTGACGATGAGTGCTGATGAATTTGTAAAAACGATGAATAAATTTGTGCCGATTATGAAGAAAGCAGACCCGTCGATTAAAATAATAGCAAATGTTCCTGCGACCAATGAAGCTTTTACAAAAGAGGTCATTGAAAAGGCAGGAAGGTATATTGATGTATATTCAATACATGATTTTCCGCTTTCCCCATCAAAAGAAGTAGACCCTTCGTCACCATATGATGAAAATAATAAACAATTATTTTACAAGGATTTGTTGGGTTCACCTCAAAAACTGCATGATCAGCTAAAGAATGTTAGAGAATGGGTTAAACAGCTCTATCCAAAGAAAACAGTGGAATACCAAATAGGATCTTTTGCACCCGTAAACTGGGGCCCGGAAGACTGGACGGTTAATGCACTGCCCGACGCTTTATGGACAGCTGATATGCTGGGGACATTTGCAGAAGAAAAAGTAACAGGGGCAGCATATTGGGCTCTAATGAATCCTTATCCGCCGGCACAAGGTGATTTTGGCATGTTTAGCCCGGACATGAAACCATACGTGAGTTATTACCCGTATGTTTTGTATAATAAGCACTTTGGGAATACAATGGTTAAAAATGAAACAGATGTTAAAGATATAAGCGTATATACAAGTTTAAGCAATGATCATAAGAATCTTTACGTTATGTTGATAAATAAGTCACCGGATAAAAACTATAATCTGCGTTTTGATTTGGATAAATTCAAACCGAGCGGGGATGCTGCCGCATGGATTTTGGATGGGCCGGTAAATGCCGACAACCCGACTAATTATGGTTTAAGAAAAGAGAAATTAAATAATATAAATAAAGAATTTAATTATAAGGTCGGCCCTTATTCTGTTACTGCGATTGAAATACCCAGAAATGGTAGTAAGCTGGATTTAACTGACACCCCGAATTTAGCATTAAACAAACCGACATCTTCATCATCAACAGCTTTAAATACAGACTCCAAGTACTATAAGACATATGATTATCTTTCTGACAAAGCAACAGATGGTGATCTAAAAACAAGGTGGGCTTCAAAGGTTTTCCAAAAAGAAAATGAATGGTTTAGTATTGATCTCGGGAGTACACAAAAATTTAATCAAATCAAAATAAATTGGGAATATTGGCCCGCCGCCTATGATATCAAAATATCAAATGATGGAAGGGATTGGACTAAAATAGCAGATCGCAGCCTTGCCATAAAAGAAAAGCCTGAGCCCCAGCCGATTGATGTACTGAATTTGGGAAAAACAATAGAGGCCAGATACATGCGTATAGATATGACGAAAAGACCTGATAAATCCGGCGCAAAGGCAGGATGCTCGCAATGGACACCGGATGCCTATTCAATATGGGAATTGGGTATTTACCTTAGGTAGAATA
>DHDL01000014.1:147455-152417 GCA_002399345.1 Thermoanaerobacterales bacterium UBA4877
CCTCTTGACTTTATTAGTGAAATAATATACACTAAATAAGTGATGTTCCTCAGTAGCTCAATGGTGGAGCGACCGGCTGTTAACCGGTAGGTTGCAGGTTCGAGCCCTGCCTGGGGAGCCATTTATATATATGCGGATGTGGCTCAGTGGTGGAGTATCGGCTTCCCAAGCCGAGGGCCGCGGGTTCGAATCCCGTCATCCGCTCCAGTGATATCAATGGTTTTGCGTATCGGTGTCGGTACCCAAAACCTTTTTTGGTGCCTGATAGGCTTCTTTTCTTTTAACTTCTTGTGAAACATGAGAATGTCAGCCGTTGTTGACGCTTTTGCATGTCCTAAAAGTCTCTGTACAGCTTTTCATAGATTTTAACTATGTATCCGTAAATTTCTAAAATGTGACATACGGCGGTAGTTTTTGATGATTATGGGAAGCAGTATATGACAATACCCATTGTTAGGCCGAGAATTATATGAGGCCTATTGTTGTGACATGAATATGGTAGGACAAACCAGATTAAATCCGCTTATTACTAAATGCATATGTTTTTGGCTTTTTTCCCCCTGAAATTATATGATATAATCTATGTTAGAGGTGATTAATATGTTGGAAGAAACTATATCGAAAAACAATACTTACACAGAGACAAAAGTGCCAAAGTTTTTGGAAAAACCTGACCCGATTACCGACATCAGAGAGACGAAAGATTATGATGTAGTCGTAGTTGGAGCCGGCTCCCCCGGAGTTCCATGTGCTCTTGCTGCTGTTGAAGCGGGCGCTAAGGTGGCACTGCTACAAAAAGAGAAATTTGCTGCAGCACGTGGGAATGCCGGCGCGGGTATCGATCTAGATGCCAGTGACCCAGCCGATGTCGAGAGCTTGGTTTCTCTGCTGATGGCCGATTCTGCTCATCGGCCCAAGCGCGAATTGATTGAGTTATGGGCGAAAAACTCTGGTGAAGTTATACAATGGCTCCTCGAAAAATCGAAAGAAGCTGATGCCAAAGTCGTCGATATGGGTAATGGGCCACATGAAGCCATGCTCAAAAAGCACGGTTACAATATAAAATTTCTTACCTCATATTTTGGCCCTAAACCATACGATGCAGGTTCGGGAATGATAGCATTGTGTAAACAAGCTCAAAAAGAGGGTGTCGACGTCTTCTTTAGAACGCCTGCTCAACAATTGGTTGTCGAGAACGGAAGGGTAACCGGCGTCATAGCCAAGGATAGTCAGGGATATGTGCGCTTTAATGCAAGGAAGGCCGTTGTAGTAGGCACCGGTGATTATCAGAATGATCCGGATATGCTTAGATACTATATGCCGGACGTGGCAAACCTTCAGTGCAAAAAGAATGGCAGAACCGGAGACGGGCACAAGATGATTGTGTGGGCCGGTGGTAAAATCGAAAATATAGGGCATACCAAGATGTGTCATGACTTCGATTCAGGTCCGGCCGGCATGTGTGATATGCCTTTCCTTCGCGTAAAGCTGAACGGCCGGCGTTTTTGCGACGAGACTGTCGGAATGGAACTCATGAACTGCTACCTGCTTAGTGCGGAGGATCAGGGCCACTACTGCCAGATCTTTGACTCTACCTACATGAACAAGGCAGCCGATTGGCCGGGTGAGCTGGCTGACCCTGAGGAAATGAAAAAGTATATGCCTGAAGAGAAAGTGGATCGTACCGGCGTGATCAGAGGACTGATCAACACCTTTAAGGCCGATACGCTGGAGGAACTTGCTACAAAGCTAAAAATAACTGACACGGAGGCATTTGTCGCAACAGTCAAGAGGTATAACGAGATGGTTTCCACCGGACAAGACACAGAGTTCGGCGTACCGTCCAAATATCTAAAGGCCATAGATACGCCGCCGTATTATGGTATTCATCGCCATATACGTTTGACCATGGCCTGCTCCGGTGTAGAAGTCAACGGCGATCTCCAATGTCTTGACACCGAAGGTAAGCCCATTGAAAGGCTCTACGCGATCGGAAACTGTGCGGGAAACTTTTACGGCAGCGTCGACTATCCGTTGACAGTATTTGGGTTGAATCTTGGTCACAATTATACTGAGGGATATGTTGTAGGCAAGAAGGTTGCGGCTCTGTAAAATCGTTACATTAAAAATCTCATTACATTATATATCGTAACATAAAACTAATTGTAAAAAGCGCCGTACAGGGACAAACCTGCAGGCGCTTTTATTTGCATCTATTCTATCAAAGATTCTGAAACTGCTAGGCAGCGCGTATGTAATACCGATTCAGAATAGGTAACTTGCTCAAACAAGGTTTAGCTATAAGGCCCGGATGGAGCTCTGTTTTAAGTTTAAAATTAACCTTTTTGATAAAATGTTTTATAGAGTTTTATAAATTTCTCATCTCTGCTATCTATTGCTTCTTTGTCTTTACCATTTTTGTAATCATAGAAGCCTTGACCGCTTTTAACTCCTAACTGGCCTTTTTCCACCTTTTTTTCAAGTATGGGCATACTTTCAGCATTGCTTAACTGTGGTAATAAATACTTCGCAATATTATTAAAAGTATTAAGCCCTCCAAGATCTGTGGTTTCAAAGGGACCTATACATGCATATCTAAATCCGATACCGTATTTTACGGCTTTATCCACATCTTCCGCGGATGCCACGCCGGCTTCAACTAAATTGACGGCCTCTCTTAATACGGCAAATTGAAGACGGTTGCCTATAAAGCCGTTAATCTCTTTTTGTAGTACAACAGGTTTCTTATCTATATCTTCTGCAAGCTTATATATTATATCTGCGGTCTCATCGGTAGTTTTTTTGCCCTTTATAATTTCAACAAGGGGTACCAAGTGCGGTGGATTCCAAAAATGCATTCCTGCAAAACGTTCCGGCTTTTTTACAGCTTTCGCAAGCTCAGTTATGCTTAATCCGGATGTATTTGACGTTAAAACTGCATCCTCTTTAGCAATAGAAGAGATTTCATTCCAAAAAGTATGTTTTACATCCATATCCTCCACTATGGTTTCAACCACGAAGTCACAATCCTTAAAAACATTTTTATCTGTGGTGTATTTTATTTTTTTAACTACTCTTTTAGATTCTTCTTCAGTTGCCATTCCAGTGCTAACAAGGTTTTCCTGGCTAAAAACAATCTGTTTTTTAGCTTTTTCAAGGCTGGGTGTAGCCCTGTTATAAAGAGTAACCTTATAGTCATACTTTGCAAATATTTGTACAAGTGAAATGCCCATTGTGCCGGCACCCGCTATTACAATATTATTAATACTACCCATATGATATCGGTCCTTTCTATTTATATTAAGTTAATTATATCATATTTAATAAGCTTTATTATTATTGCTGCTACTTTTTTAGCAAACATGTTATATACAGAATTCACAAAATATAATTGCAGTGCCAATCATAAATTATGATTGGCAAACATATAATGATGTGATGAGGAACACAGGTGATTATATGAACAAGGATTTTTATACCTTCAGTGAATATATGAAAAAAGAGGATGATTCTCTGACTGCATCTATGGAGGATTATCTTGAGATGATATACAGGCTTTCCGATAAAAATGGGTTTACAAGGATTAGTGAGCTGTCTGCTGCATTGAATGTACAGCCTCCATCCGCTACAAAAATGGTTCAGAAGATATCAGAGATGCAGTTTATTAAATATGAAAAATACGGTGTCATAATGCTGGAGGACAAAGGGAGAAAGATGGGAGAAAGGCTCATAAAGAGGCATAATGTAATCGCAGATTTTCTGGGATTACTAGGAGTACCTGAAGATGATATATTAACAGAGACAGAAAAGATAGAACACACAGTAAACGAGAAAACAATGAAGAGGTTTAATGATTTAATCCAATTTATGTATGATAACCCGGATATAAAGAAGAGATATTTAATGTTTATAAGGGGCCATGATGGGATCGATATTTAATCCTTGCACTTAAAGAATATGTTGTTTATAATTAAATATATAAACAATCATATCCAGGTGATACATATGTCTTTAATGAATTTAAAGGATCTTATCGATACCTGCATGTCATGTCAAAAATGTGATCTTGCATCATCAAGGAAAAATGTTGCGTTCGGTGAAGGAAATTTACGAGCAAAGATTATGCTTATTGGCGAGGGACCGGGTGCTCAGGAGGATGCACAAGGCCGCCCTTTTGTCGGACGAGCAGGTAAATTATTAGATAAAATGCTTATGGAAGTAGGATTGAAAAGAGAAGAAGTTTATATTGCTAATGTGGTTAAATGCAGGCCGCCGGGAAACAGGGTTCCATCCCAACAGGAAGCGGATGACTGTCTTCCATATCTCAGAAATCAGGTGGCTATAGTAAGGCCGAGGATAATTGTCTGTCTGGGAGCCACAGCTATGAACTATTGTATAGATCGTTCTTATAAAGCTATTGGGCCTATAAGAGGCAAATGGTTTGACAGGAAAGGGTATAAGCTTATGGCTACATATCACCCTGCTGCTCTTTTAAGAGATCCGAAAAAGCTGGATGTTGTAATGGAAGACTTTAGGTCTATGAAAAACTTGAGTGATTCAATAGAATGAAAGAATTTCCTTAAAGAAGTTTTAAGGATATAATCGACTCATATTAATAAGGGGTCACTGATGATTTCACAATGACCTTTTATTAATAAGTTTATAGATACATTTTAACAGAGATAAAAAGTGTTTCACTTTAAGTTGCATTTAGCTAATCACTCCAAAACTTTAAAAGATGTTGACATATATATATTAGCGTAGTATAATAATAAACGTCGATTGATCTGGGGGTGTAGCTCAGCTGGGAGAGCACCTGCCTTGCAAGCAGGGGGTCAGCGGTTCGATCCCGCTCATCTCCACCAACTTTCAAACCGCTTTGCGGTTTGTTTGTACCTTGAAAACTGCACAGTGATAGAAGCAATGTTCACAACGTGAACATGCCAGAACGAGAGTACATGG
>DHDL01000017.1:0-128 GCA_002399345.1 Thermoanaerobacterales bacterium UBA4877
TTTAATCCCGGATTGATAGCCATAATGGCCTGAACCGTGGTATTGTATCTGTTAGCCAGTACCCAGAGTGTGTCGCCCGACCTTATGGTATAAGAGAATGACCCTGCGGGGCATCTTCCTGGAGGAGG
>DHDL01000017.1:338-839 GCA_002399345.1 Thermoanaerobacterales bacterium UBA4877
CCACCCGGAATACATATTACCTGGCCTATCTGAAGATTATTGGGATTAACTCCCGGATTGACCCGCTGTATGGCTTCCACCGTAGTATTATATCTTTGTGCCAATACCCAAAATGTATCGCCTGACCTTATAGTATAAGAGAATGTTCCTGTAGGACAAGGCATCTATGAACACCACCTTCACTGATTTTAATCTAAATCTAATATATAGTATGTATGAGGTATGTCATGTGTTCAAAAGATGCTTTAAATATATACGCTGCAGTTATTATTTTATTGGTATTACAGAAGTCCTGAGCATGTTCCACATTTGTGGTGTTACCAGACCCAGCCGCCAAATCGCTATACCGTTTAGACCGTACTTTTTTGCGATTCCCACCTTGTCAGGCAGGCTGTCCGATGTCTCTGTAGGTACCGATATGCTCAATACCAGCTTGGATGCATGTACCTTGGATACGGCGTTTTTAATGGCCTGGCTGACGGAATTTACCGGTTCGGGTGT
>DHDL01000017.1:1015-6849 GCA_002399345.1 Thermoanaerobacterales bacterium UBA4877
CCAAGGCTGCGTAATCATAACCCTTGTATGCGCTGTTGGGTGCATGAAGGGTAAGCGTGAGACTGCGGCCTGATGCCGCCAGCTTTTGTGATAGCTGTTTTACAAATGAGGTGAAGCTATTCTGCACCGATTTTAATTGTTCACTGCTTCCGGTGTAGCCCAGTCCTCCGGGCGCTGCCAGCCTGTCCTGCTTTGGGCAAGGAGATTCCCGCCCTTATCCAGGCTATACCAATCCAGAGCCAGATTTCCGATCATATCGGTGTTACCTGCGGAATCCTGGGGATAGGGTATGCCGAACAGATTTGTTCAGCTATGACCCTGAAGGGCACCAAGGTATGGCCGCCCATAATGACAGGTGCAGCCTCAAAGGATATAGGCAGCCCATTTACATATACCGAGATCTTTGCCGAACTTTGTGCAAAGGCAGGCAACGAAAAACTTAATGATAAAATTGCCGTAAGTAAAAAGATGAGCGTGTATAATAGAATTATGGTAAAAACTACAAATATACTATCACGTAATCATAGATCAATCAATTTATTTGTCACAGAATATGGTTTTGATGTGTTATATAAGTGAAAGCGGGGTGAGGCAGATAGACGGAGAAGTGTTTAAAGAGATATATGAAGAAAATTATAAGAGAGTATGCATGGCCGTACATATTATGGCCGGGCCGGATGCCGAGGACGTAGTGCAGGAAGCATTTATAAAGCTGTACAATGCCCTACCCGCGAATATAGATAATCTGCCGGCCTGGGTGACAAGGGTAGCTATAAACCTTGCAAAAAACCGTATCCGGTCTGATTCAGCCCGAAGGAGAAGGGAGAACGGAACATTGATGGAGAAAGCCGCCTATGTAGATGAAACAGCCCTTTGTCATATAGAAAGACAGGCGGTGAGGAGGGCGCTTAGCAGGATGAAGAGGAGGGATGCCGAGGTGCTTGTGCTGAAATACTCCGGTTATTCCTATAAAGAAATATCGCAGGTACTTAATATAAAAAAATCATCGGTGGGCACCATTATAGCAAGGGCACAAGCAAAGTTTAAATCTTTGTTTGAAGGAGGTGAATAATGTGCACTATACGGAAGGGGCTATACAGGCTTATTTAGACGGAGAACTGGGGAGGGATGAGGCTAAAAGAATTAAAGAGCACATATACTCCTGCAGCAGTTGCAAAGAAATTTATGATAAACTTAAAGCAAATCAGGATTTTGCAGAGGATGCTTTTGGCAGGTTTGATGATATTCATGTAAAAGGGATGGCAAAAATAGAAAAAAGGAGGAGTTTTATAGATATGTTGAACAAATATAAAAAAGGAGCTATAGCTGCCGTTTTGGTGACGGCGGTAGGGATATCCATGACATTCCCACCCGTACAGGCGGCGGCACAGTCATTTCTTCAGATTTTCAGGGTTAATAAGGTAGCGACGGTTAAGGTGACAGAGCAGGATTTAAGTGAGATACAGAATTCACTGGCTAACCTGGATGGAGGTTCAAGCACGTTGGATCTGGATAAATTCGGGGCCCTTACCGCCGATAATATCTCCAGTACTAACCAGGATATGAGTATGGAAGAGGCGCGGGGGTCTGTGGATTTCGATATTAAAGAGATTAAAAATCTTCCCTTTAAGGCCGAAGCGACAAATCCGTCCGTGATGAAGCCGGGTTCAATGAAGTTTAAACTCAATACGGACGAGGTAAATAAGTTTATAAAAAGCCTGGGTGGAAATGCATTGCTTCCAGATGATCTTAACGGCAAGGAGTTTACCGTTAAGCTGGGAGGAGAGGTTACCATGCCTTATTCCGGAAGTGATGAATCGGATTATCTTACTCTGACTGAGATTGCCTCCCCGGAGATAGGTGTGCCTGACGGTGTGGATGCTGACTCGGTGAGGAAGACAATCTTGCAGCTGCCTTTTATTCCGCAGAATATAAGAGAACAGCTTTCAGGTATTGATGACTGGGAGGATACGCTGCCAGTACCTGCTGATGATGAGCATACCAAGGATATTAACATCAACGGCAAGCCGGGTTTATTGTATCTGTCCGATTATGATGACTATAATTACTATAATGTGGTGTGGGCAGACGACGGCGTAATATATAATCTAAACGGTAATTTTAAAAACGAACAAGAGGCAATAAAAACAGCGCGGTCGGTGAGGTGACATTATGATTATTGAGACACGGCATTTGACAAAGATATTTAACGGTAATGGAGGATGCAGGGACGTTACCTTAAGTGTAGACGAGGGTGAGGTTTTTGGATTCTTGGGCCCTAACGGGGCGGGCAAGAGCACCCTTATTAAGACCCTTGTCGGGCTCTGCCGGCCCAGTTCGGGGGAGGGAAGCGTGCTCTCGAGGCCGATTGGCGACGTTAATGCGCGCAGGTCCATAGGTTATCTTCCTGAACTATTTCGTTTTCAGGATTATCTCACGCCGCAGGAGCTGCTCATGTTCCATGCCAGATTGTACAAAATGGATATGAGTGATATAGATGGCAGGATAGACAAACTGCTGGATTTGTGCGGTATAGGCGATCATAAGAGACAGCAGATAAGGACGTTTAGCAAGGGGATGCAGCAGAGGCTTGGCCTGGCCTCTGCCTTGCTACCCTCGCCCAAGCTTGTATTTCTGGATGAGCCGACATCCGCTCTGGATCCTGTGGGGCGGAGGGATGTTAGAAATATAATAGAGGTTTTAAAGAATGACGGAGTCACGGTATTTTTAAATAGCCATCTTTTAAGTGAGGTGGAGCTTACATGTGACCATGTGGCCATTATTGACAATGGACATATAATAGCCTCCGGCAGCTTGGATGAGCTGATGAAAAAGAATAAAAAACTGGAGATCAGGCTGGGGGGCGTAGATGATGCCGCGCTATCGGCACTTAAGGATGAAGGCAGGAAGGTAACCATCCATGGCGGCATACTGGAGATAACTATAGAGGGCGAATCGGAAATACCCGGTATTGTGAGAACCATAGCACAAAACGGTGGCAATATATATGAGGTGGGTACATCCAAAACTAATCTGGAGGATATATTTATCGGCATGATAGATGAGGAGCGTGAAGGTAGTGGCAGCAATAATAGGGATGAGCTTTAAAGAGATATACAAAAAGAAAGCCTTTGTGCTGGGTGCGGTTTTGAGCCTGGCTTATTTGTTTCTTTACGGTACAGGGCTTCACCTGCTGTTTAAAGATATGACCGGGTCTGACCTCTTGAGCAACGCCATGATGCAATCCCAGCTGATATCGGTGGGGCTTTATTTTGCCAGTTTTATAGTGGCTTTGCTGGTGATTTTGACGTCTTCCGGAAGCATATCCTCCGAGGTTGATAACGGAATAATGTATTCGGTGGCTTCTAAACCGGTTTCGCGGACGGAGATTGTAATGGGGAAGTTCATAGGTATCGGGTGCATAATGATGTTATATGCGTCCTGCATGTTTTTAGCGGTAATAGGTATAAACGCAATTATGGGGTCCGATCTGCTGCGGGGAATAGGCATTGCAAAGATTTTAAAGGGCCTGGCCCTGTTTGACCTTATTCCCGTCATACTGCTGTCGTTTACCATACTGGGGTCGACGGCGTTAAATACCATAGGTGCGGGCGTTGTATCCATAATACTTTACGGCCTGGCCTCGGTGGGCGGTATGATGGAGCAGATAGGCGCCTCGGTAGGTAATGCAAGCCTTGTCAATATCGGCATTATATCCGGCCTCATCATGCCTACCGATACTATTTACCGCAAGATGTTTTCCTCCATGCTTGAAATCGAAAGTGGACTCAGCCTGGATATCCTGGATATATCCCCTTTTGGCGGCTCGGTATTGGAACCATCGGTGTGGATGGTGCTGTACGCCGCCCTATATGCGGCAGCTATGCTATGGTGCGCCATTAGGGTATTTAACAGAAAGGATATATGAGTCATTTATTGACATTAAGTTTAATTTTTGTTATGTTATGACTTATAAGATCAAACTTAACATAGTGATGGCAGCTTTGCAGTTCAATTCGTTCTCCTTTATAAGTGTGGCTTAATCGAGTAGGGAGAAATTTCTTTTCCCTCCCACACCATCGTTAAAGAATACATGAAAGATACATTTTAACAGAGATAAATGTGTTTTACTTTAAATTGCAATTAGCTCAAACTGTATAAATGGTCCTTGACAAGTAATAACTATTATGCTAATATCTCTAATAGAGTTAGCTATCTTCGTTAGGAAGTGACGCAATGGACTATCGACACATGGCTGAGAAATTATTAGATATAAGGGCGAATATGCCACAGATAAAAGCAGAGCGCCAGCTTTCAAAAATGATGATCGGTGAAAATTTTGCACTGAATTATTTGGCGTCCAACAATAATGAAGCTTATCCAAAGGATCTGAGTAAAAGCATGATGGTCAGCAGTGCCCGGATTGCAGTGATATTAAAGCAACTTGAAAGAGATGGCTTAATTACAAGAACAGTAGATGCACAGGATAACCGTAAGGTCATCGTCAGACTAACGGATAAAGGCGCTCATTTAATTGAAAAAGATCGATCAGTATTATTAGAAGGCTTGGTGGAGATGTTGGAATATCTCGGTCCAGAAGATGCTGAGGCATACATCCGGATTCGGAGAAAGCTTTTGAAGATGATGTTAGAAAAATAAATCAGATTAACCTACGGCATGGGTCGTAGGTTAATTAAAACTATGATTGCTAACGAATTTACGTTTTTCAATTAGTAATTTGATACAAGGGAGCAGCAGGTAAGTAAACATCCTGAAATTGAGGAGGTGTTTTTTATGCTAGTTCTGGATCGGCCTTACCATAAATATTAGCGGTGGTCCTGACCTTGTAGTTTACCTTCTTTCCATTATTTTCAATGAACTCAACGATTTTGGGAATATAGCTCTTTTATCTTGCATTCGCCGTGTTTGGTCCCATCAAAAATGACCTCGCCCGTTTTATCCATGACGCAAAAAAACGGGAATATGCTTGAAACCATATTTCTCGTTGGCCTATGTGGCAGTTTATAGGTACAAATTATATATAATCATAACTAACTATTATATGAAAACCTGTGAAAATTAAGGAATCACCGTGTGTGCCGAACGGTACACACGGTGGTGTGAGAGGTCGATAGGTGAATTAATAATCAACCTCATACTCGATTAATTACTATTATATCATCAATATTACAATACCGACTGCCCTTACAATCAATGCACATACCCAGGCAATAACACACTGTACTATCACGATGCCTGTCGCCCATTTGCCACCCAGCTCTCTTTTAATTGAGGCAATGGCGGCAANNCGTGTAGATTTAGCTGATTATTTTGGCTATTCAAAGCCAAGCATTACCGTTGCAATTAATTCGTTGAATGTTGAAGGCCTTGTTAAGACGGATGCAAAAGGCTTACTCCATTTGACAGAAATCGGAATGGAAAAAGCTATCAAGATATATGAGCAGCATTGCTTTTTCAAACAAGTGCTGATCGACGCCGGGGTAGATCCTGCTACAGCGGATAAAGAGGCCTGCAAACTGGAGCATTGCCTGAGTCAAGAATCATTTGATAAACTTTGTAGGGCATATGGTCGAGTGCAGGATGTTGTTAATTCTGATAGGTGTTAATAGCAAAAATGCCACAGAAAGAAGGTGCGTTTTGATGTATCCAGATGCAATGATCTCGTTTTTTTATGGAATGAGTGCAGCTTTACTTGTCTTTGCTACTTTCGAGCTAATTTCACTTGTGATAATAAAAGCTGAAAAATGGTTAAATAGTATAATAACGAGCGGCATGGAAAATGGTTATATACCAAAAATAAAGTATATTTGGAG
>DHDL01000017.1:6875-7745 GCA_002399345.1 Thermoanaerobacterales bacterium UBA4877
GAAAGGGTTGATACCACACTTTCTTTTGCCATAAATCCCGCAACCAGAGCCGTCACTATACGCCAGTCACCGAATCCCAATGGTTTAAAGATGGGAGCAATATATCCGGAAAGTATTGCAAGGATACTGTATTTAGAGTCCGAAACGATATTGAGCCTCAAATCAAAAGTCTGCAGGAACCATACTGCAATCGTAGCGATGAAAATAACGGTAAATGCCCTCTGCAGGAAATCCTTGGCCTTGTCCCATAGCAAACGGACGACATTTTTGGCACTGGGCATACGATAGTTAGGTAGTTCCATTACGAAAGGCACAGCCTCGCCCTTGAACATTGTGTTTTTAGAAAAAATAGCAACAATAATGCCCACAACAATGCCGAGGAAATAAAGTCCCGTCATGACCAGGCCGCCGTATTTCGGAAAAAATGCCGCCGTAAAGAATCCGTAAATCGGTAGTTTTGCCGAACAGCTCATAAAAGGTGTAAGCATAATGGTCATCTTGCGGTCCCGCTCGGATGGCAGCGTACGACTTGCCATTACGCCGGGCACGGTGCAGCCGAACCCTATAAGCATAGGCACGATACTTCTGCCGGAGAGACCTATCTTTCTGAGCAGTTTATCCATTACGAATGCTACACGGGCCATGTATCCGGTATCTTCTAATATAGAAAGAAAGAAAAACAGTATGACGATGATCGGTACGAAACTGAGTACAGTCCCTACTCCGTTAAAGATACCGTCTATGATGAGTGACCGCAGGGTGTGGTTAACATTGATCGCCGCAAGCCCCGCATCCGTTAACCCGGTCAGCCATGCTATTCCGGATTCAAGCAAACTCTGTAGAAATACACCGATAACGTTAAATGTCAGG
>DHDL01000027.1 GCA_002399345.1 Thermoanaerobacterales bacterium UBA4877
GCGTGGGAAGTTATATATTCGATAGATGGACTTTTTATTCATTATGCATTTAATCCTGTACAGTCGATAGCAAACGTTGTGTGGGCTTGTTTTGATGTTGTTATACTGGTTACGTGGTTCAAATATGGAAGAAAGACGCTGCCGGATAAAGCAAGAAAATATTTTTTACCATACAGTATTATGGTGATTTTGTGCTGCGTGATTATGCAGCTGGCTTTTTATCTGTGCTTCTTTGATTCGGTGGTTGCGGCTTCACAGTATTCGGCTTTTGCTCAGAATGCGGCAATGTCTATCATGTTTCTTTCAATGCTATTCCAGCGAGGGGACACAAAGGGCCAGTCTATGCTGATATCAGTTTGTAAATGTATCGGAACTCTTGCACCTACGATACTCGGAGGTTTTGTAGAAAGTGTAAACATCTATATTATTATGTTTGGTGCGGTGAGCTTTGTATTTGACATGGCGTACGTATATTTCCTGCTACAGTTTATGAAACAAGAAATAACAAAATAAAAAGGTAATATCATCGTCACAAAATTATTGCCGAGGCGCGGAGTCTTGTTGTGTTGGGAACAGACTCTGCCCATCGTGAACCTCGCAGCCTGCTTTAATCTTTGACGAGATGGTATCATTGTCAACTGAGAAAGCATGTACTACAGAGTGCACTATAGGTATCAGCCCACAGGGATATATCAATCTCACAAGAGTAGGAAAAGAAGCAGAAGTGTATAAACTCATATGGAATAAATGCCCTCTGCCCTCAGTATGCAGCCGTATATGCCAGCATCCCTGTAAGCGCGGCATACTTGTGGATGAGCCCATAGCCATAAGAGGCATCAAACGGTATCTGACGGACAACATAGACTATGTACCGACAAAGTATATAGCTTATTAAAGAAAAAAGTTATAAAGTTACAAACCCACCTAGCGAGATTCCTTTTCCTGGAGCTGGATTAATGAAGTTATTTACAGTACAGAGTTGTGACTTGGCACAAGACTGCCTCGGTTGTTAGGCTTGCTGCATCATCTTTTTAATGGTAGCAAAATACAGTAGGACCGCAAGCCCAATAGATAAAATATCGGCCACAGGCTGTGCCCATACAAGGCCGACTGCTCCGAACAATGACTTCAGAATGAATAATGCCGGGATGTAAATGATTCCCTGGCGGCTCAGATTAATTATAAGAGAGGATACTGCTGCACCCATTGCCTGTATGGCATTGACAATAACATAAAATATTCCGAATAGCGTACTTGTAGTCAAAAGTATTTTGGTAAACTGCACACCGTATCCAAACGCATTGGTCTCTGTAAGGAAAGCATGTACAAGCTGGTTGGTAAACAGGTAACATAGACCGGTGAGACTGCATCCCAGTAACAATGCAAATAGAAGTGAGACTTTCATAATCTGTTTGAACCGTTCCCAAGTTTTTGCCCCTACGCAATATCCTAAAAGTGGTTGTACGCCTTGACCGAGACCGATGCAGAGCATTCCAGTTACCATGAGGATTTTCATAGCGACACCGATTCCGGCAACCGCCATATCGCCGTATGCTACCATCTGGTTATTCATAATGATGCTGGATACACTCATCAATAATGAGCCCAGTGAGGCGGGGATACCTATGGAAAGAACACCGCTGCACACCTTGTCTTTCACTGTGAAATCCCGAATGCTGATGCTTAAAGTGGATTTTCCCCGCAAAAAATACAAGATATAATACATTGCTCCCACAATATTGCCGATAACAGTTGCAATGGCCGCACCTGTGATGCCCCAGCCAAAGCTGAGTATCATGATCGGGTCGAGGATTACGTTGAGAAGATTGCCAAGCAGCATCCCCATCATGGCTTTTGTTGCTTGGCCCTCAGCACGCAGGATATTGGAGTAACAGTTGCCAATCAACACAAATGGGCCGCAAAAGGAAACAATTGTTAAATAGCTTTTGGCATATTCCCATGTGCCAGAACTTGTGCCTACCAGTGATAGGATTTGTTCCATGAAAATGAGGAACAGTGCCGACATAATGACACCGACAATTACACAGCTCCACATGCAAAAAGCGGATACCTTACGAGCGTATTCCTTACGTCCCTCACCCATTGCACGGGATATGATCGAGGTTCCGCCTATGCCGAAAACCGTTCCCACTGCCATAAAAATCAAAAATACCGGTGTGACAATTGAAACCGCCGCTACTTGCAATGCGTCATTTGTTTGGCCCACAAAGAAAGTGTCCGCTAAATTATAAATGAGAACCATAATCATGGCTGTCATTGCGGGAATCGCATTTTTGACAACCGCCTTAGGTACCGGCATAGTAGTGAACATTTCCAACGTTTTTTTATTTTCCATAAAGCACGCTCCTTTTTGATAGCGTAGTATTAATAGCTTGCTGTTGATACTGTACTAATAATTGCCCGCCGAGTAGGCGAGCAGTT
Source organism: Thermoanaerobacterales bacterium UBA4877 (assembly GCA_002399345.1). Taxonomy (GTDB): domain Bacteria; phylum Bacillota; class Thermoanaerobacteria; order Thermoanaerobacterales; family UBA4877; genus UBA4877. The sequence goes on from DHDL01000027.1 coordinate 2,443, forward strand.
ATTTTACATTTTTACTAACCTTTAGCAACAATTTTCTTAATGATTCTTGATCCTTTGATGTAAGGCCAGACATCAACATTTTTTCTGCGTTTTCCAAGTTATCTCGTGAGTTGATACAGCATTCTAGCCCTGCTTTTGTAAGCCTTACTGTTTTGATACGCTTATCAGTGGTGTTGGTATAGCTCTCCAAAAGCCCCTTTTGTTCTAAACGGGTTACGACACCTGCCGATGTGGACTGTGCCACATGCAAAAACTTTTCAATTTCTTTTAGATTCGCCTGCTTATTGGCCTGGTCATTTAGGTAAAGCAGAACGGTAACTTGCACCATCGTTAAACCTTGCTCACGTAAAGCGTTATTCGCCTGTTTTTCCAAAGCGTCGTTGATTTGCTTAATAAGAAAGCCGCATGGATTTTCTGGTATCATTGCTGCACCTCCCAATTAACAATAACAGGATAGCATGAAGAAATAAGAAAGTCAATAGCATGCTGTTGAATTTTCAATACAAGAATAATTGTTATTTGTATTTTTGCGCACTTTTAACCATAATAGATCTGGTACCTGCAATCAATAAAATGTCTGTTCATATCTTATGACAAAGTCGCATAATCACGAAATTGTAGCCAATTTTGTTTGTTGCGATGTTTCTGATAGATATATCGTAACCCTCATGCCGACAATACTTGGAGGTTTTGTAGAGAGCATCTATATTATTATTTTTGGTGTGGTGAGCTTTGTATTTGACGCAGGTGGGAGTGGACCTTTAAAATTATCAGCTTTAAATAGATCCAATCCATCAGATCGTATTTATCTTTAAAATGGCGGTAAAACGTGGATCATGATGCCCCGCACCTATTGATTATTTCATCTACAGTGACCTTTTCAAACGGTTTTTCTTTCAATAATTCAAGCAATGCATCTGCCAGTATGCTATCGGTATCCGGCTTTTTTATAGACATACTTTATCCCCCCAAGATCGATGCGATGTATTCCAAGGGTATGCCTTTAGATAGAATTTAGCTGGAATTTTACTAACATAACGTTTTAAAGATTATGTTATATATGGGACATAATCTATATAATGCAACTCTGTGCAACAAAATTCGTATATTATTCCTTAAATATCCAGTATAACACATATATACTAAAGGTGTAAGGGGCAAGGTGCGCGGAAATCGAATCCGGAGAAGACGTACCCTCCCATACATGGGAACACACCGAAGCCATAGAAGAAGGAATAAACTTCATAGAAGGAGTATCACCCGTACGCTTCACAGGACCCCATAACGAGCTCACCGGAGTAGAGGTCGCCAAGGTCACCTCCTTCAATAAAGACGCAAATGGAGCCATC